>JAAXID010000072.1 GCA_012270545.1 Anaerolineae bacterium | reverse complement strand
AGAGTATGCCGCCGCCAACGCTACACAACCTTGCTGACACCCTTTTTCATATTGAGAATGGTTTGTCTGGCTTGACTTCGGCTACAGGGGAGACCGCGGACAAGTTATTATGAGTCTGAAAAACCGGGAAGGCGCCCCGAAGGGACCCGATTGGATTGCCGTCTGCGTTACACATAACCTGCAGGAAGCGCATATCCTGGCCGGGAAACTGCGCGCCAATGACATTGATTCGCTGATTCATCAAGAGCCGATCGCCGCCGCCCTCGGCCTCACCCTGGGAAGCCTCGGCGAGATCAAAATCCTGGTGCCGCCGGCCGATTACGACGAAGCAGCCGCCCTCTTGTATCCCGAAGATGCCGACCTGATTGAAGCGAATAACGACCAGATTCAGTTGATATGGCCCGACGATGACGACCAATGACACCCTGACCGCCGTGCCGGGCATCAGGGTCGGACATTATACCGATCTGGATGCCATCACCGGCTGCACCGTTGTTAGATGCCCGCCGCTGACCGTTGGCGCCGTTGACGTGCGTGGCGGCGCGCCCGGCACACGGGAAACCGATCTGCTGCAGGCGCATAATCTGGTTGAGGAAGTGACGGCGGTCCTGCTCTCGGGCGGCAGCGCATTCGGCTTGGCGGCCGCGGACGGCGTGATGCGCTGGCATGTTGAACGGGGTCTGGGTTATCAGTCGCGAAGCGGTGTTGTCGTACCGATTGTGCCAGCCGCGATTCTGTTTGACCTGACAATCGGCGACCCGCATGTCCGTCCGGACGCCGACGCCGGCTATCAGGCCTGCGAAGTGGCTACGGCTGAACCGGTGACGATGGGTAGCGTGGGCGCTGGAACCGGTGCGCGGATCGCCGCGATTCGAGGCAACGAGCGGGCGAGCAAAGGCGGCCTCGGCTCAGCGGCGATCGAATTGCCCAATGGTTTGGTTGTGGCGGCCTTGATGGCCGTGAACGCAGTCGGCAACGTGATTGACCTGGATGGTCAGACTATCGCTGGACTACGTTCGGCCGATGGGCCGGGCTTCGTCTCAGTGCTGGAGACCGTGGTCGACATGATGCGCGCTGCGCCTGCGGTTTCCGCCAACGAAAGCACGGTCATCGGCGTGGTCGCTACCAACGGCGCGCTCGACAAAGCGCAAGCGACCAAGGTCGCGCAGATGGCGCACGATGGCGTAGCGCGAGCAGTGAATCCGGCTCATACTATGTTTGACGGCGACACCATCTTTGCCCTGGCAACAGGCGAGGTCGCTGCCGACCCAACAGTTGTTGGCGCGTATGCCGCCGAGATGGTGGCAAAAGCAATACGCCGTGCAGTCCGCTCAGCCACTTCGCTTGGTGGAGTCCGCGCAGTTGCCGAATCCTAATCCCTCGACGCGCGCTCCCGTCCATCCGAATCTCCTTTCGTTGTTGTCCTACTGCTAGACCTTCGAGCTCCTATATCCCTGATGGGCGCAGAGAATTGTGTCGCTGCTTCGATTACCGCGTTCAACTGACGAATCGTGATGTTTAAAAGACATGCCAAATGACTTAACATAGATTTAGTGGACTTCGAGTATGCTGAATTCGCTGTCGGTCGCATAATGGATGGCGATGGTGGCCAAGAAGATACTGTTAGTCGAAGACGAAGAAAAGCTGATAGCCAACCTGGCGGACAAGCTGCGGGCGGAGGGCTACGACGTATTCACGGCTCTCGATGGTGATACTGGCTGGGAGATGGCGCGCGGCGATTCTTACGACTTGATCGTGCTGGATATTATGCTGCCGGGCTTGGACGGGCTCAGCCTCTGCCGCATGATTCGCAATGACAGCGCCTCCGCCGACGTGCCGATCATCATGCTCACAGCAAGGGGCACAGAGGTGGACAAGATTGTCGGTTTGGAAAGCGGCGCCGATGATTACATCGTCAAGCCCTTCGGCTTGGGCGAATTTCTGGCGCGGGTACGTGTACAGATGCGCCGCCCATCGCCGGACCGCGGCTTTAATCAGGATGAGTTGACCTCCGGTGATCTGCGTCTGGATTTCACCGGCCGCCGTGCATTCAGGGGTGGTGAAGAGATCAAACTTAGCAACAAGGAATTTGACCTTTTGACCTTGTTCTTGAGAAATCAGAATGCTGTATTGTCGCGTGACTTTATCCTGACCAATGTCTGGGGGCATGATTATTTCCCCATGGACAAACGAACCGTTGATGTGCACATTCGCTGGCTGCGCGAAAAAATAGAGGACAACCCGTCCAGCCCGGTGCGCATCAGCACCGTTCGTGGCGTTGGATACCGCTTCGAGGGTTGAGAATGGACCTGCTTCTCTTAGCTGCGATCGCGCTCTCAGTTGGCTTGGCATACTGCGCTCACCGACAACGCCAGGAGCGGAAAGCGCTTGGTGCGTTAATCAAAGACCGCAATGCCACGATCGGTCGGCTGCGATCGCGGGTGGATGAGGTTGAGCGCGATAATCAGCAAAGCACGGCGCTGTTCGCCACCATTTTGGATCTGTCATTCGACCTAGTTTTGCTCCTCGACGAGGACCTGACTGTGGGCATGGTCAACCGCAAGGCGCGGCGGCTGTTCGGCGACAGCAATCCGATCGGCCGGCGTCTGACAGATCTGGTTGAGTCTCCCGAATTGCTCAGCCTGGCTCAACTCGCCTTGCGTGAGGAAGAAAGCCTCGAGGAACAGTTTGTCATCGAGGGAGCCAATTATCGTGCTCGCGCGCAGGTGGTAGAGCGGAGCCCAACGCGGCGCTTCATCGGCCTCGGCATGCAAGATATTTCGGAATTGGTTAGCCTGAATCGTGCCCGGCGGGATTTGGTCGCCAACATCTCGCATGAACTGCGTACGCCAATTACCCGCATCCGACTGATCATCGAAGGCTTATTCCTCGAAGCTGATAAACCAAAGCGCAAGGCGAGCATACAGTCGCTCAAGGAAATCGCTATGGAAACCGATGCGCTGCTCTGGCTGGCGCAAGAGCTGCTCGACTTGTCGATGATCGAATCGGGCGAGGCGATTCTGCGGCTGGTGAAGACGCCGCTGAAGCAGGTGGTGGATGATGCCATCGAGCGGCTCGAGTCGCAGGCGGCGATGAAAGATCTCAAGATCGTAAGCCATGTGCCGCAAAAGTATGACGTCCTTTGCGATGCCGATCAATTGAAACGTGTGTTGGGCAACTTGCTGCACAATGCGATTAAGTGGTCCCCCCAAGCCGAGGCGATTACCATTACAGCGACCGAGCAAGTGGATGAGATCACCGTGTCGATCTTCGACAACGGACCCGGCGTACCTGACGAATTGCGCAATCGTGTCTTCGAGCGTTTTTACCAGGCGGACGCGTCGCGGTCCGGCGACGAGGGAACCGGCCTGGGCCTGGCAATCTGCAAGCATATCATTGAGGCGCACGGGGGACGCATCTGGGCGGAAGGCAACAGCCAGGGCAGTGGCGGGCATTTCCTCTTTACGCTGCTGAAGGCCGACGCCAGTTTCCAGGAAGACGCGCCCACCGGTGAGAGCGATCAATCTCCGGTCGCGGTCTCGGAATCCGCCGCGCCGCTTTAGATTGAATTCTCTCCGATTCTTGATATACTCAACGTGAAGATAATCTCGACCAACCTTCGGGGCAGGGTGAAAGTCCCTACCGGCGGTGATGCATGTTAAAGCATGCCAAGCCCGTGACCCTGGTCATCGTCACCTTTGTGCGATGCATCATAGCGCCTAGCTGTGCAGGTGGATTCCGGTGAGATTCCGGAGCCGACGGTGACAGTCCGGATGGGAGAAGGGTGCGCAGGCTGTCGCTGGCAGTGTGCCTGGTTCGATATGCGCGAGCATGGTCAGCCGCCTTTTTTGGCGCTGCCTTAGTGGTTACGTATGTCGCCCCTCCTCTGCAAGCTCCCCGCGGAAGGGCGAAATGCAACAGAAGAACAAATTCAGCACAGGCAGTCGAAGGTCCCCTGCGGGAGTGAATCGCGGCGCCCTGTTGCGTCGTGTCTCACCATTCCTCACCATTGCTTGCTTGCTGCTGCTCTGGCAGTGGATAAGCGCCAGGGAGCTCATATCACATATTCTCGTGCCGCCACCGGCCGAAGTTTACCTGGCTTTCATCGACTCGCTGGTGGATGGCACGCTGCTGAAACATGCCTCCATTACGCTGGAAGAGATGATCTACGGCCTGGCACTCGGTGTGGGGATTGGTCTCATCATCGGATACGCAATCGCCAAGGCGCCGCTGCTAGAAAACATACTGTCGCCCGTCATCGTCGCCTTTCAGTCAACGCCGATTGTCGCCTACGCGCCGCTCCTGGTCATTTGGTTCGGCTCTGGACCCGCTAGCAAGGTGGTAACCACCGCTGTGATCGTCTTCTTCCCCACGCTTGTAAATGCGATCGTCGGCATCCGCAGCGTATCGCCGAATCTCCGTGATATGATGCGCTCGCTAAAGGCGGGACGCTGGCAGACCTTTCGCCACCTGGAGGCGCCGTCCGCTCTGCCGGTGGTTCTGGCTGGTCTGAAGACGAGCACGACGCTGGCGGTGATTGGCGCGGTCGTCGGCGAATTTGTGAGCCAGGGCAGCGGCCTGGGTTATCTCGTGACCTCGGCTCGTAATCTGTATGATACGCCGCTTGTGGTTGTGGCTGTGCTCACGATGACGTCCATTTCGCTGTCACTATATGGATTTGTCGCCTATGTAGAGTGGCGTTTTTTGCTATGGCAGCGCCGTTCGAGTTCGTGACCGCTTTACTGAGGAGAGATGCACCGCCATGTTGATTCTCATTCGACTGATAATCCTCGCCACATTGCCGCTGGCAATCTTGACCTCCGCGCAGGCTGAGCCCGTTAATGAACGCATACTGCTGACGTTCATTCCAAACGTTCAGTTCGCGCCGTTTTACATGGGCATCGAAGGCGGTCACTTCGCCGCAGCTGGATTCAATGTCTCTCTGGAACATCTGCAAGAACCGGAAGTCCTGGATCTGGTCGCCGTCGGACAAGCGCAATTTGGCATCGTCAGCGGTGAGCAGGTGATCCTGGCGCGTTTTCGTGGCCGCGATGTGGTATACGTCTTCGAGTGGTTTCAGCAATATCCCGTTGGACTGGTCTACAGCAGCGCTATGGATCTGAGCGCGTTGGAAAACTTGCGAGGCATGGCGATTGGAGTTCCCGGTCGCTTTGGCGCAAGTTACAGCGGGCTGGCAACTCTGCTGGGCAGCGCCGGTTTATCCGAAGCCGATATCGATCTGCGCGAAATCGGCTTCAACGCGCCCGAAGTCTTTTGCCTCGGCGTCGTCGATGCCGCCATCGTCTACGTCAACAATGAACCGCTCCAGATACAGAATCTTGCCTTAGACGGGGATTGCGGCGCTGTATCTGATGTGGATGTGATCACAGTCGCATCGCAGGTCGACCTGGTTTCGAACGGATTGATCGTCAGTAGGGCGTATTTGGAAGAGGAACCTGATGCGGTAGCGCGCATGGTTACCGGACTTGCCGGCGCTTTGCGGGCCGTCATCGATAATCCAGCCGCGGCCTACCTCGCCAGCATGAAGTATGTCGACAGTTTGCCCGCTGAGGAATCGCTTGTGACCGCGTTGGAATCTGCCGCAGACAAGCAAGACGAATTCCTCGTATCGAATCCCGACCGAGACGAAATCGCCCTGTCTCGCCGTCAACTGATGGCCGATTTGGCCGAGCGCTTCGACCGCAATACGTTGACGCAACTCAATGTCTTGCTCAATACGATAGAACTGTGGGATGCGGAATACCTGGGATACAGCCAGTTGGCCTCATGGGAAGCGATGCGTAACACGCTCGACTCGATGGGATTCCTCGATGACGAGGCCGGCAACCTGCAGGATGCATTCACGAACAGGTTTGTCGCAGGCTCTGACGAGTGAGGCTTAGCCTGCGCGAGCTGTCAGTATCTTATCGCGATCCCAAAGGTGACGCCCTTCCCGCCTTGGGTCCGATCTCATTTGATGTCGTCGAGGCAGAATTTGTTTGCGTTGTCGGCCCAACCGGCTGCGGCAAGAGCACCTTAATACGCGTGTTGGCGGGCTTGCTTCCCGCGACCTCTGGTGCCGCCCGCTGCGATGGCGAGGTTATCGACCGCCCCATGCATCGTTTTGCAATCATGTTCCAGGATGCCAACCTGATGCCTTGGCGAACGGTACTGGATAATATCGCCTTGCCCTTGGAAATCGCCGGTGTTCAGCGCGAAGATCGATATGAAGTTGTACGCGCGCTCCTGCCTCAGCTTCACCTGGAAAACTTCGAGCTGGCCTATCCGGCGGAGCTTTCTGGTGGCATGGCACAGCGCGTGGCGCTCGGACGCGTGATTGTGCAACAGCCGACTGTCTTGCTGCTGGATGAACCTTTCGGCGCCCTCGACGCGCTGACGCGGGAAAAACTCAGTCTGGAGCTGCTGCGCCTTCGCCAGCGCTACGTACAAACTATCATCATGGTGACCCACGATATCAGCGAGGCGGTGCTTCTGGCGGATCGCGTAATCGTCATGTCGCGCAGGCCAGGCCGGCTGATTGAAGACATTGCGGTCGACCTGCCGCGTCCGCGTAAGCCCGACATGATTTATCAGCCGGAATTTCTTCAGCTGACGAAACATGTACGCGACAGCATCGAAGACCTCAGCTCTTGACGAACTGCAGTCGCGCCTAGTGTTCGATCAATTGCCAGGTCGTCATGTCCTTGCAATACTGGCAGATTTCCGGCGGCTCAGACTCAGCGGCGGCAAAAATATGCTGTCCGCAGTTGAGGCAGCGCAATCGTTTGACGCCCCCGGCTCGCCTTGAGTCGGATTCTTGCCCCTGTTTCGACGACTTATTGCCTGAGTCAGTATCGGTTCGCAGCTTCATCCGGGCTGATTCTATTGCAGTTTCTTATCGAAAGATCGCCTTGCCTGGCGAATTTGAAATACAATTTCCACGCCGCTTGGTTTATAGTACAGGCCAATACTACCCGAGGCTGTACTCCAGCGCTGAGGATCAACTCATGAGTTTTCATGCGGAAGCGATACGTCCGCACTTCCCATCCTTGCATCTGCCCGCGGATGATGGATCCTTGCCCATATTCCTGGACAATCCCGCCGGAACACAAGTCCCGCTCAGTGTGATGCGGGCGGTAACGGCGTACTACATGACGATGAATGCCAATTCTGGCGGCGCCTTCGCCACCAGCCGCCGAAATGACGAAATGGCTCAGCGGACGCGCGAAGCTATGGCCGACTTTCTAAACGCGGCAAGCGCGTCGGAAATCGTCATTGGTCCAAACATGACGACTCTCAGTTTCAGTTTGAGTCGATCAATGGCGCAGCTGCTCGCGCCCGGCGACGAGATTGTCCTCACACGGATGGACCACGATGCCAACGTCGCGCCTTGGGCGCACATCGCCCGCGAACAGGGTTTGAACCTGAAGTGGGTGGATATCCGGCCGACCGATTGCACACTCGATATGGACTCGCTGGAGGCGGCGCTCAGCGAACGCACGAAAATCGTGGCGACGGTGCAGGCCTCAAACGCGGTTGGCACCGTCAATCCGGTGAGGCAGATCGCCGGCATGGCGCATGCCGTCGGCGCCTGGCATGTCGTGGATGCCGTGCAGAGCGCGCCGCATGTGCCGATTGATGTGGCGGAAATAGGCTGCGATTTCCTGCTATGCTCTTCGTACAAGTTTTACGGACCGCACCTGGGAATCATGTGGGGGCGTCAAGACCTGTTGGATTCGCTGCCAGCGTACAAGGTGCGTCCGGCGAAAGACGCCGCGCCATACCGCTGGGAAAACGGTACGCCAAGCTATGAGACCTGGAACGCTTTGCTCGCTTGCCTGGATCATTGGGAGCGCATTGGTGAAGAATTTGGCGCTGCTGAATTGCCGCAGTATGTGGGACGCCGGCAACGAATGAAACGCGGAATGATGGCAGTGCAGACCTACGAACGAGAGCTGGTCTCCGCGCTCATTGACGGTCTCTGCGCGATTCCCGGCGTAACCCTCGTTGGCATCACCGATGGGGCTCGCTTCGATCAGCGCGTCCCTACAGTTGCGATGGTCAAAGAAGGGCATGCGCCCGACGAAATCGCCAGCTATCTGGCCGACAATAACATCTACGTTTGGAGTGGCAACTACTACGCTGTAGAGATCATGGAGCGGATCAATAGACCGGAGGGCATGGTTCGCATTGGCATCGGTCAGTACAACACCATTGACGAGATCAACAAACTGCTGAACCTGCTGGAGCTGCTCTAACCACGGCAAAAGCGCTCATTGGCGAGAGGAATCTTCCTGGTCGGCTGGAGATCGAGGCCAAGGAAAAGAATCGGCGAACAGCGCCGGGGTCTGACCCAAGATAGAAGTCGTAACGAATCGCTACTTTTCTAGTTGAGCGAGTTGCCTCATAAGACGGCTCTTGCGCCGTGCCGCATTACGCTTGTGGACGACGCCGCGGCTCGCCAGCTTGTCGAGGTCGCGCACGGCGATATGAGTCGCTTCGCGCGCTTCTTCGAGATTGCCGCTTTCGATAGCGACGCGGGCTTTCTTGACCAGTGTGCGCGCGCGATTGCGGTAGCTGCGGTTATGCAGGCGCCGCTTCTCGTTTTGACGTATGCGCTTTATCGCTGATTTATGATTTGCCATTGTACAGGTTCCCGGGAAGCTAGGCTCCCTTTTGCTTCTTTCCAAGCGTCAATTGAGCTTTCTGCGCCCAATTCGAATCCATTACAGCACGTCATTTTATCATGTCTGTTCAAAACTGTCTATAGCGCATCGCGAGATCGCGTGACGCCGCGTTCCGCTCACATAATGTGTTTCGACCGCGCCTCAGTCAGCGATCTTCGGATCGAAGGCATCGCGCAGTCCGTCGCCGATTAAGTAAAAGCAGAAGACAGTTGTTGTAATTAGCAGACCTGGCAAGAAAACCAGGTGTTGAGCGCGCCGCATATAATCTACGCTGTTGCTCAGCATATTGCCCCATGATGGAATCGGCGGCTGGATGCCAAAGCCGATATAACTCAGCGCCGCTTCAAGCAAAATTAAGCCGCTCATCGTCTGTGCCAAGATTACAATTAGCAGTGAGAAAACATTGGGCACTATATGTACGAACATGATTCGCAGGTTTGAGGCGCCGATAGCTCGCGCGGCGACGTTGTATTCGCGCTGCTTCAGCGAGAGGGTTTCTCCTCGCACGAGTCGGGTGACGCCCGTCCAGCCAATGATGGACAGAATAAACACCAGCGTCCCTGGAGTCGGAGACAGTACAGAATTTATCGTAATCAGAAGGAATATCCCTGGAATAGAATTGAGGGTGGTTACGAGCCAGATGATGAAGTCATCGACAGGTCCCCCGAAAAACCCGGCGACGACGCCAATTGCTATGCCGATGCTTATCGAGAATATGGCGGTGAAAAAAGCGATGCCTAAAGAAACTCGACCGCCGTAAAGCAGCCGGCTCAAGTGATCGCGCCCCAATTCGTCTGCCCCAAGCGGATGCCCCGGGGCCAATAGTGGAGCGTATTTGTTCTCAAGGTTTATATCTATCGGATCCACCTTGAATACCGCTTCGCTCAGGAATGGCGCGAGAAGTGATGCCAGCGCAAATGCCGTGACTACTGCCATGGCCGCCAAAGTTGTGCGATCCCTCTTTATGCGGCGCGCGGCTTTGCGCCACATATTCTGCGATGGCGGCAGATCGCTTTCGGTCTGTTGCCTGAACTCGGCTTTCGTGTGGCCTGATTTCGTGGCCCTTCTCCGCATACTTCGTTCCCTAACCGCTAAAGCCGCACACGCGGATCAAATAGAGCAAGCAGTATGTCAGAGAGAAGGTAAGCAAGAATGGCCAAAATGGAAGATATGACGACGGAGGCCATGACCACAGGATAGTCCCGACTGACGGCGGCATCCAGGAGCAGCAAGCCCACCCCAGGCCAAGAAAACACCCGTTCAATGACGACGGCACCGCCTATCAGTCCAAATAGCAATGGCCCCAAAAATACCGTGAATGGTATGAAAGCATTGCGCAGAGCATGTCTAATCCAGACGCTACGGCTGGGCAGCCCCTTGGCGCGGGCGGTTCGGATATAATCGCTGCCGATCGTCTCCAGCATCTGCGCGCGCAAAAGGCGCGACAGCGCAGCGATTGTACCGAGAGAAATCACTAATACTGGCGCAATCAAATATTGCAGACGCTCAAATATCGGTGGGCAACCACCGCGCACGGGTGGGCAGCGCCCTCCCATAGGCAGTATTGGGCTGCCATCGGTTAATCCGTATGGTTCGAGCGCGCGCGGAAGGGCGATGCCAAAGAACATTATCAATAACAAGCCCAGCCAAAAGCTCGGAAAGGAATCGCCAGCTACCGAGAAAATCCGTGAATATCTGTCAAAAGCTCTTCCACGATAAACCGCCGCCAAAACGCCAAGGATTATCGCAACGGTATAACCAACCAACAGCGCAGCTGCATTGAGTTCAATGGTCGCGCCCAGCCTCTCAGCGATGAGATTCAGCGGATTTGAACCACGAAACTTAAACGACGTGCCGAAGTCGCCGCGCAAGATGCCATAGTTGTCACCATAAGCATCCACTTCGCCATCGGCATTGGTATCGACCAACATCCAGTCATCTCCGACCAGCCAACGCACATATTGGACCAGAATGGGATCACTGACACCGAGCCGAATCGCCAATCGCTCGCGCTCATCCTTTCGCATCGTAGGATCAAAGGCCAGAATCGCGATTGGGTCGCCGGAGACCGCCATGATGAAGTAGACGATAATGGTTATGCCGAAAAACGTGGGAACGGCTTGCAACAAGCGGCGTGCAACATACCTTTGCATGCGTTAATCCTGCTGCTTGTCTCGGAACGCCAATGCGGCGGCTACCAGAGGAGTGGTCTCCTCTGACAGCCGCTGATAATTTAACCTAGGGCTGCGCCACCGCCGGCGATACCCAAGCGTCTTGGGAGTAGGTACGTGAGAAGGGTGTGGGATCCCAGTTCAAGGTGCCCGGCAATACAGCCGTCATCGACTCGGAGACGTACATGTAGAAGTAGGGCATGTCGTTGAAGAGGATTTCTTGCACCCGCTCATAAAGCGCCGCCCGCGCCTCGGTATAGCAACCTGGAACGACCCTCGCCTGGTCATTCAACTCGATCAACTCAGCGTTGTAGTAAGAGCCGAAATTGAAGCCCGAACCCGGTACATCTACTTCCGGATAATAGAAGGGTGAGATATCCGGGTCAACCGGTAAGCCGAGGCTCCAACCCAGC
Source organism: Anaerolineae bacterium (assembly GCA_012270545.1). Taxonomy (GTDB): domain Bacteria; phylum Chloroflexota; class Anaerolineae; order Aggregatilineales; family Phototrophicaceae; genus UBA6055. Next base: position 24,364 of record JAAXID010000072.1, on the reverse strand, counting down.
ATATTCATGTCAAAGGTCTGGCCGACAAGCTCAGGCAGGAAGGCGCTGCCCCAATCGATCGCTTCAAAATTGGCTTTGAAGCCGACCTTGTTCATTTCCGCTTGGAAGAACAAGCCCATTTGTTCGCCGATTTCCGACCCGGCTGGCACGTGCAAATCGAGGGCCAATTCGCTGCCGTTGTATTCCGAATCCACCTCGCGCGCGAATAAGCAGTCTTCGCAGACGCGCGGCGTTTCCGCATCTTCATCGTGGTCGATCCAGCCCGCCTGCGTCAGCTTCTCCAGCGCCAGGTCAGGGTTGTATTCGTATTGCAGACCGGGGTTGTACACCCAGGACGTCGGGATGGTGTGCGTGGCGACCTTGAAGCCGTTGCCATCGCGGATGCCCTCGATGAGCGCGTCAATATCCACGGCGTGGGATATTGCCTGGCGCACCAGCACATCGCCCAACACCGGATGCGGTTCTTGCGGGACGAGATTGCCATCTTCATCGATGCCAGGCTGCGGGTTGTCTGGATTGGCGTGATTCATGCCGAAGAAGGTGAAGCCGTTTCCGGTGAACTCAAAGCGTGGATACTCCAGCAAATTTGGATCGATGCGAAACTCTTCTTGGCGCGTCGCCGGCACAGCCAGGATGCTGAATTCGCCGCCGATGAAGCGTTCAGTCGCGACATTTTCATCCGCGACTTGCAGCGTAATCGACTCGGAAGGACTGATGAATCCCAGAATCGAATCGGGGTAGGCCTGATCAGCGAGCAGGCTGATGCGCTCGCCGGCCGCGAATTCCACATCTTTGAATGGTCCGAAGGATACAGTTGGAATGCGCCGCGGCTCGTCCATCATGGCGGCATAGTTGTCTCCATACAGCTCGGAGAAGACGTGCGCTGGCACAGGTGTGACATCGTTCACATCGCTGAAGGAGATGCAGTCCGCCTCGTTGAAGGTCACCACAACCGTGTGGTCATCGGGCGCCTCAACGCTGACGATCTTTCCGCCAGCGGGACTGCCATCCGCCATCGTCTCGAATATGCCCGCGCGCGGGCTGTCAATCTGTCCGCTGCGCGTGGCCTTGACCGCCCACATATAATCTGCGGAGGTTATCGGCGTGCCATCATTCCAGGCGATATCGTCTCTCAGATAAATCGTGAGGACCGTTCCAGTCTCGTCATATTCCCAACCTGAGGCCATCGCGCCGGCCAGGTTGGGCTCTTCCAAACCCGTGAATGGGCTGACGCCGATGATCGACGGATACAGCAGCGAATAAACGGCGCTGGAGGCGGTGTCGCCGCCGATCAGTGGATTGAAGGTCGCTGGATCACCTGCCGTGCTCCCGTCGATAATCATGCCGCCCAAGCCGGGACCCGGAGCAACATCCGCATCCTGCGCGCTCATTGGAAGGACAAACGGAAGAGACACAAACAGAATCAACACTATGATTTTCTTCATTTGACGCACCATCCTCTCGCTTGTGACATTTGGTTTCTTTGCATTTGGGCTTTCGTCCATTTCAGTCTAACATATTACGTCCGCGACACCTAACGAGCGCACCTGTGAAAGCGCTCGGAATACCATAAGTTCCCTGGCCTCAGTTGCAGCCCAGGTTTTGCTAATGATGTCAGTACATGCTGCTTTTGCCGCAAGTCTGGCCTGTGCTTCCCCTACAATATTGGAATCCAATTTGCGATAATGCGCCCGACTAATTATTTGTGATAATTTTCCCGAATCGGGACAGGACGGTCAGCATGATCAATTGGCGGTTGGAGCGGACGATGAATCGTCGGACCTTGAGTTATGCAGTTTTGCTCGCCGCGGCCTCCCTCTTGGCGGGTTGCGGTACAATGGCGGCGCCGATTATGCGGGTGGCGACAGCGACATTCGAGGTGGTCGAAGAGACCGTCGACGAAGCCACGGCGACGATGCCGCCGACGAATACACCACTGCCGCCGACGGATACACCCGCGCCGGCGCCTACCGCGACCCCGACACTCGCGCCCACAGCCACACCTGAACCGACAAGCGCGCCGATCTTGTCGCCGATTGATCGCCTGGTGGCGGTGCGCGACGCCGAGAACGGCGCCGAACTCTTCGAAACATTCCAGGAAGCCGCGAACTACGCCTGCTCAAACTGCCATCTGCCGACGAGCGAGAAGACGAATATCGGTCCGGGACTGCTGAACATCAAGGATCGCGCCGCGGCACGCATCGAAGGTATGACTGCCGCCGAGTACATCTACCAGTCGATTGTCGATTCCGAGGCCTATACGGTTGAGGGTTTTGACCCCGATCTCATGCCTCAGAACTGGGCGGACATATACAGCGATCTTCAAATCTTTGATATCGTGGCCTATTTGATGACGCTTGAAGGTCGATCCGATATTGATGATCCCGACCCGGCAGCTGAAGAGGAAGCATCTGACTGAGCGCTTAGTAGGACCGTCTCCTCTTGAAACCAGTTTCTACGACGCTTGCAGGCGACGGACCGCGTCCTGCAATTCCTGGTCTGCCGCTGAAAGCGATGCGCGTACGATCTCGAGCCAGTGACGATCATCGTCAATACTTTCTTCCTGCGCCTTCAAGACTTCAGCTGTTGCGCTCGGCGCGGCGCCGCCGGGTAAAACGCGTTCATTCACGAATGCCCGCGGATCCAGCGCGCGCTTGAAGGCCTCGTCACCTAATGTCAGCCTTATTCCGATTCGCTCAGTAGCGATCCGGTTTAGCATTTCCAGGGTAAGTTCATCGGGTTTCAGCTTCTCGTGTTGGGCATGATTCACCAAAGCCGAAACGACACTATGCGCCTGACGGAAGGGTAGACCGCATTCACGCACGAGTACATCCGCCAATTCGGTCACGGTCGTGAAACCGGATATCGCGCGCTCCTGCAAGTGTTCGACGTTTGCTTCAAGCCCGTCTACCACCGCGACATACAATTGTAGAATCTCCCTTGCCGTTTCCAGCGAACCGAATAGCAGCGGAACGATTTCGTCTTCGATGTCTTGCGTGTCGCTGAAGGGAATGTTGTGGCATTGCATGACGATTCCCTGTGCTTGTGCCAGCATGCGGCTGATGCGTGCGCGCAGATGCTCCAGGACGACAGGATTGCGCTTCTGCGGCATGATCGAGCTGATCTGGATGAAACTGTCATGGATGCGGACCGCGCCGCTTTCCTGTGTCGCCCAGAAGAGCATGTCACGCGTAAATCGGGACAGATTAACACCAAGTGTCGAAAGCGCGCCCGCCACATCGGTGAGATTGTCAGAGGCGCCAATGCTGTCATAGGTGCTGAGTTGAATCTCGTCGAAGCCGAGCAGTCGCGCGCTCAGGTGTCTATCGATGGGAAAAGCGCTGCCGGTCAAGGCTGCTGCCCCAAGCGGACTCTGATTATTGGTCTTATGGGCGAAACAGAGACGCGAGGAATCGCGCTGCAAACCGGCCAGCACGCCGGCGATATAATGCGCCATCGTCGTGGGTTGCGCCGGCTGAGTATGCGTATACCCGGGCATCAGCGTCTGCAGGTGCTTACGCGCGAATTCCAGCAGGCTTTGGCGCAGACGCAGCAGGTCAGCCATCGCTTCCAGCAAGAGTGCACGCAGGGCGAGTCGCGTCAGCGCATATCCGAGGTCATTGCGGCTGCGCGCCAACTGCAGATTGCCACCATAGGCCGCGCCGGCCGATTCGATTAGCTTGTTCTCCATGGCGAAAAACAGGTCTTCCACACCGCCGTCACGTGTCAGCGCATCGACGCCGAGCGACTCGACTTGCTGCAAGGCATCAAGCAGCGCCTTGGCGTTGGGTTTGGAGATGATGCCGCAGCGCTGCAGCATGACGACATGCGCGCGATTGGCCGCCAACATCGGCACGTAGTAATAGGTCTTGGCATCTTCGTAGAAGGGCTGCAAGACATACTTGTCATAGACTGGGTGAGGGAAAGCGGAGTCGTCGCGCGACATGGTCTAGCCTTTCAGACCAGTCAAGGCAATCCCTTCGATAATGTATCGTTGGAAAATGATGACCACAATCAATAGGGGCACGACCGAGAGCGAGGCGCCGGTCATGATGAGATTCCAGGGCGTGTCGGCCTCCGACGAGAACTGCTGTATGCCGACGGGCAGCGTGAACATCTCACTCCGCGTGGTAGCGATCAGGGGCCAAATGAAGGCGTTCCAGTTGCCAAGAAAGTTGAAGATGCAGAGCGCGCCGATCGCGGGCAGGCTCAAGGGTACGGCGACGCGCCAATACAAGCCGAATTCGCTGACGCCATCGATGCGCCCGGCATCAAGCAGTTCGTCGGGCACGCCCTGCATGAATTGCCGCATCAGGAAAATGCCGGAGGCGGTGATCACGCCGGGAAAGGCAATGCCCCAATAGGTATCGACCCAAGTGCCGCCGATCGGCGGATTGGACGACATAATGAACCAGGGGATGAGCAGCATCTCGGTCGGCACCATCAAAGAAGTTAAAAAGATGATGAATATTGGGCGCTTGCCGGGAAAGTTGTATTTGGCGAAGACGAAACCCGCCAGCGAGTCGAAGAAGGCCACGCTCACCGTGCTGATCACGGCGACGATGAAAGAGTTCTTGTACCAGAGGGGGAGGTCGGTCTTGTTGATGACGTCAGAATAGTTATCCAATGTCGGCTTCACCGGGAAGACGTTGCGGCGAAGTATTTCCGATTCCGGCTTGAATGAAGTGGAGATCATCCAGAGGAAAGGCACGATCATCGTGAAGGCGATCATCGTCAGCAGCAGATAAGAGAAAAACTTGTACTTCCAGTCGTCGCTCGCTCGGCCGACCGCGCTGACGCGTCCCTGGTCTTTGAAGATGTTTGATGGTGTGATTGATTCCGCCATGCTCGCCTCAGTTGATTCGCCGCGATGTAACGGACAGCTGGATGATCGTTACGCCAAGTATCAGGGCGAAAAGCACAACGGTCAGCGATGATGCGTAGCCCATATTGAAACTTTGAAAAGCTTCGCGATAGGTTTGCAGCACAACCGTTACCGTCGAGTTCAAAGGTCCGCCTCGGCCCTGCTCAGTCATCGCTATCACCGGCGCGAACATTCGCAGGAAGGAGATCGTCTGCAAAACCAGCAGGTAAACGATGCTCGGATTCAACAGCGGAAACGTGATATAGCGAAAACTGTGCCAGCGGCTTGCGCCATCGACCTCGGCCGCTTCGTAATATGAGCGCGGAATCTGTTTGAGGCCAGCCAAGAAGATGATGATAGCGAAGCCCATGCCTTGCCAAATGACCAGCGCCAGGACTGACGGCAGCGCCTGCTGAGTGCTCCTCAGAAATGGCTGCTGTGGCAGCGAGACAAGTTGCAAGACGACATTAAATAGCCCGAAGCGCGGCTGATACAGCATGCGGAAGACCCAGGCGATGGCGATGGTTGAGGTCACGAATGGCAGAAAAAACATGATTCGATAAAACGTGCTCATGAAGCGGATTTCATTGAGCATCAGCGCGATCGCCAGCGCCAGACAGAGCTGAATCGGCACGCCGAGCAGGACGTAATTGATCGTATTCTGGAAGGCGGATTTGGTCGTGGACTTCCTCTTGCCCAGTTCTTCAAATAGTTTTTCGTAATTCTCGAAGCCGACAAAAGGCTGCTCGGCGGCCAAGGGATTGTAATCGTGCAGGCTCATCTGAAAGGCGAAGAGCGCCGGATACACGCGGATATAGGCGAAGAAGACGATAGGTATCGCCAGGAAGATATAAGCCCAGATGACTTTCTTGCGCGCGAGTGTCATGCCGAAGCCAGTGGGACGCAGCGACCGCCTTCTCTTTGCCAGGTGCACGGCCATTTTTCCTATCACTCTCGGAACGTTCTAGATCTTGCTCGCTCCGTTCTTTGCCTGCACATAGACAATGTAGAGCCAAAGTGGCAAGGCTGCGATAGCGCCAAGTCCGCCAGTTGCTAGCGTTAGACCGCCCAAAAGAGCTGCCAGCGCCGGTCCGACGATGAACATCCACAAACAGCCCGTGCCGACTTTGTCGTTGAGCACATGCGAGAGGCCCCAGATGCCGAACAGTCCGGCGATGATGCCAATGATGAAAGCGGTCTCATTTCGCAGCTCAACCCGCACCATCTTTGCCCCGGCCGCGCGATAGCCTTGCTCGAAGCCCGCTTGGTAAATATCCTCGTTTTTGTGCTTCATCGGGCCTGTCTTCCTTTTCTTTTTAGAATCCATGTCTTGGTATTCTTTTCGGCCGTCAATATCTGATAAGAACGAAGGCTCTCGCGTAAACTCAAACTCGTTCATTCCCGATTTTCTTGACATTGAGCCACACTCGCTGGATTCAATCGTAACTTAAACCGCGCCAGAGAATCTCTTCTGACGCGGTTCACAATGTCTGATTTTCGGCAAATTACTCGCGATCAGCCCAGAAGTTGTCGATCAACTCTTGCTCAAGCGCGGCCGCTTCATCCAGCGCGTCGCAGGGATCCATGCCGCCCAGCCGGATGTTGTCGAAGGCGTCGATCAAGACCTGACGCTGCGCGGTTTCATCAACGAAGAAGGTCGCGTGCGAATAAGCCAGACCGGCCGAGAAGGCGCCAAGAATCGGATCGGCCAGAATGCCCTCGTCAGCTGCCGCTGTGGCTTGAGCCGGCAATTCACCAACGTTGTTGACCCAGAGCGTGCCCGCTTCCGGCGTGGTGATGAACTGCAGGAACTTGACGGCCGCTTCCAGACGCGCCGGATCATCGTTGGCGCGGCGGGTGATGCCATGCGTCCAGTAAGAGCCGAAGGTGTGACGCTCGCCATTGGGACCCACCGGCAGCTCAGTCACGCCGTAATTCAAATCCGGATTGTTCCTGGCGATCGTGCCGACACGGAAGGAACCATCGACGTGGATGGCGGATTCGCCGTTGACGAAGGCGTTGGTGGCGTTATCGAGAATGTCGTTGCTGCCTGTCACATGTTCGGTTTCAAAGGCGGCCAGCCAGGAGAAAGCGGCGCAGCCCTCTTCACTGTTGTAAGTCACCGTGCGTCCGTCATCGCTGTAGGGCGCGCCACCGAACTGACGGATCAGCACTTCGCGGAACCAGTGATGATCTTGCGCTGCCAGCGCCGGGGCATGACCCATTCGCGTGATGCTGAGAATGTCGCTCATGTCGCCGTCATACTGCGTCGTGGCGATCGCCATTTCAACAAGTTCATCCAGCGTCGCGGGTGGTGATTCAGGATCCAGACCCGCGTCGGCGAAGATATCCTTGTTCCAGAACAGCGCCAATGAGCGCACTGCCGTTGGAATTGCCCAATAGCTGCCCTCGAACTTCGAGTTGGCGACCATCGGCGAGAATGTCTCCAGGATGAATTCTTCGCTGAAGGCATCTTCCGGCAGTGGCACCAGATAGCCGGCGTCAACAAAGGCCGGAATCCAGCCGTAGAACAGCGTTACCACATCTGGTCCGACACCGGCCGGCGCCGAGGCCGCCAGCTCGGTTCGGAAATCCGCGTAGGGGATATCGCTGTTGTGGACGACCTTGATGCCCGGGTTTTCCGCTTCGAATTGCTCAATCAGCATATTCATGGCGTCAACGCGGGCGCCGAAGTTGTACTGCCAGTATTCGATTTCGACCATATCATCTTGCGCGCCGACTATCGCGCCCAGCGAGAACAAGATAATCACAACTGCAAGAATTGCAAGAAATCGCGACCGTAGCATTTTCTACTCCTTGTGCATCTTCAAATTACGGACAGTGTCAGATTAACGCATTTTGTGCCATGCCGCAAACGCTGCGACTTGGTTTCGCCGCGCCGTATGTGCTTGGTTTACAAGTCGATCTTTAGCAGCCTGGCCGCATTCCCAGCGAAGATGAGCTGGATATCGTCTTCGCGGTAATTCAGTTCGCGGACGTCTCGAATCTGGTCTTTCAAGTAAGGCTCGGCGAAACCGCGTGGGAAGTAACTCGAATCCGTGCCGAATATGATGCGTTCGGGACCGATCGTCTCCATGTATTTGCGGAAGAGCTTCTTAGTATCCCAGTCGCCATCCACCCACTTCACCCATTGATTCGATCCGCTGGTGTCAATAGAAACGTTCGCGCAAGCCCAGCAAAGCTGCAGCGTTTCGCGTATCCAGGCGCAGCCGAAATGCGGCACGACGAAGGTAACGTCGGGGAAGTCTTTGGCGACATTGTGCAGCTTCAGCGGGTTGATGTTCTCGTGCCAGGCGACGCCGCCACCGCTGCCCTGGATGCCGAAGTGAATCAAGACCGGGATATCGAGCTCGGCGCAGGCTTCCCAGACCGGATAAGCGGCTTCATCTTCCACCGGTCGGTCCAGCGACGGCGCCAGCAGCTTGTACGCTTTTAGGCCGTCTTCTTTGACGGCGCGGCGCAGCTCGTCATCTGCCCCTTCGCCGAAGAGGTAATGATGCGCGAAGCCAATAAACTTGTCCGGGTGCCGCCGGACGATATTCGCCAGATTCTTGTTGCCGCCGCCGGTCACAAACCCAACTGCTCGCAAACCGTATTTCTCGACCTCGGCCGCCCAGCGATCGACTTGTTCTTCATCGGTTAAGGTATTGCGCTCCGGCGGATCGAAGCCCCAGGTCGCCCGCCATTGCCGGTTGTAATTCATGGCCTGTTCGCGAGCGATCTTCGCGCGCCGCTCGCCCAGGCGTTCAACGTGTTGCTGCCGCCAATTGGGACCTCTTTCGATTATCCAGTGCGCCTGCGTCGGAAAGTGCACGTGAAAGTCGATGATTTCAAGTCCGTTGTACATAAGACACTACCTCTGTTCTCCGTTCCTGATGCCAAAGCGGATTGGCGCAACTGCCTAATCCGATTTTGATGATAGCGCATCCGCAGGTGAAATCCCAAAATGAGCGCGGCTACTTGGAAACCTGCATGTGCCTCTCCGTCAGCAAAATAACCACCAAAAGAGGTCCCTCGCTCGCAGTATTGGTACAAGGCGAATTGCTCGCTATACTTGTAGCCATTGCCTATATTGCGCTTGAAGGAGAATGGAAAGGAGTTGTCTTATGGCTAGACCAGTCACGTTATTCACCGGTCAATGGGCGGATTTGCCTTTCGAGACCATCGCCGAGAAGGCCAAGAGCTTCGGCTATGATGGCGTCGAGTTGGCTTGCTGGGGCGATCATTTTGAGGTGGATAGAGCGCTCTCGGAGGACGGCTACATCCAGTCGCGCAAGGATGTGCTTGAAAAGTATGGCTTGCAATACTTCTCCATCAGCAACCATCTCGTCGGACAATGCGTCGCCGAGGCGACGATCGACGCCCGACATCGCGATATCCTGCCCGATCGGCTCTGGGGCGATGGCGATGCCGATGGCGTTCGCGCGCGCTGCGCCGAAGAGATGAAGGACACGGCGCGCGCTGCCAAAGTCTTTGGCGTGGATGTCGTTAATGGCTTCACCGGCAGCCCCGTCTGGCATATGATCTACCGCTTCCCGCCCACATCCGATGAAATGATTGACGCGGGCTATAAGGAATTCGCCGATCGCTGGTTGCCGGTTCTCGATGTCTTTGCGGACGAGGGCGTCAAGTTTGCCTTGGAAGCGCACCCGAGTGAGATCGCCTACGATATCTACACGGCGGAAAAGACGCTGGAAGCGCTGGATAACCATCCCGCTTTCGGCTTCAACTTCGATCCCAGCCACTTCATCCACCAGCTATTCGACCCGGTCAAGTTCATTGATCGCTTCGCCGACCGCATCTTCCACGTCCACGTTAAGGATTCCAAGGTCACGCTCGACAACGTCACGAGCATTCTATGTTCCCACCTCAATTTCGGCGATGCGCGCCGCGGTTGGGACTTCGTGTCGCCCGGGCATGGTGATTTGGATATTGATGCGATGATCCGCGCGCTCAATCGGGCGGGTTATCAGGGACCGCTGTCAGTGGAATGGGAAGACAGCGGAATGGACCGCGAATTCGGCGCGACCGAATCGGCAGCCTGGGTGAAGCAGAACGATTTCACCGCTTCCGCTGTGGCCTTCGACGCCGCTTTCGCCGAAGAATAATCTGGACTTTCGATACCAAATCAGGAGACGAACGATGGCTGACGAAAAGCAAGTGAGCAGCACATTTACCAGTATGGCGGCCGCGGGCGTGGATACGGAGGCGCCCGAGCTCGGTATTGGCATGTTGGGTTACGCTTTCATGGGCAAGGCGCATACCAATGCCTTCAAGAAGATCCCCTATATGATGTATCCGCCGGTGGCTATTCCGCGCCTGGTCGGGATCGCCGGTCGCAATGAAGGGGCGGTGACCGCGGCGGCGGAACGCTACGGCTACGAGAAGGCCTATACTGATTGGCGTGATATGATCGCTAATGACGATATTCAGGTTTTCGACAACGGCGGGCCCAATGACGCCCATGCCGAACCCTGCAACGCGGCGGCGGCGGCGGGCATGCACGTCTTCTGTGAGAAGCCGCTGGCGCGGACGGCTGAAGAAGCAAAGCTGATGCTCGACGCTGTCGAAAAGGCCGGTGTCAAGCATATGGTCGCCTTCAACTACCGCTTTGTGCCCGCCGTGCAGCAGGCGAAGAAAATCGTCGATAGCGGCAAGCTCGGCCAGATTTACCATTGGCGCGCGGTCTACCTTCAGGAATGGGGCATGGACCGCGAGATGGAATCGACCTGGCGCTTCCAGAAGGACATCTGCGGCAGCGGCGCCTTGGGCGACCTCGGCGCCCATATCATTGACCTGGCGCGCTTCCTGGTCGGCGAGCCGAAGGCGGTATCCGGCTTGGCGCAGACCTGGATCACGGAGCGTCCGGACGGGTCGGGCGGCATGATCAAGTCCGACGTCGATGACGGCTTCGTCGCGCTGTTGGACTTCGAGAACGGTGCGCTGGGCACGGTCGAAGCGACGCGTTTCGCCCAGGGGCGCAAGAACTTCAATTCCTTCGAGATCAACGCTGAGAACGGCTCGATTCATTTCAATCTGGAACGGTTGAACGAACTCAACGTCTTCTGGAAGGGCGAAAGCCCCGATGTCACGCAGGGCTTTCACAACGTGCTAGTGACTGAAGCGCATCATCCCTACTGGGAGAATTGGTGGCCCCACGGACATATCATCGGCTGGGAACACAGCTTCGTGCATGAATTCCATCACTTCTTTGATGCGATCGTGAACGACAATGATGTCGCTCCCTATGGCGCCACTTTCGTCGACGGCTACCGCAACGCCGTGATCTGCGATGCGATCATGGAATCGGCCGGCTCCGGCAGACAGGTTGATATTCGCTACTAGCATGTCACGCGCAACGCGGGCAGAGAAGGGGAGGCACATGCGCCTCCTCTTTTGATTTCACGCGTGATGGAGTCATTTGGAAATAAACACAGTTTTCCCATCCGTGCGCAGATGAATAGTTCCCAGTTTGTCTGTACGGAATAGATGCGTCTCATTTAGCTTCGCAAGTGTATCGGCGTCCGGGTCGCCCCGCCTGTTGGCGATATCGCTCTGCAAGAGCGCAATCTGCGGTTGAATTGAGTCGAGAAAGTCATCGTCAATGGCTCGGGCGGCACCGTGCTGAGGAATCTGCAATACGCTTGCCTGCTTTGCCTGGCCGCTGGCGACCAATTGGCGCTGACCTTCTACACTTAAATCCGAGGTCAAAAGAAACGAGGCGTCCCCGTAGGTCACTCGCAGAACAATAACATGGTCGCTGAGTCGGTCGGTGATCTTCGGCTGCGACTGTGGATGCAGAACCTCGATCGTGGCGCCGTCGGAAAGCTCGATCCTGTAGCCGACCTTGACGATTACAATCGGCGTTTCGCTTTGCCGGAGCCGTTGATTTATCAGCTCAAACGTCTCATCGCGATTTGCCCCTCCATGATACAAGACCGCGCCAATCGTATAGCGATCGAGCACACTGTTGAGCGCCGCGATATCCCAGGCGTCGGGATGGGTGATGACTAGAATCTCAATCTTTCGATCATAAAATGGCAGTCGATCGCCGATTGCCGTAAGAAGACGCGAGGGAAATCGCCCGCCGTCGACGAGCGCCTGCGCCCCGCCCGGCGTCTGCATCAGCACCGCGTTGCTATGCCCGACATCCAGCAGCCAGACATGCAAATGATCATCGGCTCGGCTTAGCATCATGGCGCCCATCAGGATTACCATCACGGCGGAGATTACGCAGACAGACAGGATCACGGTGCGTTGTCTGACGTAGTCTTGAATTCGTTGCCAGATTGGTGGACGAGCGGCATGTATCATCGCGCCTCCAACCAACAGCAAGTAGAACACTTGAATCAGGCGTCCGTCGACATCGACGATCAACTCGGCGAACGGCAGCTCGGCGAATGCTCGCACGACGGCAATCGTCCAGGATACAAAGACCAGATTCGCCCAGAAGATAAACGTGCCGATCACAGGGATGAAGGCATAGACAACAGCAGCGGCCATGCCCAACAGCAGAACCGCCGACTGCACTGGCACAATAAGCATGTTGACAGGCAGAGCTGCCAGCGACAAGCGCCCAAAATAAAGGACGATGAGAGGCAGGGTCGTGATCTGCGCCGCGAACGATACGATCAATGGTTCGTTGAGAAACCTATGGAGGACGGACGCGGCGTGTACTGGCAGGAACCTGTCCAGCAGGCGGCGAAAGCGCAATGACAGCGGATCGGCGAACAAGCCTAAGCCCAGCACCGCCAGAAAACTCAGCTGGAAACCAATATCGAGCAAGACATTCGGATCGTGCAGCGAAAGCAGCAGGGCGGCAAGTGCCAAGGATGTTGGCACGAATGTCTTTCGATTGAGCTGGCTGCCGATCACCAGCAGTCCGCTCATGAGCGCGGCGCGGAGGATACCGGGGCTGGCGCCGACAAATAACGAATACACGGCGATTATGGAAAGCGCGTTGAGTGTGACGATGGTCTTGTTGCGGCGGAAGAGGCCAGACATGACGCGGATGACGATCCCGCTGAGGACAACCATGTTGAAGCCGCTGATGGCAACCACGTGCGCTGCGCCGACCCGCGAAAATGCGTCTTTCAGCTCCGGCGATATGCCGTCTTCATCCCCGAGCAAAATGCCGGTCAAGAGCCCGGCTTGCGGCTCCGGCATGGCGGAAGCGATGCTGCTCTGAACGATCTTTCGGAGACTGATAAGCGCTGATAGCAACGCGTTGCCATGACCGGAATCCACAACTTCTACGCCGGCATTTCGCATGATGCTGAATACACCTTGTCGGCCAAGATAGTCAGCGTACGAGAAACTGTCCCAGGTCGCGGGAATAGCTAACTGTCCGGTCGTTTGAATGCGGTCGCCATACTGGACTTCAACGCCGCGATCCGCTTCAACCAGGACGAGACCGCTGGTTTCGGTCGATTCGTTGTTGACAAAGATCGTTTCGCTTTCAACGCGGAGCTGGATCCTGTCCTGACGCAGTTTCGGCTGCGAGATGACCAAGCCAGTGATAGTGCCGCTATAGCCATTATACTGCGCGATATCGCTGCTATGTGGCAGCAACGATTGACGAAAGCCGCCGGCCGCAAATGCGATCAGGCTCGCGAGAATCCACCAGGCCAGGTGCCGTCTGAATAGTAGCCAGGCGATCCCAGCTGTGATAATTGACGCGAGCCAAATGGAAGGCTGAAGCGCAGGGAGCGCCCGGGAGACGCTGATCCCCAGGGCCCAGGCCGCTGCGAAGACTATAAGACGCATACCACAACAAGGGGCATTAGCCGACCGGAAACCGAATTATATCAGTGGTCAGCGCCATGGCAACCAAAACAGACATCGCTGTGGTGATGCCCGTTAATGGTTGTGTTGTGCTGTATATGATTTAGATGTGGCTGCCTACCGGCGCGGGCCTATCGAAGTTGATCGGCTCCGGACTGACATCATTTTGCTCGATTTCGACGGTTTGCTGCTCGGGCTCAACCTCAACCGCGGCCGGCTCCTCGTACTGCATGATCTGGATGCCGTTGCGGATTTCGTCAAGCGTATGGGTGAACTGCTGCTCCAACTGGCTGAGCTGCACCAAGACATATTCGTCGGCTTCGCGCGTGATCTTTGCCGCTTCGATCTTGGCTTGCTCAATCACGTATTCGGCGCGTACTTTGGCTTGCTTGACCATTTCCTGTTCATCGACAAGATCTTCGCTGTGCTGCCGCGCCTGCTGTACGATCCGCGCCGCTTCCTCGTTGGCTTCCGCCAGCACGCGGTCCCGCTGCTGAATCGTGCGGGCCGCCTTTTCGATCTCTTCCGGCACCGAAATCCGCATCTGATCGATGATTTCCAGGGCGCGTTCCTCGTCCACCATGGTGAATTTGGTGCCGAAGAGATGCCGACCCTCGTCAATCAAATCCTCCAAGCGATCAACTAGATGTTGAATATCCATTGAATCCCTCCCCGTGAAAGACCCTGCAATTGCTTACGAACTCAAGTGCCGAACTTCTTGCGTAACGCTTTCGAAATAATGGGCGGGACCATCGAACTGACGTCGCCACCTAACTCCGCGATTTCTCGAATGGTGCTCGAACTGATATGCATGTACTGCTCGTCGGATAAGATCGCGATTGTCTCCAACTCCGGCGCCAGTTTCTTATTTGCCATACCCATCCGAAACTCAAACTCGAAATCACCAAACACTCTTAACCCTCGAATTAAAGCGATTGCACCAACTGACTGCGCATAGTTTACTGTGAGAATATTATATTTCGCAACTGATATTGCGGGATAATTCTGAAATATTTGTTTCGCCAGTTCGACTCGCTCGTCAATTTCGAATAATACGCGTCTTTTGTTAGGGTTAGCATATATAGCGACGATAAGTTGATCGAAGAACCTGGACGCCCGAACCGCAACATCTATGTGACCGTAGTGTATGGGGTCAAGCGATGCTGGATAAAGCGCGATTCCCCTGCCTGACATTTGCTTACTCCCACGTTACGAGAGCATTCTAATAGCGCTCACAGAATAGCGCCAATCGATTCGATAGCAGATTCGTAATGCAAGAAAGAGCCTGTCAGCCGATTGCGGAACGGGGCCGGTTCCGTATCGCTCCCATACGGATCAGGCGACAAGTAGCGCCATTCTGGCACCACTTGTTTCAGGAATAGCTTGCGGGACTCAACTGCCAGGTTATGCGGTTTGATCCATCAACTGATGTCGCCGGGGTTGGCGTAGATTCTGCGCACATGTTCGGCTAGGATGCGATGCTCCGGCAGTTCCAGCGCCGGATCTTCTTCAAATAGCGTACGCGCTTCACGCTGGGATAGTTCAGCCAGATCAGCGTAATTCTGCCGCATCAATTGCAGATTGCTGTGGCCGCTCTGTCGCCGGCCGAGTAAATCGCCGATACCGCGCAACTGAAGATCGACCTCCGCCAAATGAAATCCATCGTTCGATGCTTCCATGGCGGCCAAGCGCTGCTCGGCAATGCTCAATTCATCGGCACCTGTTCGCCCGGCATGCAGGTCGCCAATTCGATCGAGGTCAATTTGCGCTTCCCGATCCGGGATCAGGAAGCAATACGATTGTGTTTCACCCCGGCCTACACGACCGCGAAACTGGTGTAACTGCGCCAAGCCGAAGCGATTGGCGCCTTCAATTACGATTACATTCGCATTCGGTATGTCGACCCCAACCTCAGCCACGGAGGTGGTGACCATCACGTCATAGCGCCGCTCGGCGAAGTCGTTCATGAGTTCGTCCTTTTCCGCTGCGCTCATGCGCCCATGCAACAGGCAGACGCGATGGCGGTGGAAAACCTGGGTAAGGCGCTCGTAGGCGCCAATGGCATCTGCGGTATCAAGCGACTCCGATTCTTCCACTAGCGGATGAATGAAGAAGGCCTGTCCTCCCTTTACCAGCTGCGCGGTGATGAATCCATACAGACGTTCGCGCGCGACCAGGTCGATAATCTTGGTAATGATTTCCTGGCGACCGGGCGGTTTCTCATTGATCGGCGTGATATCCAAATCCGCGTACAACGTAAGCGCCATGGTGCGTGGATAGGGCGTCGCGCTCATGAATAGCAAATGCGGGTTCTCGCCCTTGCCACGAAGCGCTGCCCGTTGATCCACACCGAAACGCTGCTGTTCGTCGATGACGGCAATTGCTAGATTATGGAAGTCCACACCCGCCTGTATAAGCGAGTGTGTGCCCACGACAATGTCAATCGAGCCGTCGGCGATGCCCCGATAAATCGACTCGCGTTCTGACGCGCTCAAGGCGCTCGTCAACAGCGCGACAACCGGCTTGCCCTCCCCGCTCATTCGGCTGAAGGCCTCGCTGACGGCGCGATAGTGCTGTTCGGCAAGGATGCCGGTCGGCGCCATGATTGTGGCTTGCTTGTCGTTGTACAGCGCCATCGCAATAGCGACGATGGCCACGGCCGTCTTGCCACAGCCGACATCACCGTGAAGCAAACGGTTCATCGGTATCTCGCTCGAGACATCGCGCTGGATTGCCGCAATGGCGCTCTGCTGCGCGCCGGTCAGTTCATAGGGAAACACATCGGCGACAAAACTGTCGATGAAATCGTCACTGATGTTAAGGCGCGGGCCGGGTTCGGATTGCCACTCGCGCCGATTCGCGAGCAGGGCCAGCTGCAAGGTCAACAGTTCATCAAAGGCAAGCCGTTTATGCGCGTGATCTCGATGGTCCCAGCCTTCAGGAAAATGCGCCTGACGCAAAGCCCAGCCCAGGTCAGCCAGTTCAGCCCGGTCGAGCAATGCCGGCGGCAGCGGATCCGGAATTTTCTCACTCCATTCGTCTACCAGTGACTTGATAATGCGTCGGAACAACCTTGGACGCAGTCCTCTTGTCATGCGGTAGACCGGCACAATGCCAATCGTATGCAGATTTTCCTTGTCAAGCTCTTCCCATTCCGGGTTGGCCATCTGCTTCATATCGCGGAAGTATGTGACTTTGCCGCTTAGGACGATTTGCAGACCACGCTGGAGCTTCGCCGCCAGGTAATCTTGTCGGAAGAAGCGCACAGACAGCGCGCCCGTGCCATCGGAGACGACGACAACCAGATCCTTGCCACCCTTGCTCGAAACGATCCTCGTGCTGCTGACCGTAGCGATAACCGTAGATTCTTCATTTTCGGGCAAATCCTGGATGGCTAGCAGTTCGGTGTAATCGCGGTATTGGCGCGGCAAACTGAACAGCAGATCACGAACTGTGCGAATCTGCATTTGCCCCAGCAATTCGGCAAACTTGTTTCCGATGCCCTTCACTTCGGTCGTTGGCGCATCCAGTTCACGCTGCAAGTTCTCTATGCTCTCAGGCCTAAGCTGCGGACCCGGCCGCCGCGGTGGGCGCGCCAGACGTGGCATTTCGGGCAAATCGAGACGCGTGGTATGAGGTCCCCCGGTATAGTCTTCATCGTAAGTAGCGCTGTCATAGGCGTACGAGCGCCTGTGTCCGCGCGAGCGTGGCGCGTTCCCCCCTCGGTGGTCGGAATGTTCACGCCGGGTCCCACGCCGTTCAGGTGCGGGGACTTTCTCCTCGCGCGGGGGCAACTTCTCTTGCCACTCAGGAATTCGATCCCGATAAGCCTTTGGCGCGGGCGCACGGTTTGTCGCCCTGTCCAAAAGATAGTTGATCTTGACGATGCGTTCGTCGTCATCAGCCAAAGTTTCATAAGCCTTAAGTATGTCGACGATTTCATCGATTAGGATTTGCTGCTCCGCCCGTCGCGCTTGCTCGCGAGCTTCCTGCTGCCAAGATGACACAAATGAGACCAGCCCGCCGACTACCGCGGTATTCTTACCGCCTTGATCGCGTTCGAGCTTCAGGATTTTCACCATCGTTTCCAGCGCAGATGGCATGAATTATTTCCTCCAGTCCGCGGTCAATGTCGCTACACCAACCGAGCCCGGTCCAATATGCGTGCCGAGCGTCGGCGTTGTTTCGATGATTAGTGTATCAGATGGCGCCATATCATATATGCCTTGCAGGAACTTCTCGGCGCCGGCGCTGTTAGCAATGTGCAGTACGGCCAGACGCTCCAATGGCATCTGGTCGCGCGTGAGCGAATGCAGCCGCTGCTCGGCGCGCGACCAGGTTCGAAGCCGCGCGATTGACGTGACTTCGCCATCATCCACACGCACTATGGGCTTGATCTTGAGAAGACCGCCGATGCTCGCAACCAGCGCATTGACGCGGCCGCTGCGGCGGAGGTATTCCATCGTATCAATAATCGCATAGACTCTCGTGTGCTGTCGAACACGCTCGATAGCGTCCAATATAGCGGCGAGCGCGGCGCCTTTGGCAGCGAATTCCGCAGCAGCCCACACCTGAAAGCCAATGCCAAAACTTAGTTGCAAGCTGTCCACCAGCGTGACTCGGTCCGCACCGACCGCCTCCGCGCCCAGCCGCATCGCGTTGAGCGTACCGCTCAGCTTTTCCGGCACATGGATGGAAACGATGTGCTCGGCGCCATCGTCCAATATGCCTCGATAGAAGGCTTCAGCGTCGCCCGGGGAAGGCGCCGCTGTCGTGGGTAGCGTTCGCATTGAGGGCAGTTCGCGGAAGAACCGCTCTCGGTCCAGCGATGTACCATCATCCGGGATGCTATCGCTGCCGATGTTCACATAAGTCGGGATGATATGTATGTTAAGCGACTCGACTAATTGGGCTGGCAAGTCGCAAACGCTGTCAGCGGCGATGCGTATACGACTAGAAGTCATAATCGAATTCGTCCACCGCTTTTTCCAGCACGGCGACGCCGGTCGCTTCCGTGCCCAGATAACTCGCCATCGTGGCGCTGTACATTGTGAAGGGGAAATGCTGACCGGGAAATTCGAGCGCCAGGCGGTCTTGCATCACACGCGTCTCTTCAGTGATATGTTTCTGATCTTGAAGCACGACAGCGTCTTCCAGCTCGGTGAATTCAACGAGAAATTCGACAAGTCGATCGATGACCTCGCTCCGCGTTCGCACTTTCTCGATAACGATGATATTGCCGTCTTCCAGGCTGACAAAGGGTTTGATCCCCAGATGTGTGGATAAAACCGCGTGCGAAGCTTTCATGAAGCCATTGGCGCTCAAAAAGTTCACGTTATCCACACAGTAGACGGAATAAATGCGATTGACCGCTTGTCGAACCGCTTGAATGACTTCTTCAGCCCTGTCATATTCATTGGCGGCGCGCGCCGCTACGCGGATGAGCATGCCTTGCCCGGCGCAGAGGCTTTGCGAATCGACCACGGCGATCTCGCAACTGCCGCTCACCTGCTGCGCAGCCAGCCGACCGTTCCGCCAACTGACCGAAAGCTCACGCGATGGATGCACAGAAATGACCGCGTCGCAGAAGTGTGACAGACGCGCGTATAGCTCGGCGTAATCATTTTCCGAAGGCGGTTCCACAATGGGAGGGCGGCCCTGAGCGGATATCAGTTGGAAGGCCTGTTCACTGTCGATATCGATGCCTTCAAGATAACGTATGCCAGAGATTTCAATAACATTGGGCAGAATTGTCACGGGAAAGTGACGGACAAGGCGCGGGTTGGAAAAGCGCGCTCCACTGTCAGTCACGATATGGATTTTTGGCATTATTCAACGCTTATTAAGAACAGATATAGCGATTGCCCACCATAGACGGCTTCGAATTCTAATCCCTTGATGGTCTTTGTTAAACGCTCAATCAATTGATCCGCTTCTAACTCGGAGAGGCCGGCGCCGTAATAAACCGTAGCCAGCTCCAGGCCACATCCCTCCAACTGCGCAAAGGCATCTAGCGCAACCCTTGCGAGGTCTGTCGAAGCCGCGCATAGCTCCCCATCAACGATGGCGATGAAGTCATTCTCATTGATATCCAGATCGCGGAACCGGGTCCTGCGCGAGGCGCGTGCAATTGCAATTGAGCGTGTCTCGAGGCTAGCCGCGCACATTTGGGCAACCATCGTTTCGAAGTCGGTATTGCTGTCCACCGCATCGCCGAAGGCCAGCATTGCGCTGATACCTTGCAGGATCGTCTCTGTCGCAAGGACCTGTACCCGCTTGTCCGCCACGAGATCCGCCGCCTGCTGCGCCGTTAGTACAATATTGCGATCATTTGGCAGGATGATTACATGCTCGGACGCCACCCCCTCGATAGCAGCGATAAAATCTTCTGTCGCCGGATTCTGGCCGGCGCCGCCCCTGATCACGACGCTGCAATTCAAGTCACAGAATACAGCGCGCAGACCGTCGCCTTCAACGACCGCGATGACCGAAACCCGTGGCGGTTCGGGGTCGCGCCGATCTGGATTGAATGGGGCGCCGACCACGCTCTGTCGATACTGCAGTTCCATGTTTTCGACGACTACATCATCGAGAGCCGCGCCAGCCTGTACGGCGTAATCAAGGGGAATAGCCGGGTTGTCAACATGAATATGTACCTTAATCATTTTTCTGTCACCGACGACAATCACGGACCAGCCCAATTGCTCCAGGTCGTGGCGCGCCTGAACCACATTGAGGTCCTCGCCAATCATCAGAAACTGCACATCGTAGCCATAGGATTCGGCGCCGTCGGCCAGCGAAGATACGCTCGTGGCCGCCTGAGTTCTGGTGACTTGAGGCCGCGATCGGCCGCTTTGCAGGCCCTCTAGGAAGCACAGCAGTCCCAGCGCGCCGGCATCGACAACGCCTGCGTCTTTTAATATCGGCAGGAGATTAGGCGTGTTGTCGAGCGACGCCTGCGCGGCGGCGATCAAGTTTTCCAGCATCCCTTTGAGCGATGATGATCCGGTTTCGCTGGATTGCAGAGCCTCGGTCGCTTCGCGCGCCACTGTCAAGATCGTGCCTTCGGTCGGTTCCGAAACGGACGCATAGCCCTGCTTCACCGCCGCCTGACAAGCGATTGCGAATCGCTCGGAGGTCATGTTCGGCGCCTTGTCCAGGCCATCAGCGAATCCCTTTAGCAGCTGCGAAAGGATTGTCCCGCTGTTGCCGCGCGCGCCCATCAGCGCCCCATACGCGAAGCGCTCGGCAATCAAGCTGACATCGTCGCTCTCAATGGGCTCAATTTCGCGGTAGGCGCGCTGGAGCGTGTGGAACATATTGATGCCGGTATCGCCATCCGGAACGGGAAAGACATTGAGCTGGTTGATGTGATCAACATTCTGTGAAAGGCTTTCGACGCCGGCGCTGAACAAACGCTTAAGCGCTTGGCCGCCAACACTAGGATTCGCCATCGGCATCTGCCAGCGCTGCCGCGCGACGCAGCTCCTCAATACCGGCGGCGATTCCCTGCTCGTGCTGAAAAACACAGGTGCCCGCGATTGCGATCGTGGCGCCAGCGGCAATCGCGATCGATATCGTGTCGACGTTTATGCCGCCGTCGACCTCAATCTCGATGTCTTTGCCGCTGTCTTCAACCATTGCGCGCAGCGTCCGCAGCTTCCTGGTCATGCCGCTGATGAAGCTCTGCCCGCCAAATCCCGGGTTCACCGTCATGACGTTAATGATTTCAACGCAATCGAGCACTTCACCTAGCGCCGACGCCGGACTGTGTGGGTTAAGCGCCACGCCCGCTCGACAGCCCGCTGCGTCGATCTGCCCAAGGACACGATGCAGATGGGTGCAGGCCTCGACGTGCACCGTGATCGAATTGGCGCCGCTATCAGCAAATCGCCGCAAGAATCTATCTGGTTCGACGATCATAAGGTGGACATCCAGCGGGATGGTAGCCACCTTCGCTACCGCCTCAACGACCATGGGACCCATCGTGATGTTGGGTACGAAGCGCCCGTCCATAATGTCAATATGGATTAGATCGGCGCCGGCCTCTTGCGCGCGCGCAACTTGCTCGCCCAGACGGCCGAAATCCGCCGCCAGAATTGAAGGCGCAATCTTAATCAATTCGCTTGTCACCTAGCGCTTCGACCTTCGCTTGCATTAGCCATGATGATCTTACTGTTTACCTGTCGCTATGGCAACAGGCTCACACTGACGGTGACGCCTCAACGTGGGCTTCCCAGCCACCGGCGCCTTCAACCAACCTGATCCTTCTGCATAACTGCTGTTATCAGTTGCCCGCAGCCGGCGTCGATATCGAGGCCTCGGCGAACGCGGACGGTGCTGCTTACTCCGTATCCGCGCAGCACTCGGCAGAAGCGCTCGATTCTTGCCGAGTGCGCCGGGACACCGGTATAGCCACCGGTCGGATTCAAGGGGATGATGTTGACGTGGCAGAGCAGCCCGGAGAGCAGTTGTCCCAAGCGTTGGGCTTCGGCGTCCGTATCGTTTTCGCCGGCGATAGCTGCCCACTCAAATGTGATGCGCCGGCTGGTCTGCGCCACATAGTAGCGGCAAGCATCCAACAGTTCGTCTATATTCCAGCGCTTGTTGACCGGCATCAGCGCCGAACGCTGCTCATCCTCCGTCTTGTGCAGACTGACCGCCAGCTTCACTTGCAAACCCTCATCGGCAAAGCGACGAATCTGCGGCGCCAGTCCCACCGTGCTTATCGTGATATGACGCGCGCCGATCTTCAATCGCGCCATCAACTGTCGCACCGCCTCAAGCGAGGAATCATAATTGTGAAATGGCTCGCCCATGCCCATGAAGACGATGTTGCTCAAGCGCTGGCCGCGCTCCGCCAACTCGCGCGCGAAGATCATCGCCTGTTCGAAGATCTCCACCGCTGTCAGGTTGCGGCCGAAGCCCATCTGCCCGGTCGCGCAGAAGACACAGCCCATCGCGCAGCCGGCCTGTGACGAGATGCAGGCTGTCATACGATCATCGTCATAGGGCATCAGAACGGACTCAATCAGCTGGCCATCGTGGAGACGGTAGAGGCGTTTTTCCGTGCCATCGCCGCTATGCTGCCGCACGATCAATTCGAGGCTGCCAAGCGTTGCCGTCTCATTCAATCGCGCGAGCGTCGCCTGGGGCAAGTTGCTCATCGATTCGAAGCGGTCGACCCGCTGCTCGTACATCCAGCCCCAAATCTGCTGCGCTCGATATCGCTTTTCGCCCAGACCGAAGACGAATTCGCCTAGCTCTTCGCGGCCTAATTCGTATAGATTCACTATCTTTAAGTCTTTGTGCGATCCATCCATGGTCAGTTGATCATACCGGCAGAAATCGCAAAATGAGAAACGGTGCGAAGTTGTACGTCGCATGGGCGATGATCGCTGCAGTCGTGTTGAAGCGCTTCCGCGCTAGCCCAAATCCGATTGAAACCAGGAACAGAATCAGCATTTCGGGGGTTAAACCGTAATGCGTATGCGAGAGCGCGAACAGCAACGACGAAACATATAACCCAAACACCGGCTGTAAAGCGCCCCGAAAGAAGATTTCTTCGCCGGTCCCCGCCAGGATCGCCACGAGTAAGGCCGCTGGCAAGGAGCTCTTGACGATGTTGAATAGCGGGTGCGCGCCCGATTGGTCGGCTGTCGTATTCGAGGGCAAAACACTGGCGGCGAGTGTCATGCCTCCAAAGATCAGCGTTCCCATCACCAGCCCGGCAAGCCAGTCGCGGAGCGTCGGCAGGCGCAAGCCGAGCCGTCGCAGAACGCTATCCAGGTCGCGCCGAAGTCTCCAGCCCGTCCCCAGCATTGACAGCGCTACGTAGATTATTGCGGCTGCCACCAGGTTCAAAATGACGCCGCTCAAGTCGGCAGCGTATAAGTTCGGGGCGGATTCGCCGAGTGGCAACAGCAGCTGCCAAATGCTCCACGCCATTTGCGCCATCAAGAGCAGAGCGGCCCCGCGGTGCACAGGGTTGCGCTTGTCGAACCTCGGTCGATCCAATGGGTTGAGCCGCGTGATCAGCTTTTCGACCGTCTCCCACAGCATATCAAGTTCTGTGAGCCCCAGGCTCAGCAGCGCTGTGAGCGGTTTGGCGCCTCGCGCGCGCAGTTCATGGTTTGCGACAACTAGCAGAGTAATGGCGTAAACCAAGCCTGGCAGGTTCAGAATCATTGAGTGTCAGCCTGCGTAGTGTCCGGGTAGTTTATAGGAGAAACAGACGCCCTTCAATGTCCTAGCGCGCGGGCACAGGGCAATCGCCTCAAATTATTTTTCACCACAAAGACAGAAAGAGCACAAAGTTTATGTTTGAAATGGCTCTTCACGTTCTCAAAGGGCAGGAAATTAGTCTTTAGCCTGTCGCTGAATCTCGTTTTGGAGTAATACATTGGCCCGATATCTTTCAACAAAAGGCTTTTCCTCTGTGCTCTCTGTGCGTCCTCGGTGTCCTCTGTGGTTAAATTTCTCTTTGTTATTCTCTCGTCGCTGCGGATTTCAATTTTGAAGCGATTGCTCTGCACGCGGGCTTCGCCGTGTTGACAGCCAGTGCCCGCTATGTTAGGATGACCATCGCCACATCGCAACGTTTTAATGTGTTGGAGAGGTGGCCGAGTGGTTTAAGGCGATGGTCTTGAAAACCATTGTACGGTTCTCCGTACCGCAGGTTCGAATCCTGTCCTC
>JAAXID010000275.1 GCA_012270545.1 Anaerolineae bacterium | reverse complement strand
GAGATGACGACATTCTCACGCCGATAGAGATCGCCTTCATCGAGATCCACATTGCCATAGGTGATGCTCGTCTTGCGTTCGTCCCCGTAATTCTCCGCGATTTCCTGCAGATCTTCGCGTATCAGGTCGAGGATTTTCTGCGGGGAAGCCAGCAAGTCCTCCAGGTAGACGATGCGCGCCTGCACCGTATCGAATTCCTCTTGCAGCTTTTGCCGTTCCAGGGCGGAGAGCCGCCGCAGCTGCATGTCGAGAATGGCGTTGGCTTGAATCGCATCCAGCTCAAAGCGGGCCATCAACTGAGTGCGAGCCATATCAACATTTTCCGAATTGCGAATCGTTCGGATCACCTCGTCAATATTGGCGACCGCCTTGAGCAGGCCGCTCAAGACATGGGCGCGGGCACGCTGCCGCTTCAGGTCGTATTCCGACCGTCTGACGATGACATCGTAGCGATGCTCGATGTAGATCTGCAGACAGCGTTTGAGGCTCAGCGTTCGCGGCTCGCCGTTGACGAGCGCCAGCATCTGAATGCTGTATACGCTTTGCAGCTGCGTGTACTTGTATAGCTGGTTGAGGACGCGCTGCGGTTGCGCGTGCCGCTTCAATTCGACGACAAGGCGCAAGCCCTGCCGGTCAGACTCATCGCGCAGGTCGCGTATCGCTTCAATGCGCCCCTCGCGCACCAGGGACACGATGCGTTCGATGATGGCCGACTTGCTGACCTGGTATGGTATCGAGTTGAAGACGATACTGATGCCTTCGCCGCGCTCTTCGAAATCGGCGCTGGAGCGGACGGCGACACGTCCCTTGCCGGTGGCGTAGGCCTCCTTCAGTTCATCGCCAACGACTATGGTTGCGCCGGTGGGGAAATCCGGACCTTTGATGAATTGCATCAGGTCATCGACCGATACAGCGTCGATCTGGCTGTAGTTGTCGATCAAGTGCGTGATCGCTTGGGCAAGTTCGCGCAGATTATGCGGCGGGATGCTCGTCGCCATACCGACGGCGATACCGCTGGCGCCGTTGAGCAGCAGATTGGGCAATCTGGCTGGCAGGACAGTGGGCTCTTCTTGCGTCTGATCGTAATTCTCGGCGAAGTCCACCGTATTCATGTTGATGTCGGTCAGCATCTCGCTGGCGATAGTCGCCATGCGCGCTTCCGTATAACGCATTGCTGCCGGCTTATCGCCATCTTGGCTGCCGAAGTTGCCTTGCCCATCCACCAGGGGATAGCGCAGCGAGAAGTCCTGCGCCATACGCGCCATGGCGTCATAAACCGCCTGATCTCCGTGCGGGTGGTATTTTCCCAATACCTCGCCAACCAGGCGCGCGCTCTTCTTATAGGTTGTACCTGGGCGCAAGCCCATATCATGCATCGCGTACAAGATTCTTCGATGCACCGGCTTCAAGCCGTCGCGGGCGTCCGGCAACGCGCGGGCAACGATGACGCTCATGGCGTAGTTGAGATAGCTGCCGCGCATCTCCTCATTGATGGTGATGGTGCGGATGGCGCCGTCTTCCATGGCATTCGGTTCGAGAATATCCATCGTTCGCGGTCAACCTCTAGTAAGGTCGCCCCAGTCTCCTCTCATTGGCGACGGATCAAGGCTGTCTAATTCAAGCCACTTTGCGACCCTAGACTTGAGCATTGGGTTCAGTAAATCCGGTGTTCCGGAGGTGTACAAATCCCTCCGGCGCTCAGTGTTGCGCCCTCGCCATTATTTGAAGCAATTCTAGCAGATTTGGGTATTTTGCGCCACTCCCGCTCATGGCGAATAAGGCCCGCGGAAGCCGATATCTCGCTGCTTGCGGCTGGCTTAGGGTTTACGCTTAGTTTGCAAGCGCGGACAATGCAGCGTGCACAATGGTCACCGCGACAAGCAAAATGAATTCTACGAGATTTACAATTAGCAGACTTATCTACTTGCTAGTGAGAACCGACCTGTATATACTATGGGCAACTGAAGCGGGTAAGGTGTTATGAATCTTACCTATATATTTAGATGTCATTACATCTCGCATCGCTATCGAAGTTCTTAGCATTCTTAGGAGGAATCAACATGGACAGCGATAAACTTATGAGAGGGATCATACCGGGAATCATCGCCGGGTATCTCTTTCTCGCATTCATCGGGGCGGGTAATATGGTATCCGTGGAAATGGGAACCATGGGCGAAGGCGACGCCGCCGTCGAATTTGTCAGCGATGTCAGCACGAGTATGAGCAACGGCATGCTGGAGATGGTCGGCGAGATGATCGGGGCTGACGCCTTCATTGGTTTCATCCTGCATATCATCATCAGCGCAGTGATCGGCGCGCTCTACACCGGGCTCTTCATGCAGTATGTGGATCTCGGAAGTCCGCTGTACAACATCGCAGTGGGCGGCCTGATCTACGGCGTGATCTGGTGGATCCTCGGTGGCTTGATCATTATGCCGGCGATCGCAGGCGGCGACTTGCTGCAGATTGATCTCAACAGCCCCAGCCTGTTCGGTCACATTATGTTTGGTCATGCGCTCGCTTTCCTCGTCGTCATTCGCGACGCCGCGCTGGGCATGGGCGACGACGAATAACTATCACTTGGCTAAATCTTGAAAGTCAATAATGACGGGTCTGCGGTTGCCATCGCGGACCCGCGTTTTTTCTATATGCTGTGCGTCGCAACCTGCTATCGCCTAAGCGCTGAGCCCGACATCAGCTGGCGCGCTTCCATACGCCATTGACCAAATTGAACAAAATGATCTCTTCGCCGTCAGCGCCGGTGGCTTGCACCGTGGCGCGCAATTGGGGGCGGCCATCCGGCTTTGACCAAACCAGCTGATCAAGGACGCGGTAATCTTGCGCGGCGGCGCTGTCGTTGTATCGTTGATATGCCGCCAGACGCGCGTTTTCATCGGATGTATCATAAAGACTGAGCCATTCGTTTTGCCTGCGGGCGCGGATGAGTTCGTTTTCCAGTTGCAGACGCCACTCAATGAAATCGCGCCAGTCCAGGTCCGCGCCTTCTAGCGGTTCGTCCACCACCGCTTCTAGGATGGACATATCGCTCGTGGCGGATAATTGCGTCAGCAACTGCGCGATCTTGTCATCACCGTAGTTTTGGACCAGTGACCGCATCAGCGCGGCGCCGCTGTCCAAACGGGTAAACACTTCACTGAGCCAGGCGATGGCCGCATTTCGTAGAAAGTAGGCGTCATGGGGGTATGCTGCTGTCAAGTGACCGGTATGTTCGTTGACGAGGCGCTCGGCTAGCATTCTGCTGACGAGCAGCTGCAGCGAGCCATCGAAGGGCGTATCGGCGCGCGCGATATGGTTGTAGGGCGAACGGATTTGAAGGCGCAGCGCCGCTTCGTCTATCCACGCGGCAGCATCGGCCGCCTCCGGCACGACGTCAATAATCAGCCGGGGCAGGTCGCCACAATCAAGAATGACACAGCCGCTGTTGATCCAATCCTGGAGAATGGCGCTGACCTGCCGCGCGAACTCTTGATCGACCGCGCGATAGTGGACGAGGACGCTCGCGGACTCAACTGTGCTTGCTTCGCCCCAAAACGACGGGTCCGGCGCGATATGCCGCCAGCCTTCGCCGCTTCGGCGGTAAAACCATAGCCTCGTGTAAGGCAGCTCATTGATGTTTTCTTGTACGAGCACGCGAGCGCGCTCCCCATCGATAGCTACCGCCAATATGCTGCCGGTCAATTCGATAGCGCCGTCAGTCTTCAGGTCGCTGTATAACTGAAACATCGCTCGCTGATGGTTTATCCACGCGAGATTGTTCGGGTTTTGTACATGGAGGAAGCTGTTCAGATCACCGATGCGCAGCGCGGCCACCTCAGCCTTGACCGTGTCTTGAAGGAGCTGTGCGAACTGGGTTTCGACTTCATGAATCCGCTGTCTCACAAACATCAGCCCCAGGGCGATCGCGGCCAAAAGCGTGCAGACGAGCGCCACGAGCAAAAGCATGTTGCGCCGCCGCCTGCGTTTTGCCTGCGGATCTTCGCTGTCAAACCGCTCAACCTGCTGCGATTCGACGTTCCATTCGAAACGTATTCGGCTCATTTATCGAGGCTATCTATGGCATACACAATGAGATCACCGGTACCCGATTGATGGATATGCCCCTTCTCATCGCGGATCAACAGGGCGCCGTCAGCTGTCACATCCAGCGCCACGCCTTTGACACCCTCCACGGCGACAGCTTGATTAAGCGTATTGAGTCGGGCTTTCCAGGTCGAATACACAGTTGCTGAGGCGATATGGGCATACCAATAGTCAATCCGGCGTAGCAGAGAAGCGATCAATTCGCTGCGCTCCAGCCGCCGCTTGACGACAGCTTCCAGGCTGATAGCGGAATGTCGCAACTCACTTCCGCTGAAATCCATGCGAACGTTAACGCCAATGCCAAGGATCGCGCCCCGCAGCTGGTCCCCTTCCCAGACAGCTTCCGGCAGAACGCCGCTGACCTTCAAGCCATTAACTTGCACATCATTGGGCCACTTGATGCCCACGTCCTCGCAGCCACATTCTCGGACTAGATCGTAGACGCTCAAGGCGGCAATCATGTTCAAGCGCGGCAGAAACGCGCTGTCGGGTTTCAAGATGAGGGACAGCGCCAGCGCCACATTTGGCGGACTATGCCAATCGCGTCCTTTGCGGCCACGCCCGCGCGTCTGCTCATTGGCAAGGACCAGGGCGCCTTCCGGCGCGCCGGTCGCCAGCCAGGCTTTGGCGACATCGTTCGTGCTTTCGACCCGGTCGAAATACTTGAAGGGCCGGGTCAAGCGCTGCTCCAACAGCTTCTGCGACAGCGTCACTTCCGCTCCGTTCTGCATTCGATGCTCCGCATTGTATCAGACTTGGCAACGCCGCTAGAATAGAGTTGTTCAGCCGAACAGTAGGCATGATGAATGTGTCATGCAGGTCATGTTTGCGATCGTTTCCGCCCCGAATTGAGTGATGGTGAAAAGAGATGTACATGAATCAAATCTGGGCGCCATGGCGCATGGAATATATCAGGGGCAAGCACAAGGGCTTTGACTCATGCGTATTCTGTCAATTTGCCCGGCAGTCGGAAGACGATCTGGCGCAGCATGTCATTGCCCGCTCAACGTATACGTTCGCCACGCTCAATCGTTATCCCTACACCTACGGCCACAGCATGGTCATTCCCTATGAGCATGTACCATCAACGGAAGATCTGAACCCGGACACATTAGCGGACCTGATGCAAATGACAAATCAGACGATGCGTGTACTGCGCGAAATTGCCGATCCACCGGCTTTCAACATTGGCGCCAATATCGGCGCGGCCGCGGGCGCCGGTATCGCGGCGCATTTTCACTTGCATATCGTGCCGCGCTGGAATGGCGATCACAGTTTCATGGAATGCATAGGCGGAACGCGCACCGTACCCGATACCTTGTCAAACATATCGGAACAGATGCGCGCAGCCTGGGAACAACTTTTCGGACCGATGCAAGACCTCGACATTCGACAGCGTCCATCCGAATATTCCGCATGAGCCGGCTGGAGCGGATAGGGCTCTGCGCCCGTTTAGCATGAAGCGCCAGAGAGATTTGGCCAGCCTGCTGCTGGTTGTATTGATCGCTGCCGCCCTGCGCTTTGGACGAAGCGACGTCGTCGAATATTTCCATGATGACGCGATGCTGGCGACCTTGGCTTTGGAGTTGGCCGATGGCCTGAGCTTTCCGCTGGTCGGCGTTCTGTCATCGACTGGCATCCCAAATCCGCCAGTCAGCGTGTATTTGCTGGCGATTCCCTTCTCCCTGTCTTCAAACCCATCATTTGTGATTCACGTCATCATGTTATGGAATGTGATTGGCGTTGCCTTGCTATGGTGTCTTGCGCGTCGCTATTGCGGGAGGCGCATCGCCTTGATCGCCGGCTTGCTCTACGCCATCAATCCTTGGGCGGTTCTCTTCAGCCGCAAAATCTGGGCGCAGGAGCTGCATACGCCGGTCATCCTATTCGGTTTGCTGCTTCTGCTTCACGGTTTCCAGGAAGCGCGCGCTGGCCGGCTGCGGACGCGCTCGGTCTTGCTGGCGCAATGCTTAAGTATGCCGATCTTGCTCTTCGGCTTTCAGTTCCATTTCGCATCCTGGCCACTGCTTATCTTTATTCCGATTGTAGTTTGGCCGGGGCGGAAGCGTATCGACCCACGCGCTTTCTTCATCGGCATTTCTTTGTCGCTGATTGTCGTCCTGCCGTACGTCTTCGGGCTCTCGCAGACGCTGGCGATTGATCCGACGCGGATCTCCGACGCGCTGGAGCGATCAGCGGCCCGTGGACCTGAAGTCAGCTTGGCCTCAATCCGCGCGCTTGCGCGGCTCGCAGCCGGCGCTGGATTGGAATCTTGGCTGGCCCCCGAGCAGGCGGCTGAGCTTGCGGCCGGGTATCCGCCATTACACGCACTTTCCCTTGTTTTGCTTCCAGCTTTGCTCATAGGCTTACGCGCGGCTTACAGACGATCGCGCGCTTTCGCCTTCCTGCTGTCCATTTGGGCTTTTCTGCCGGGTTTGTTACTGATTGTCGAATGGACGCCCGTCTACATTCATTATTTCATCCCTTCCATCCCGGCCTTTGCGATTCTGATCGGTTACGGCGGCGATTCGCTGTTACGGATGGTCGCGCGTTGGCGTCCGCTGGAATACGCCGTGTGGCTCGCTTTCGCCCTAATACTTGCGCTGCAGGTTCTGCAGTGGAGCGCCGCTTTAAACTTCGTCGAAGAGCGGCACGTGGACTATCCTGGATTCACGACGCCCTTGGCGAAACTCACCCCTTTGCGCGCTGAACTGTCGGGCGTCGAAGATGTGCTGGTTGTGGCGGGCGGCATGTCTTGGAATTTGCATCATGAAGTAGCGCTATGGGATACGCTGCTTTGGGACGCGGTGACATGCGTTCGCACCATCGTCGCCGATGGCTATGCCGTTCTCCCAGCCCACCCCTTCTCCGTCGTCATCGCGCCCGGCACGCCAGCGGGCTTTGCGACTGAATTTTATCGGAATGATAGCCCCGAGTTCTTTCCGACGAGGCGCGGCGGCGATGATTATGTGCATTACCAATGGCAAGAAGCACCGACTTGGTCGGGCGCAAGAATTCGGCCGATTGAGCCGGAACGCTTCGCCAATGGCCTGCGCCTCAGCGGTTATGGATTGGAAGATGAGAGCGTGATCCTGGAGTGGCGGCTTCCCGCCCAGCAGATCGGCGCGGATTATCAGTTCAGCGCGCAGCTGTATGACGCAACGGGCGAGAGGGTTGCTCAGCTCGATGCCACGTTCTGGCACGGGCGTCACTGGTGCGATGGCGACCGCTTGCTCACCTGGGGACCGATAGAGATGGACGCCGGCGCGACGACGCTTAAGGTTGCGCTTTACCGGCTGGGGGCGGGCAAGGATGAGCCGCGCATCTCAAACCTTGACGTGTTGGATGCGCAAGGCAATCCAAAAGGGCAGAGCGTCGATATCTATCTCGGAGGACGCGAGGCCTAGGGATCAGCAGCGCTCTCCTGAACTGGCTCGGATTCCCCTGTTTCATCCGTGACGCGCAGGTCGGCTGATTCGCTGTTTGCTTCTTCGTCAGGCGGGGCGGCCGTCGCCGTCAATGCGATCACTTCCGCCGCGATGTCCCAGGGAATCGTAAAGGAATCGAGCACAAGCTCCGTGACTT
Source organism: Anaerolineae bacterium (assembly GCA_012270545.1). Lineage (GTDB taxonomy): Bacteria > Chloroflexota > Anaerolineae > Aggregatilineales > Phototrophicaceae > UBA6055. The sequence continues at coordinate 28,697 of JAAXID010000275.1, read as the reverse complement.
CTTCCTCTTCTTCAACGGTCTTGGTGTACTCTAACTTGGGGTAGGTGAGGCCATCGTAAACGTATAGTCCGACGGTGATTGTGTAATCGAGCATGCTGTATTCGGGGTCAAAACGATGAAAAGTCGTAAATGACTCGCCCCAGCGCCAATATTTGGTGGGCAGCCGTGGCGAGTTGTCGTCTTGGCTGAGAATGTTTCCATCCGCGTCCACGAGGTGGGCAAATACTGTGTAATTCTCTTCCGGCGACGATTCGGCTTTCCAGTTCAGCGAGATCTCGTTGAGCTCCAGATCGGGCTTGAATGATTCAAGGCGAATCGTGCCATCGAAGACCGGCTGTGAATCCACTGGAATCTCGCTAAAGCCGGAGGCGGTCGGCTGGAATCTTGCCGTGACGACCGCGCCGATATCCAGGAGAACCGGCTCGATTTCTTCGCCTTCGGCACTGGTGGCGGGAATTGATGCCGAGCGCAGCCCGCCCTTCCATTCAACGCGCAAATCGAAAGGATAGCGCCCATAAGCGGCTCTGCTGATGTTGATCAAGTATTCGTCAGGATAGATAAGGCCCGCTTGCCAGCGCGAGGTGCGCAAACTGCCGGCGCCCGGATAGGTGACATATTGACCGATTTCTTGCCCGCGGTCGTCTAATAAAGTGAGAAATATGCTGTTGTCGGCGGATGATTGCCTGAGCACTTGCCAGTAGAGCTTGAGCCGCACCGTGTCGCCGCTGGAATAACGGCGGTCGACGCGTTCGTAAGCGATCAGCGCAACATCGCCGAATTCCGCGTAGAGCGGCCGAGCCCGCTCCGGCGGCGCCTCTACCGGTTGTGGCGAACTGTATTGACTGGCGATGACCGTGAAAGGAACGAAGAGCGCCACAACGGCGAGAAATCTCAACTGCCAAAGCATGGTGCTGTGCAGCAGTTCTTTGGGCACGGCGTCGCCGGCGCGGACGAACTCCAGGTTGGGCGGCCGCAAAGAAAAGACTATCCACCAGACGATTTCGACGAAGCCGACCGCCAGCAGCGGACTGACAATGGCGATCAACGGGAAGAGCATACGCCCCTCGGCCGCGCGCGTTAACGTGCTCCAGTACAAGACGCCCAGCCACAGAAGGACGAGGGTGCTCACAAGCGTCAGCAGGTGCGCCAGCTCGTAACGCGCATAGGCGAAGTCGCTTATCGCCAGCAGTTGCAGCCCGAGGAAAACGCAGCCAATTATGCTCAGAAACGTCATCAGATCCAGCAGCAGATAGAAAATGCTCGCCACCTGAATATTGAGCGCGCCAAACAGCCCCCAGAAAGACATGCGAAACTGTTGATACTCGGCGAACAGATCGGCCAGGTTGAAGGTCAGATCGCGCGGACCAGCGATATTAGCCATGGTGATGATGCCGAAAGGCTCACCATACAACTGCGTGTTGCGGAAGTACCACCAGCCGGCGATGAGCAACCAAAACAGCGCCAAGACATACAAGTAAATCAGAAGACCTTGTCGATCTCGCGTCTTCCGAAAAACAAAGAGCGCGACGCCCAGCAAGACCGGCAGCAGCACTAATCCAGTCAGCTTCGTCAGGCTTGAGGTGGCAAACAGCAAGGCAAGAGCAAGGGAATAGCGCAAAGAGAAGCCGTCACGCAAGGTACGCAGCAGCAGCCAAATCAGGGCGCCGTTGAGGATCATCGCCAGCGCGTCGTTGTTGACCGAGGCGGTGACGAAGATGAACATCGGATTCAGGCCTGTTACTGCCCCCGCCACAAAGGCGACGGTTTGCCGCTGTGGCGCAATCAGCTCGCCAATCCTGTAAACGAAAGCAATTGTTCCCGCGCCAAAGGCAAGGCCGAGCACTCGCATGGAAAAGACGGCCAAGCCGGTGCCATTAAAGAGAGAATGTGAATCGTCATGGGCGACCAAGTTTTTGTTTCCGAAGGCGCTGGGTTGATTGGCGGCGACGTAAGGGTTCAGGCGGCGGTACGCCTCTGAGTCGTCTATATTCAAAGGCGCTGACGCAATCGCCATCAAACCATAATATAGTGGCGGTTGGCTGCCATGGTGCCGGTAAATTGTATGCCGCTGGTATAAACTCTGCGCAGGGAGGCTGCCAGTCTTGCGCAGATGTTCGATGTAGCCAAAATGCCAAAGCTCTTCGTTCGCCTCAAAGACCGGCGTCGCCACAGCATAGATGAGCCCAAATGCCAGATAGAAAAGCAGAATCCATTGCAGGGGGCTGAGCGGTATATCGAGCGAGTTTAGCCAGCGCCAAATCTTAAGCAGGCCGGCGATGACCCACTCGACGCCGAGCACTAGACCTTCGAACAGGCGGCGTGCTGTTGCCTTAAGGTGAGCGAGTTTTGCCAGCATTTTCGCAAGACACTCTCATTGATTTTCTACGCGAAGCGGCTAATGCGCCACATGAAAGTATAATGCCAAATCTTCTGCTTCAACATATATTGCGACTTTGCTAAAGTGCCGCGGGATGCGGCCAGAAGTCTGGACAATTCGTCCGTTCAGTCCGCTTCCGCAGCGAACATGTCTTTGGCGCGCTCGATGTAATTCAACGACTGATGCCGGAAATAAGTATTATAGAGTTCAGCGTAGTGTCCTTGGTCGCGCATTAGCTGCTCATGATTGCCTTCTTCAATGATCGCGCCATTTTGTAATACGATGATGCGGTCAGCGCTGCATCAGCAAACGTCATTCGATGACAAGCGCAATGGGCAGAATGCCCGCGGTGGCATCCTCAGTTACGGTCTTTCCACTGACCGGAAGTCTGACGATATCACTGCTGCCGCTGTCGTAGCGGTACATCAGCAGCCAGATCTGATAATCGCCGGGCTTTGCGTATTCTGGCAAGCGAAGCGCGCGATTGTCCCAAATGGGCCAGCCCGGCTTCCAGGAAGAAGTCGGCGCGAAATTGTCCTGCGGTCCCGAATCCCGCCCCTGAATGATTGGCATGTTCGACCTCTCGTCGGCGATGAACCAGGCAATCGTGTAATCCTGCTCGAGCGGCGCGTCCGCCGCCCACAGAAGCGAGAGTTCAATCGTCTCTCCGGCTCGGTAGATATGGCCGTTTGGCAGGACGAGACTGAGCAGCCGAATATCGCGGCCGAATCGCAGATCAGTGGCGATGTCGCCGGCAAAAGGGCTCAGGGGATTGGGCGCCGCGCCGCGCGTGCTGTATTCCAGCAAACGTACGGTCTCGTCGGCCGTCGGCAGCTTCACTTCACGCAGCGGATAAAAATGCTGCGCCAGATACCGTTCGAGCGGCCGGAAGCTCCAGCGCAAGAAGGGGCTGGTGTTATCCAAGACCCAGAGGCGGTCTCGGCTTTCGGTGAGATGCCGCAGGGTTCTGAAGCTCTGAGCCTCAAACCAGTCATTGGGATTTTCGGATAGGACCGCGGCCGGCTGCCTGTCGCTGGCCGCTTGCGCGGGAGGTCGATCTAGGACAATTGGGCGGGGCGCGGTGACGTCCATGTGATTCAATACGAATTCAGCATAGTCGGCGCCTGGCAACAGCAATACATCGTCGGCGCGCGCATTGGCCGCTAAATAATCAAGCGCTTCATGTAGCGCCTTTTGGCCCGATTGCGTCCGCGGATCCTTGTCGTGAGCGGACATCAGGTTGAGTAAGATGAGCGGCAGGCTGAGTAACGCAAGCAAAGGCGCCAGATGTCGCCAGCGATTGCGGGGATGGCGCAGACTGTGGGCGAGGGCGGCGGCGACCAGCGCTGAGAAAAGGGCGAAACTCGCGCCCCAGACCGGCAAATTGGCGCGCACCGAGAGGAACTCAAATCCGAGATCGCTCCAGCGCTTTGGTAGAACGACCCACCTGAAGTAGCGCGGCTGTGTCAGTGACGGTTCCCATTCTGCGAGACCATTCGAATCGGGCGGCAAGGACTCGCCGTATCGCTCGAAGCTTAGCGATACCCCCACAAACTGGATCCATATACCGTAACAGAGCAGCGCCACCCAGATAATTCGCAGCCGCCTGCCTCTCCCTTGCAACATCACATGGGCAATCGGCGCGGTAAGCAACATGAGGACCGGAACTGCAGGCAGCAGGAAGCGCGGCGGCCAGCTGAGCCCGCCAAACCAGTGAGATCGTGTTAGCAGCGCATGTCCAAGGGCATAGCCGGCGAAAAGCAGGCACACGGACGCGACGAGTCGCTTCTCCCCACGGCGCCAGGCAATGACTCCGCCAGGAATGGCAAGGAGCAGCAGTGGCGATGTCGCCCACAGGCTGGCGCCCGGGCTGAGTATGTAGGCACGCAGAGCGGCCGCCAGTTGGTCCGTCTGGATTCCGAACCCAAGCAGGAGATCGCGCGCCGTTGGCGGAAAGGGCACGAGCAGCATCAGACTGCAGATGACCAGCGCCGCGAAAGCCATAAGGGTGATGAGCGCCTTGCGCAACGCTGGAGAGCGCTGAATATGCCGATCAGGCAGCGCGAAGATGGCAACCGCAGGCAAGGCGAAGACGGCCGAGTGCTTGGTTTCATAGGCGAGGAACATGCCAATTGCCGCGAAGATGAAGCAAATTGCGCGGCCGCCGAGGCGAGAGCGCTGGCTGCGTTGTATGGCGAACAGCGCCACCAGGATGAAGAAAGCGGTTAAGGGCTCGCGAAAAAATGTCTGGCTGTAAGCCCACAGGTTCGTGCCCAGGCCGGCGCTGATCGCAACGATTGCAGCGACAGTATCGGTGTAAGACATCTCGCGCAGGATCAGGTAGATGAGGCCGACAGTTAGCGCAGTGATGATGACATTGAAGAGCCAAACTGTATGAATGTTGCCAAGGCCTGGGAGCGCTTCCGCGATCCTCAGCAGGGGGCTGGCGAGCAGAATATTGAGCCGTTCTTCGACGCGATATTCTCCCAGGGGAAGCGCTGAGGAGCTACGTATTCGAAATGGCTGCTTGATCCAGTTCGTTTCGTCCATGAGCCAGTCGCCGTAGCGAACGTAGCTGGTGACGGCGTCGAGCGCGCGCCGCGTATCGCCCGACTGAATAAGCGCTCGGTACGTCAGCATATAGATGCCTAGGCAGAAGGTGACCAGCAACAAGAAAATACGAAGGTGATGAAATCGGTCTGTGGTGTTGGTCATCACGGTTGTTTCAAGACGAGGAGCCGGACCAACCGTTGGAATCTCCATTTGCCCGGATTATGGCGAACAGCGCATCGGCGATTCGGTGCAGGTCAGCGCGCGCGATATGTTGGAAGGCCATCGCCAGTCGAATGAATGGGAGGTTCTCGCTTTCGGCGGCGAACTCGCGCCAACCGGAGTCAATTTCGGCTGGCCTTTCCAGTAAGTTGCTTGATCGCGACTGTTCGGGCACGTTCTGCGGAAATAGCGCGAAATAGCTTACATCCAACTTTAGCGCCTGAGCCAATGCCGTCAGATCGCTGACGGAAATCTTCTCCTCGCCAAATTCGAAGCCCGTGAGCTGGTCGGCTCTCAGCCCGGCGGATTCGCTCAATTCTTCCACGCTCCTGTCGCTCGATTCCCGCGCCGCTCGCAGCAGCGCCCCGATGAGACGCCGCCGCAGAAGCATATACTCATCTTGCGCTGCCCGCTCCTCAGTAAGCGCGCTGCCGCCCGGCTGAGATTCGCGCCCGTTGAGGAACTGCGCCAGCAATTCCAGCTGCGGCAAAGAGGGCACGCTTTCGCCGTACTCCCAAGCTTCGATCAGCGCCGGCTCGGCACCCATGAACATGGCGCATTCGGCCAGCGAGCGTTCCGCTTCCAGGCGGCGCTTGCGTATTAGAACGCCGAGCAGCTTGCCGCGAACGCTGCGTGCTTCGTCCTGATTTATGGTTTTAGTCGTCTTTACAGCCGAGGGTTGCAGCGCTTCCAACGCCGCTTGTGTCAGGTCAAGGCGATCCATTGATGTTCTCAATTCTGTGTACCGAAGATTATAGACCTGAGCGCCCTAACAGGCAAGAACATCGGCCTTCGATTTTTGTGGCAAATGGCTGGTGACCTGTCGCGAATTTGTATTTCATCATCTTGCCGGAACTCAAACGCGTCCTGATTTTCGGCTGGATCAATGGACTGCGGAGTTTGGGCGCTGCGTTGATAGAAGCTGGACGGTAACGAACGAAATGGAATATCATAGGCGCCCGCGAAACAGGGAGACTCGCTTGCGCAGCCCCCAAATGTGCGGGTATTCGCTAGCGTGCGGCGTCAGTTCAAGCATGGTTAAGCGGCGAGGTATGGCGATGCCCAACAAGGCATATCATGAGATCAATCGCCTCTCATGGAATGAAGGCACTAAGGCGCACAACAGTCATAAAGGCGATCAAGCGGCGTTCTTCCGCGCCGGCGGCAATACGCTATTTCCAGAGGAGTCCGCCCTCCTCGGGGACATCACTGGCAAGACATTGCTTCATCTCCAGTGCAATTGCGGTCAGGACAGCTTAAGCATCGCCCGCCATTTTGGCGCGATCGTCACCGGCGTGGATATCAGCGACGAGGCGATCCGATTCGCTCGGCAGCTATCGCGGGACAGCGGGATTGAAGCGAGCTTCGTGCGCGCGGATGTGTACGATTTTTTCGCGAAGTCAAGCGAACGCTACGATATTGTTTTCTCGTCCTATGGTGTACTTTGCTGGCTATCGGACATCGCTACATGGGGACAGGGGATTGCCGGCTGTCTCAAGCCCGGCGGCAAATTCCTGCTCGTAGATTTCCACCCGGCCTTCGCCATGTTCGACGAGGAATGGCAACTGAACCACGATTATATGGGCGGCCTCTGTCACGAGTTTGAGTCGGGTGTGGGCGATTATGTCGCCTTGACCGGAGCGGCCGGCGAGATCGACACCTTGCTGCCCGGCCTGCGCGATTTCCGCAATCCGTATCCGGGAGTCGAGTTCCAATGGGGCATCGCTGAAGTGATGACGGCTTTGATCGACGCCGAATTGTCACTGTCTCATCTGGCGGAATACAGCTATTGCAATGGATTTAAGCCGATGTCCGACATGGTCGATTTGGGAGGGCGGCGCTATGCGATGCCAGCTCATTTGCCGCAGAACGTTCCGCTGATGTTCAGCCTGGTCGCCGAATGCAAGGGGTGAGCAGCGCGCCGGCAACGAACTCGCTACTGCTTCTCACTCCGGCAGCTTCGTATCTTCGTCGATGCTGGACATGAGTTGAATTGTTTCTGCCTTTCCGGCGTCTGTCAGTCTGAAATCTTTGCTGAAATAGACGGATTCGGGAAAACGGTAATTCCAGGCGCGATAGAAGTCGGCTCGCTGCCGGTCTCGGCTCAGGTTGCAGTCGAAGCGAACGAGGTAGCCATTCGCCAGGCGGCCATCATGTTCATGTTGGATATGCGCCAGACCCCAACTGACGCCACGGCCGTCGCCATTATCGCTGAATGCGTCGGGCACATGAGGACCGGCGGCGACCGGTGGCACGCTTACCTTGCCAAGGACCTCGAAGTTCAAGCCATCCGGCGTAAACTGCACCGTGTTCTTTTCCGGACCTTCATGACTCGTGATAGCGGCGATACCTCCGCGGAAGGGATAGAGGAAGGTTTCGTGTCCGCTGTTGGTCAGCGGATTCAAGGGCGACTTGAGGAAGGGACCCTGTGGATCGTCGGCGATGGCGGCGCCCCAGCCAATGCCCAGATCGTGGCGATAGCTGCGGCCGAATTGCACCCCTTTGTAGTAGAGCCAAATCTGTCCTCTGTAAACTAAGACGTAGGGATCGTGCAGCTTGTGCGAATCCCAATCGCCGAAGCTCTCCACTGCATCGGCGTCGTCCGCTTCCCCAAGGAAGTCGCCGCGCCGTCCCGGGCGCAAGACGGGCTCAGGCAGTTTCGTCCAGGGTCCCTCCGGCGAATCGGCCCAGGCCATGCCGATTTGGTGGATAGACCGGTGTTTCCATACGCCCTGAATCACCTGATAATAAAGATAGTATTTGCCTTCGTGAACCAGGATATCGGGCGTGAACACAGACCGATCGTCGACTGATCCCTGTTCGCCGCGTAACACGGCGGGTCCGTGTTCTTCCCAGTTGAAGCCATCTTTCGAGGTGGCGTACCAGATATCGGCCATATCCCAATCCCAGGCCGGTCGAGTCTCGCTGGCATGGGCTATACCCAGCCAGCGTTCGCTGGTCTGCCGCCTCGTGTACCAGACGTAGTAGGCGTCGGCGACTTTGATGACTTTGGACGGGTCGCGCCGTGTTACACCGGGCGTTTTGCCGATCCCGCTGACACGTGAGTAGCGGAAGGCGCTAAAGAACTCGCTTCTCGCGTCTTTGTAGACGCCGTAGGTGTTATAAACGCGCTCCATCGCCTTGCTGATGGGTCCGATTGGTCGCATTTCCTTCGGTCGTTCGGGCTCATTGGCGTAGGCCAACTCCCCCATATTTCGCGCATTCAGCGCCAAATCCGGCGAGAAGTAAACCGCCTCCGGGTAACGGATATTACTGCCGCGATAGCCAGGTCGTTCAACATCGCGGCGTAAATTGCAGTCGAAGCGGACGATATAGGAGTTGCCGGTTTTCATCTCCTCGGTGGCGATATGCGAGAGCCCCCAAGTGATGCCTGCGCCGTCTTTGGGATCGCAGTAGGAATCCGGCGCGAAAGGACCGGCAGCCAACGGCGGGAGATTAACATGGGCGACCACAGCAAAATTCAGTCCGTCCGGCGCGTATTGGATCGTATCTTTCTCCGGTCCATCGTGCCCGCAGATGGTGAGAATGCCGTCGCCGTACGGGAAGAGGCAGGTCTCGTGGCCACTGTTGGTGACTGGATTCAGCTGCGACTTGACAAAGGGACCTTCGGGCTTGTTGGCGACCGCCACACCCCAGCCGATGCCACGCGAGTATTTCGTCGTCCAACCCATCGGTTGACCCTTGTAATAAAGCCAGTACTCGCCATCGCGAACGAGAATAAAAGGATCATGGACCTTATGGCTGTCCCAGTCACCATAGCGGCGGACCTCATCGGAATCATCATCGCCCAGCCATTCGCCCGCATCACCCGGTGTCAGAACCGGCGCTTCGGCTCGCCGCCAAGGACCAGCGGGCGACTTCGACCAGGACATGCCGATAGTATTGCGCGTCCGCGTCCGATAAGGGTAATCGACCGCTTGATAATAGAGATAGAAACCGTCTTTGGTCATCAAGACATCAGGTGTGAACACGGAGCGCCCATCGTAGGCGTCCTTGGGTCCGCGTTTCACCGCCACGCCTTGTTCCGTCCAGTTGAAGCCGTCTTCCGATGTCGCATACCAGATCTCAGCCAAGTCCCAATCGAAGACCGGCGTATCCCAAGTCTGTACGCGATCGGGCGGCTTGTTGGTATTGTCGCGCTCCTTGGCGGTCTTGCGCCGCGTGTACCAGACATAATAAGTGTCATCAATGCGTAAGACAGTGCTTGGGTCGCGCCGCGTGACACCAGCTTCCACCCCGATACCGCTAATCTTGCTGTACTTGAAGGTAGTGTAAAACTCGCTGGTCGAGTCCTGATAGATGCCCCACTTGTCATAAAGGCGGGCATGAGCGGCGCTGAGCCGGCGATCCGTCGGCTTCTTCTCGCTGGGTTCACCCGGAAGACGTGGTTTGTCGCTGCTGATCTTTGCCATTTTGTCACCTATCCTCCAGAATCATGGCGGCCGCTTTTTCGCCGATCATGATGCAGGGTGCGTTTGTATTGGCGTTGATGATATGCGGCATGATCGAGGCATCGGCCACGCGCAAGCCGGCGATCCCATGAACGCGCAGCCGCTCGTCCAACACCGCCAGCGGGTCGCGCCCCATCTTGCAGCTGCCAGCCGGATGATAAATCGTCGTGGCAAACTCGCGGATGAAATGGATGAGTTCGTCATCGGATGTGACACGCTGGCCGGGCAGGAATTCGGCGCCCCGATACGGTTCAAAGGGCGATGTCGCCGCGATCTTTCGCCCGAGCTTGATTCCCGCCAGCAGCACCTGCACATCGTCATCTTCTGCCAAGCAGGCGAAATCGATGGCGGGCGGGGCAAAAGGATTGCTTGACAGCAACCTGAGTTCGCCGACGCTCTTTGTGCCGACCAGTCCGGCGAGAATCGTGAAGCCGTGACCGGCGGGCGTTTCGAAACCGTGGCGTATGAACCAGTCCGGCCCAAAGTGATACTGCAATTCGGGCGCGGGCGCAGCGGGGTTGAGCTTCACGAAGCCGCCGGATTCACCGAGATTCGAAGTCAGCAGCCCCATCTTCTTCTCTTGGTACAGCTTGATTTGCTCCGGCGCGTTCTTGCCGACCAGGCTGACCGGCTGTTTGCAATGGTAGGCGAGGGGGACCTGAATATGATCCATCAGGTTCTGTCCGACACCGGGCAACTCCATAACCAGCGGAATGCCGAATTCAGCCAGCTGATCGGCGGGACCGATGCCGGAGAGCAGCAGCAGTTGCGGCGAATTGATGCCGCCGCCGCAGATTATAACTTCCTGATTCGCGCGCGCCGTTTTGAACTCATCGTCGTGATGATACTGCAGGCCTAGGCATCGGCGATTCTCAACGATGAGTTTGGTGACTTGAGCGTGTGCTAGGGCGGTGAAGTTCGCTCGTTCCAGCGCGGGGCGTAAATAGCCGACGGCGCTGCTGTGCCGCTGGCCTCGCTTCTGCGTAACCTGGTAGACGCCGAAACCTTCTTGATCGCCATCGTTGAAATCAGCATTGTGCCTATAACCCAGTTCGAGCGCCCCTTCGACAAAGGCCAAGCTAAGTGGATTCGGATCTTGCGGGTCAGCGACATTGATGGGTCCGCCGACGCCATGATGCTCGGACTCGCCGCGCTCCTGGTGCTGCATCTTGCGGAAGAATGGCAGCACATCAGCGTAAGCCCAGCCTTCATTACCTTGCGCCGCCCAAGCGTCGTAATCTGACGGATTGCCCCGTTGATAGACCATGGCATTCATCGAACTGGTGCCGCCGAATACCTTGCCGCGCGGGACGTAGTCGCGCCTGTTGTTCAGTCCGGGCTGCGGGACGGTCTGGTAATCCCAGTCGTCTTCGGTGTGGAAAAGTTCAGTGAAGCGCGCGGGAATGTGGATGTTTGGATTGCTGTCTGGTCCGCCGGCTTCGAGCAGCAGCACCGAACAGGTTTCGTCCTCGCTGAGGCGGCTCGCAAGGGCCGCGCCCGCGGAACCGGCGCCGACAACAATATAATCTGCTGTGATCACAAGTCCTCCCTGGTCGCTTCAGCCAGCAAAGGCCACTTGCGCTTCGCGAGAAAATTGACAGGACTTTGTCAATTGTCTACAATCCTGCAATTATACCCTTGTCTATTACCCGTACCAATATCGAGGAGGAGACATGAGCGAAGACAGAGAGCGCAGGGCTGCCTTTCCGGGACGGCTGCCGCTGGAAAAACCGACTGATCGGCATTTGAGCGCGGCGATGGAACGCCTCTACGATATGTGGACGCCGAAGCAGGATCCGGGGAATCCTTTCTATACCGTCTTCAAATATTCGCCCGTCACTGGCATCGGCAAAGACGAATCCGAATTATCGGTCTCGCGCCGCGATCCCTCCAAGGTGCTCAAAATCGGCGACACCTATTACGTTTGGTACACGCGCCGGCGCACGAAGCATATGCCGGTTGGACGCTTCAACATCGACCAGGGCGATGATGAAACGCCGATAGTCGACTGGGATCTGGCTGATATCTGCTTCGCGACCTCAAAAGACGGCTTCAACTGGGTGGAGCAAGGGGTAGCGGTGCCGCGTGCGCCTAAAGGCAACTACGGCGATCGCTCGCTTTCGACGCCCGATATCCTGGTCTACGGTGGGCGCTATTATCTCTACTATCAGTGCTTCACGACGATGTGGCGGCAAAACGACTGCGTCAATGTCAGCATGGCCTGGTCCGATTCGCCCGCTGGACCCTGGACGCGCCTGGAACGCCCGGTCGTGGAGCAGGGCGCGGAAGGCGAATGGGATAGCTGCGCCATTCACGATCCCTATCCATTGGTCTACAAGGGCAAGATATGGGTTTATTACAAAGGCTCGCCGGCGGATAAGTCCCCGGGCAACTTGCTGCGGGCGCAAGGCGTCGCCATTGCCGAGCATCCCGAAGGTCCATATATCAAATCAGAACTGAACCCGGTAACGAATTCCGGGCATGAAACGATGCTCTGGCCCTATGAAGGTGGCATCGCCGCGCTGCTCATCCAGGATGGTCCGGAGAAAGACACGGTGCAATTCGCACCCGACGGCTTAAATTTCGTACCCAAGGCGCATGTACAGCTTTCGCCGCACGCGCCCGGTCCCTTCTGCCCGGATGCCTTCGCCGATAATGGCGACGGGCGTGGCATCACCTGGGGGCTCAGCCATATCATTCCCCAAACGGAGGATACGAATAATGGCTTGTACCTCCTTCGTTTTGACTGCGCCCTGTCCCGTGATAGCGAACGGCCCGAGTTCAAGCGCAGCAACCTGCATTGGCATGAAGCGTCGTGGTTTCAGCCCCAGGTGCGGCTGACTGATGAATGGCGCGCGCGCATCCTGGCGGAGCAGGCTGAACTTGACCGGCCGACGATAGGCGCCTAAATAGCGTGCGGCGCAAGCGGCTCAACGACCCATCCAGCCGCCGTCGACCACCAGAATCTCGCCATTGACGAAGTCCGATGCGGCCGAGGCGAGGAAGACCGCTGGTCCCTTGAAGTCGTCGATTTCTCCCCAGCGTCCGGCCGGTATACGTTCAAGTATGGCACGATATCGCTCGGGATCGTTTTGCAGCGCTTCGGTGACGTCGGTGCGCACGTAACCGGGGGCGATGGCGTTCACTTGCACGCCGCGTCCCCCCCATTCATTGGCGAGCGCCTTGGTCAATTGGCCGACGCCGCCTTTGCTGGCCGCGTAGCCGGGCACGGTGATACCGCCTTGAAATGTAAGCAGTGAGGCCGTGAAGATGATTTTGCCGCTGCCATGCGAAAGCATCCGCACCCCAATCTCGCGGCTGAGCACAAACTGCGCGCTGAGGTTCGTGTCAATAATCTCGTCCCAATATTCATCGGGGTGTCGTTCAGCCGGCTCGCGCAGCACCGTACCGGCGTTGTTGACCAGGATGTCGATAACTGGATGCTCGGCTTTTACTTGGTCGATGAAACGGTAGAGATCAGCACGATCGGAAAAGTCGCAGCGATAGCCGGCGAAAGAACGCCCGAGCGCAGTGACCGCTTTCTCAATAGCGCTTCCGGTCGCTTCCAGGTTAGCGCTGACGGCAATGATATCGGCGCCGGCTTCCGCCAGCCCGAGCGCCATCGCCATGCCGATACCGCGGCGCGCGCCGGTGACGAGCGCCGTTTTGCCATCAAGCCGAAACTGGTCCATCACATTCATTCAGATCTCCAGGAGTATCTTCATTACTTGGCCGCCTTTTTCCATGTCCTCAAAGCCGGAACGCAGCGCGCTTAGCGGACGGATATCGGTGATCAACTCATCCAGGGGCAGAGCCTCCGCTGCCGCCAGCGAGATGGCGTCGGCGAAGTCTTGCGATTCGTAAACGCGCACGCCCTTTAAGCGAAGCTCACGCCAGAAAAAGCGGAAGAGATCGATCTTTGGTTTATGCGCGAAAATCGCTACGATGACCGCCAGCCCCCGTGTGCGCAGCAATTCGGTCATGATGTCGGCGCCCGCTTGCGAGCCCGATACTTCAAACACGATATCGGCGCCCCTTCCCTTTGTCCGCCGCATAATCAACGCAATGAGATCAGTCTCGCTCGGATTGACCGCTTCCAATCCAACATTGCTGGCGAGCTCGACGCGATAGGGGTTTATCTCCGACACGATGACGCTCGCGCCAGCATGCCGCGCCACCAGCGCCACGAGCATGCCGATCGGTCCGCCGCCAAGCACAACCACATGATCGCCCGGGCGCAGGTTGGCAAGGCGCACATCATGGCAGGCCACGGCCAAGGGTTCAATCATTGCGGCATGCTTCATTGAGAGATTTGCGGGGATCCGGTGCAAAGTATGCGCGGGGACTGTCCAAAAGCTTTGAAAGGCGCCCGGTGTATCGATACCGAGGAAATTCAGGTTGTGGCAGATATGACTGTGCCCGGCGTCGCAGGCGGGGCAGGCCTGGCAGGGTGCGAGCGGCATGACGACAACCTTGTCGCCCAATTCAAAGCCCTCGACGCCAGTGCCCAGCTTGCGCACGGTGGCCGACATTTCGTGCCCCATGACCAAGGGCATTTCGACGCGCGCGTCCATAGCGCCGTGAAATATGTGCAGATCGGTCCCACAAATGCCGCAATGCGACACCTGCAACTGGACCTCGCCGGCGCCCGGATCAACAGGCTCGCCAAGGCCCAATCGTATCCTTCGGTCACCTTCGTAAAAGGCTGCTTGCGCCATCTCGTTTTTCCTTCGTTTCAAAACCTGGCATTGACTAGAAAGCACAGACCTATCTCGGACGCCGCGCACCGAGTTCTGTATGCGCTGGCGGCACCCCGAAATGAAGGCGGATCGCTTATTGGATATTGGTCGACAGCGCTTCTATCGCCGCCGGCCTGTCCCGCGCGCGTATCGCGTCAAGGATTCTCTTGTGCTCGCGGTAGCTTTCCATGAGATCGCCCAGTCGATTGTATTGCATCATCATGCGCATCGCTATCGGCTGCCAGAGGGTAAACAGATCACGATCGTCATGGCTTTTGATGATTGCCTGGTGAAAGCGCAGATCGTGGTCTGTCAGCGCGTTCAAGTCATTCGATTCGCAGGCTTCTTTGATGTCGCTCAAAATATCATCCCAAATCGCGAGGTCGTCGTCGGTGATTCGGTCGAAGATGCTCTCGAGCACGAAGACTTCAATGGTCCGCCGCAACTGGACGACGAGCGGACGCACCTCGACGCTCGGGTTCTGCGCCACGCGCACGCCCTTGTTCGGCTCAAGCACCAGCAGGCCCTGCTGTGTGAGCTGACGAAAAGCCTCGCGCACCGGTCCGCGACTGACGCCGAATCTTTCCGAGAGATCAACCTCGCGCAATGGGTCGCCCGGTTGCAACTGCCCGGCGAGGATGTCCTGCTGCAAACGCGCCGCAATCTGCTCTGGAAGTGTTCGGAAAATTTCAAAGGCCGGCATCGGTCCTATTCCACTCAAACCATCAAATTGCCGAATCTCGTCGATTGACCGCTAAGAAGCCGAAGCGTCTCTTGTATAGGTTTCACGTCTGCAGGCCTATTGCTTGTATGGATCGGCGGCATCGCGCAAGCCGTCTCCGAGGAAATTAAAGGAGAGGACTGTGGCGATGACAAACAGACCAGGTATCAGCAGCCAGGGGCTTTGGCTCAGGCTTCGGATGTTCTGCGCGTCTTGGAGCAAGACACCCCAGCTGACCGCCGGTGGCCGAATGCCGATTTGCAGGAAGCTCAAAGCAGTTTCGGCAAGGATCATGTTCGGCACGGCGAGACTGAGCACGACGATCAAAAAGCTCGCGAACGATGGCAATAGATGCTTGACGATGATTTCCATGTCGCCCATGTTGGATATGCGCGCTGCCATAACAAAGTCGGCTTCGCGCAATTCCAGCAGCTTGCCACGCACGGCGCGCGCGAGCGGCGGCCAGCTCACCACCGCCAGGACGACGGTAATGCCGAAATACACCTGCGTGGAACTCCACTCGGGCGGGAAGGCGGCTGAAAGCGCCATGATCAGCGGGATATGGGGAATCGAAACGAGGAATTCAATCACGCGCTGCACGACAATATCGACCGACCCGCCGAAATAGCCGGAGATGCCACCGATCAGGCAGCCCAAGCAAAAGCTGGTTACCATACCCAGGAAGCCAATCGACAGCGATATCCGCGCCGCGTGCATGGTGCGTGAAAACAGGTCGCGCCCCAATTCATCCGTGCCGAATGGAAAGAATAGGGCCGGATCATCCACGCCCATCAAATGAATATTGGTATCAATCAGTCCCAGCAGCCTGTAGGATTCGCCCTCGACGAAGAACCTTATGGGATAACGTTTCGATGTGTCCTCCGTGTAGATTCGCTTCAGCGTATCCATATCGAGCTTCTGGGTCATGTCGTAGATGAAGGGCGCCCAATGGAAATTGCCTTCGACATCGACGAAGCGCACAGTGTGCGGCGGCGCTTTGGCATATTTGACGTGGCGCTTGTGATGATCGTTGACTGAGTAAAACTCGGGAAATATCGCCAGCGAGTATAGGAAGATGATCATCAGCGCCGAGAACATCGCCAGCCGATGACGGCGGAATTTGCGCCAGATCAACTGCCATTGCGATGCGAGATAATAGCTCTCGTCAAATTGGACGGCTGTTTCTTGGGGCTTCGAGCGACGAATGCCAAAATGGCGCAGCATAATCATCCTCGGCTAATTGGCCGCGCGCTCCATGCGAATGCGCGGATCCACCAGCACCAGCAAGATGTCGGAGACGGTCGTTCCGATAACGGTCAAGATCGTGACAAACATCAGCAGCGTTGCCGTCAAGAAGGTATCCTGCGTGATCAAGGCGCGGTAGAGCATTGGTCCGGCGGTGGGCAAGCCCAGCACAATGGCGGTAATCGTGCCGCCGGAGATGAGCGAAGGAAAGAGCCAAGCCAAGCCGCTGACGATCGGGTTGAGCGCGACCCTGACTGGGTACTTAAACAGCAGTTTCACTTCGCCAACGCCTTTGCTGCGCGCCGTTATGACATATTGTTTATTGAGCTCATCAAGCAGTGTGCCGCGCAGCACGCGGATCATGCCCGCCGTGCCGGAAGTGCCGACTACAATGATTGGAATCGGCAGGTGCAGCAGCAGGTCGCCGATCTTCGCCAAATTCCAGGGCGCGTCGAGATACTCTGGCGAGAATAAGCCCGTGAGGTTAAGCCCATACGATTTCCAGGCGATGTAGAGCATGATTAGCGCCAGCATGAAGTTGGGTATAGCCAGGCCGATAAAGCCGATGATGGATACGACATAATCGCCAACTGAGTATTGATGCGTCGCCGAATAGATGCCTATTGGAATGGCGACAGCGAATGTGAAGATCGCGCTTAAGATGGCAATCGTGAAGGTTAGAGCGAGTCGCTCGCCGATGATATCCTTGACCGGTTGCTGCCAATCAAAAGAAAAGCCGAACTCGCCTTGCAATACCTGCCCAAACCATTTGAAATAGCGCAAGTATATGGGCAGATCGAGGCCGTACTGTCGGCGCAGATTCTCCACTTCTTCATCGCTCAGGTCTTCGCCGGCCTGCTCAAGCCTGCTGATATAGGTGGATAGATAATCTCCCGGCGGCAACTGGATGACGACAAAGGTTACGATCGAAACCAGCCACAAGAGAAAGATCATATATATCAGACGCTGAAAGATGTAGTTTTTCATCGAGTCACGTTTCAGCCGGCTTGTCGCCTACGACGAGCTCTACGAAAGACAAAGGAGAGTTTTGCCGATTCTATCCTTATCGCTATAGATTGTCAACAATATACACTGTACAATCTTTTGTAAATCACAGATGGATGGGTTATCATTTGCCGCAGTATGCGCCATTAATAGCTCCCTTCCCTTAGCTCGCTGGGATGCTCGCCATAGAGATGGCGAGGAGGGGCTGCGCCGCGTAGACACGGCGGTTGGGGATGGGGCAGAAAAAGCGAGGTAGCATGACCCAGTATCGGGCAAGCCTTTTAAGGGCGAAACTTTGATCATCAAGGGTGTAGAAACAAAACATTATCACCTCCCGCTGACTCATGCCATGACCGATGCCTCTCATGGCGTGATGACAGATTTTGAGGTCGTCCTGGTCAAGCTGCAAACGGAATGCGGCTTGGCGGGCCACGGTTATACCTACACCATTGGCTGCGGCGGTTCTGCCATCCAATCATTGATTGAGGGGGATCTGAAGTGCGTACTGCTTGGCGCGGATGCCAATTGCATTGAAGATATCTGGGACCGCATGTGGTGGCGCCTGCATTATATTGGGCGCGGTGGATTGGTCTCTTTCGCGATGTCCGCGGTCGATATCGCTCTTTGGGATCTCAAGGGAAAGCGAGAAGGCCTGCCGCTTTGGAAACTCCTCGGCGGCTTCTCCGGCGAAGCGCGAGCCTACGCCGGCGGCATCGACTTGCAATTGGGACCCGACGAATTGGTCGAGCAGACGCGCTGCAACCTGCAGAAGGGTTTCCGCGCCATCAAGATAAAGGTCGGGCGCGCCAATCTCTCGGAAGATGTAGAACGCCTGCGCGCCGTGCGCCAATGTATCGGACCTGATATGCCGCTGATGGTGGATGCCAATATGCGGTACAGCGTCGAGTATGCCATTAGCGCCGCCCGCAAATTCCGCGACTTTGACGTCTATTGGTTTGAAGAGCCGACCATTCCCGATGATTACAAGGGCCTGGCGCGGATCGCGACCGAAGGCGGCCTGCCGATTGCGGCCGGCGAAAACCTGCATACGATCTATGAGTTTCGCCACACGATAGAAGACGCGAAGATCGCCTTTCCCGAGCCGGACGTCTCCAATATCGGCGGCATTACGAACTGGATGCGCGTGGCGAAGCTGGCGTTCGCCCACAACTTGCCGGTCACCTCACACGGAGTACACGAGTTGCACTTGCACTTGCTGGCGGCGATACCGAATGCGTCATTTCTCGAAGTGCACAGCTTTGGCTTGGAACGTTTCATCAAGGATCCGCCGAAACTTAAAGATGGGATCATGCGGGCGTCGGACGCGCCGGGCCATGGCGTGCGTTTTGACTGGGAGCGTCTGCGAGAGTTTGAGAAAAGCTAGACAGATGCGATCGCAACATATTACAGTCCGTTCAAGAAAATTGTAAACAATGCTCAATTTACATCCTTGCCTCGAATATCGCTCGTTTCATTATGTCGTAGGGATGCGTTGTCATTCGTATATATTTGTGAATGCAAATGAACGGGATTGAAGGGAGGCCAATTGCGGAACGGCGTCAATACTATGAAAGACAGTCGAGGATAGTTCAGAGAGGATTCTACCCATGAAACGCAACATGTTTACCTTGCTTCTCGTCCTTGCCATGGTCTTGCTTTCGGGCGCTGCCATGGCGCAAGATATGAGCGAAGGCGATCTTGTTTATCCGTTCCAGTACGCGGATTTGGACGCTTATGCCGCCGCCACTGGCAACAGCATTGACATGTGGGGCGAAGCGCCGATGCTGGCCGAACTGGTCGCGGCCGGTGAATTGCCGCCGGTTGAAGAGCGCTTGCCCGCGCAGCCCGTTGTCGTGCAGCCGCTTGAGTCAATCGGCGAATATGGCGGCGAGTTGGCTGGTCCGACGACTAACCCGACCTGCTGCGGCTGGGATGTGCTGGAGATGCGTCTGCAGAAGCTGCTCACCATCGACACCGACTTGACATCTATTATCCCCAACATCGCCCGGGCCTATGAGGTCTCTGACGATCAAAGGACCTTCACCTTCCATCTGCGCGAAGGTCACAAATGGTCGGACGGCGAACCCTTCACCACCGAGGACTTCCGCTTCTACTTTGAAGATATTCTGGGCAATTCCGACTTGACGCCTTCGCCTGGCGGTCCCTGGGTGCTTGACGGCGAATTACCGCAGATTGACATTCAGGATGATACGACCATCCGCATGACCTATGCCGAGGCGCGTCCAACTTTGCTCATCGCTGCCGGCAGCGAAGTGGGCCAGCGTGGCTTCCGCCCGGCGCACTACTTCCAGCAGTTCCACATCGATTACAACCCGGATGCCAACGCGCTCGCGGCCGAGAATGGCTTTGAAGACTGGGTCCAGATGTTCAATGCCAAGATGAGCCCGTATAACTTCACCTGGAACCTGGGCTCGGAAACCGACCCCTATGCGCCCACGCTTAACACCTTCGTCTTCGTCCGTGAAGATTCTTTCGGCAACAAGTACTACGAGCGTAATGCCTACTTCTTCAAGGTGGATACCGCCGGTAACCAGCTGCCTTACACGGACACCCTGCGCCGTATTCTGGTCGAGGATCTGCAGGTGCAAGATCTCAAGGGTATCGCCGGCGAATACAGCCATTACGGCTGGGGCACGCTATTGAGCTTCCCGACCTATCGGGAGAACGAAGAAGCGGGCGGTTATCGCACCGCTTTGGCGGAATACAGCCGCGGCAACGAATACTCGATCATGTTCAACTTCACGACGCCGAACTTGGAGCTGCGCGAAATCTTCTGGGATATCCGCTTCCGTCAAGCCATGTCAGTGGCGATCAATCGCGATGAGATCAACGAGCTGGTCTACTTTGGCTTGGCTAATCCATCGGCGAATTCACCCGTGCCTTCTTCGCTATTCTTCGAGGACTGGATGCCAGGCCATTACGCGCAATACGATCCGGATCTCGCCAATCAATTGCTTGACGAAATGGGTCTCGATCAGCGCGATGCCGATGGCTTCCGACTGCGGCCCGATGGCGAAACGCTCTTCATCAACTTCCAAGTCTCCGTACCGGAAGACTCTTGGCGCCAGATCGGCGAATTGATCACATCGTACTGGAACGATGTCGGGGTCAAGACGAGCTACAAGCTCATCGAGATCGGCTTGTATCGCGAATTGCGCGACGGCAATCAAGTTGACATGGCCGCCTGGGGCACCGACATGCTGGATATTGGCGAAGTCGCTAACAGCCTGGCAAATATGCGCCCGCACTGGGGGGCGCGCGCTTCCGGGCATCTCTGGCGTCAATGGCTGCAATCCGACGGCGAAAATGGCGAAGAGCCGCCGCAAGAGATCAAAGATCTGTGGGCGGCCGGTGAAGCCTTCCTCGATGCCAGATATGGCTCCGATGAATGGCTCGAGCTGGGCAAGGAATTCTATCGCTTGTCCATGGGCGGTCTGTATCAGATCGGCACGATTCAGCGCCCGCCGCAGCCGCTGCTCTTCAAGACGAACTTGAAGAACACGCCGCCGAATGACACCACCGGTCAGTGGAGCTGGACCTACCGTCAGTGGGTCATGTTCATGCCGGAACAGTGGTATTTCGAGGGTGGCGGCTAAAGCGCCGTCTCTGTGTTACAATCCGAGGGGCTGGCAAATTCTGCCAGTCCCTTATATTTTGACCAAGTGATGAGGCACAAAAGTATGAATAGGAAATCGGTAACTCTTGTACTCTTGATTCTGTTGGTTTTGGGAAGCGTGACCTTCGGGCAGGCAATCAGCGAAAAGACATACCCGCAGCAATATGGTTCGCCGGCGGAATACGAAGCGTCGACCGAGGGGACTGTCGGGATGTACAGCGAGGCGCCCCTGTTGGCTGAGCGCGTTGCCGCTGGCGAATTGCCGCCGGTGGAGGAGCGCTTGCCGGCTGAACCTGTTGTTGTCGAACCCCTGGACGCGATCGGCAGCTACGGCGGCGAGCTGGCGGGACCGTCAACCAGCCCGACCTGCTGTGGCTGGGATGTTTCCGAGATGGTGATGCAGAAGCTCTTCACTATCGACACCGACTTGCAGACGATCATCCCCAATATTGCCAAGGCCTACGAAGTCTCCGATGACCAAACGCAGTTGACGATTCACTTGCGCGCAGGGCACAAGTGGTCGGATGGCCATCCCTTCACAGCGGAAGATTTCCGCTTCTGGTTTGAAGATATCCTCTGGAATGAAGAGGTAACCGGCGGGATTCCGGGCGAATGGCGTCCGGGCAACGAGAAACCGCTGCTGGAAATCATCGATGAGCTGACGCTTCGATACAGTTTCGCCCAGCCACATCCGTCCATGATCGTGCGCATGGCGAGCAACCCGCGTCATCGTGGCTTCCGCGCCGCCCATTACTTCAAGCAGTTCCACATCGATTACAATGAGAACGCGGACGATCTGGCGGCCGAGGCCGGCTTTGAGGGCTGGTCCCAGCTATTGAACGCGCGCCTGCGTCCCAATACCAACACGGGCACGACAGCCACGGACACAGTCGTCGGCATCCCGACCCTGAACACCTTCGTATACACCGGCGAAGACTCCTTCGGCAACAAGCACTTCGAGCGCAATCCATACTTCTTCAAAGTGGATATCGCCGGCAACCAGCTGCCCTATGCTGACAGTCTGCGGCGAGTCCTGGTCGAAGATCTGCAAGTGCAGGATCTGCGCGCGATCGCCGGCGAATACAGCCACTTCGGCTGGGGCAAGCTGCTGAGCGTGCCGACTTATCGCGACAACGAAGAAGCGGGCGGTTATCGCACGGCGCTGGTAACTTACAATCGTGGCAATGAATACAGCATGATGTTCAATTTGACCCATCCCGACCCGGTGATGCGCGCGATCTTCAATGATGTGCGCTTCCGTCAGGCGATGTCGCTGGCGATTAACCGCAGTGAGATCAATGAGTTGATTTACTTCGGTTTGGCGACGCCGTCTCAGTCGGCGCCGACGCCGGATTCCAGTTTCTACGAGCCCTGGATGACGGATTACTTCGCTGAATACGATCTGGAGCGAGCGAACGCCCTGCTCGACGAGATGGGCTTGGAGCAACGTGATGGCGATGGCAACCGCCTGCGTCCCGATGGCGAGACCTTGTTTATCAATATGCAAGTCGCCGTGCCCGAGGAAGCCTGGGGTCAGATCGCCGAGCTCGTCGTCTCGTACTGGAATGCCGTCGGCGTCAAGACCCAGCTCAAGTTGATCGAACGCAGTTACTATAATGAATTGCGTGGAACGGGCGCTCACGATATCGCCGGCTGGGGCCTGGATATCGTCGACATTGGTGAATTCTCCGGCGCAATCAACAATATCAGACCGCATTGGGGAGCGCGCGCCGGATCGAAGGAGTGGACCGACTGGCTCAATAGCGGTGGCGAACGTGGCAGTGAACCGCCTGACGATATCAAGGAACTGTGGGATCTCAGCCAGTTGTGGCTGCAGCAGCCTTATGGCTCCGAGTCTTATCTGGAAATCGGCAAGCAGTTCCACGACATGACTTTCCGCGGCCTCTATCAGATCGGCACGATACAACGGCCGCCGCAGCCCTTGCTGTTCAAGAAGAACCTGAAGAATACGCCGCCGAACGATACCGACGGCTTGTGGAGCTTCAGCTATCGGCAGTGGGTCATGTTCATGCCGGAGCAGTGGTACTTCGAAGACGATATGTAGTGCGCGATTTGCGCCGGAAATGCGATCGTGGTGTGGCGCTTGTCACACCACGATGTCTTAAAACGAGGTCTTGAATTATGCGCAGCGCCGCGATGCAGCGCTTCACTCTGCGTGACGCTGAAAACCCTTGGTTCACCAAATTCCGCTATTCGACAATTGACGGCCTCGGCTACGAAAAAGGGATCGTTCGCCGCGACCCTAGCTGCATCATTCAAGTCGATGAAGTCTATTTCGTCTGGTATACGCGTGGCGCGCATCCTTGTCCGGCGGTCGGTCATGAGCGGGCAACCGACACGATACCGGCCATGCCCTGGGATCTGACCGATGTCTGGTACGCCACTTCAAGCGACGGACATGCCTGGCGTGAGCGGGGACCGGCGGTCGAGCGCGGCCCGCAAGGCAGCTATGACGAGCGCAGTATCTTCACGCCCGATGTTCTGGCGCATGAGGATCGCTACTATTTGGTATACCAAGTAACGAAAGCGCCGACCTGGCGCAGCACGCCGGAATCAATCGCTCTGGCATGGGCGGATTCTCCGCACGGACCCTGGACGAAAACAGCGGCTCCGATCCTGGAACCAGATCCGTCGGGCGAGGTTGAGGAACGCGCCCACCCGGAAGAAGCGAAAACGCAAGGGACATTCGACAGTTTGCGCGTGCATGACCCGGCGCTGCTATATCGCGACGGACGCTATTGGCTCTACTTTAAGGGCGAAGGCATCGGGCACAGCAATATGGATAGCAAATGGGGCGTCGCCATTGCTGAGGATCCACTGGGACTCTACGAGAAATCGCCGCTCATCCCCATAACCAACAGCGGACATGAAGTGATGGTTTGGAATTACGCGGGCGGCGTCGGCGCGCTATTGACACGCTGCGGACCGGAGAAAAACACAATTCAGTTCGCCGCGGACGGGCTCAACTTCGAGGTGAAAGCGACGATCATCGATCCGCCGCAGGCGGCCGGCGCGTTGCGCGTCTCGGGAAACATGAACACTGAACCGCTTTCCGGCTTGAGTTGGGGGCTCAGCCATGTCACCCAGTGGAGCCCGCAGGCAACGCAGCAAGGGCAGGATGCGCTCGGGATCACCTCGATCGACGAGCCCTGGGATTTCCTCATCCGTTGGGAGCGCCACGATCAGTCACTCGGCTGGGTCTAGCCTTCGATCGGCGCCGGAGCCTTGACATGCCGGGTCCGCCCAATGTCATTTTCGTCATCACCGACGATCAGGGATACGGTGATATCGGCTATCATGGCAATCCCGTTCTCAAGACCCCCAATCTCGACCGGATGGCGCGCGAAAGCGCACAGCTGGATAATCACCATCACGACCCCTTGTGCTCGCCATCTCGCGCCGCATTGCTGACCGGGCAGTACGGCTGCCGCAACGGTGTTTGGCATGTGATTCACGGGCGACATCTGCTTAATCCCACTGCGGTGACGATGGCGGATATGTTCGCCGCCAACGGTTATCGCACGGGCATGTTCGGCAAGTGGCATCTGGGCGATAATTATCCCTTCGCCCCGCAATATCGCGGCTTCGATGAAGTGCTTTGTCACCGCGGCGGCGGCGTCGGCGAATTGCCCGATTATTGGGGCAACAGCTACGTGGACGATGTGTATTTCCATAACGGCGAGCCATTTCGCTGCGAAGGCTACTGTACAGACGTCTTCTTCGACGCCGCTCTGAACTTCATCGAAGCGACAGCCGAAGCGCCTTTCTTTGTCTATCTGGCGCCGAATGCGATGCACGCGCCCCATATCGTGCCGGACCAGTACGCCGCGCCTTATTTGGCTCAAGAAATACCGGACGAGCGTGCCAAATTCTGCGGCATGATCGCGAACTTCGACGAGAATATGGGCAAACTGTTCGCGCGTCTGCGGGCGCTTGGCCTCGATGAAGACACAGTGGTCATGTTCACGGCCGACCACGGCACAGCCGCCGGTTATGATCCAGCGACCGGTGATGGCTTTAACGCTGGTCTGCGCGGAAAGAAAGGCTCAGTATACGATGGCGGGCATCAGGTGAACTTTTTCTTTCGGTGGCCCACTCACCTGCCCGCAGAGCGCAAAGTAGGACAACTGACGGCACACATCGATATTCTGCCGACGCTGATCGACATCTGCGACTTGAAGTACGATCCCGAACAGAGGTTTGATGGCTTGAGTCTGGCTGGATTACTGCGCGGCGACGATGACGCATTGCCCGAGCGTTCGATCATCGTACAGCTTCAATTGGCACAGCCGCGGAAGTGGCATCAGACCGTCGTGCTGAATGGGCTTTGGCGCCTGGTGAATGGCGCGCAACTTTACGATGTTGAAGGCGATCGAGCGCAGGAGCACGATGTCGCGGCTGAACACCCGCTGACTGTGGACGCGCTGCGCCGGGACTATGACGCCTTCTGGCAAGACATGGGAGAATGCTTCGCGCAGGTCATCGCCATTCCAGTGGGCACGCCCTACGAAAATCCCGTGCTGCTCTCGGCTCGCGATTGGCATCCAACAGACGGCCGCGTTCCCTGGAGGCAGAACTGGATCGACGATCGGGCCTATGACGCAAATGGCTTCTGGAGGATTGATGTTTCGCAGCCCGGTCGATACCGGATTGAGTTGCGGACGCATCCGCGCGAGGCTGATCGCCCGATGGGCGTTACCGGCGCAAGTCTGCAAATTGGCGATGAGAGGCGGTCGAAGCTCGTCGCCGAAGACGACAGCCAGGTTGCTTTCGACATGGATCTACACGTTGGCATGAAAACCGTGCGAACCAAAATAAGCGATGAGAGCGGACGGCGAACCCGCGGCGCCTACTACACCTATGTAACGAAGTTATAGAAAAGCGGTGGCGCCGAGCAGATGGCTTTGAAGCGATATCTGGAGTAATCTCTAACGGACCTTGCCCGACTGCCAAGCCCGCCTCACGCCCTCCAATTGCGACAAATGCTGCTCGCGGACGAATTCATCTTCGTAGAAGCTGCAATGCTCGAAGAAACGAATCAGCTCGTCAAGACGAGCGAGCGCGCGCCCGTCTCCCGCCGACTTGGACGCTTTGCCCAGCAGGCGTTTCCATAAGGGGAGCGCGAGCCATTCGGGCGGCGGCTTTCCAGTCTCCAGAATATACTCGCTGGCTTTGAAATGGACTGTGATGGCCGATGCTGACGCGCGATTGGTCGTCCAAATGATGACCCAGGCGACCAGGCCCGCGCCGATCACTGATGCGATTATGAACAATACCAGAAGGTCCATCAGTTTTCTTGATCGACCCCGCGCAGTTCCAACTCATCGGCGAAGTGGCAAGCGGCAAAATGATCGGCCGCGACTTGAGTCCATTCGGGCGCCTCTGTCACGCATATTTCCTGCGCGTAACGACAGCGCGGGTGGAAATAACAGCCCGAAGGCGGCGCCGCTGGATTAGCGACTTCGCCGGGCAAGATGATCCGATCCATCTTGATTTCGGGATCGGTTGTCGGAACCGCCGATAGCAAGGCCTCGGTATAGGGATGTTTGGGAGACGAGAACAGCGATTTGGTATCGGCCAATTCAACCAGTTGCCCGACGTACATCACACCGACGCGATCGGAGATATGCTCAACGACGGACAGATCGTGCGCGATGAAGAGAAAGGTTAGGTTGAATTCTTCCTGCAAGTCTTCCAGCAGATTGAGAATCTGCGCTTGAATGGAAACATCCAGCGCCGAAACCGCCTCATCGCATACGATCAGCAGCGGGCTCGGCGCCAAGGATCTGGCGATGCCGATGCGTTGACGCTGGCCGCCGGAAAAGGCATGGGGATAGCGGTTGAGATGCTGGATATCCAAGCCGACCTTGTCCATCAGTTCGCGCACGCGGTCTTGTATCTCGCGCGTGTCTGAAAGGATCTTATTGTTGCGGATCGGTTCGGCGATAATGTCGAGCACAGACATCCGCGGATCAAGCGAGGAATAAGGATCCTGGAAAATCATGTGGAAGTGCTTGCGCACATCGCGCAGTTCTTTCTTGTCCAGCGCCGCGATATCGACTTCTTCACCATTTGGCAGGCGGAAGAATATCTGACCATCGGTTGGTTCGATGCCGCGCACGATGCAGCGCCCCAAGGTCGTCTTGCCACTGCCGGATTCCCCGACCAGGCCGAAGGTCTCGCCTTCGCGAATGGTGAAACTGACGCCATCGACCGCCTTCACGTGACCCTGTACCGTGCGGAAGAAGCCTTTCTCTATCGGGAAATGCTTCTTGAGTTCGCGGACTTCCAGCAGCACAGCGCCGATCTGTTTCTTGGTGGTGTCTTCCGGCTCAGGCATAAACCGGCTCGCTTTCTTCGCTATGCAGGTAACAGCGCACATAGTGGTCGTTGCCCATGTCCACCAGGGCTGGCACCGCGGCATCGCATTTACCGCTGATGAATTCATCGCAGCGAGAGGCGAAACCACATTGTGGCGGCGGGTTCATCGGCACCGGCACATTGCCGCGTATAGCGTCGAGGCGTCCCCTGCCACGGCCGCCCAAACGCGGAATCGACTTGAGCAGCCGCTGTGTATAGGGGTGCAGCGGATTCTTGAATAGCTCAACCGTAGAGGCGCGCTCCACGACCCGACCGAGGTACATGACGTTAACCTCGTCGGCGATCTCGGCGATGACGCCCAGATCATGCGTGATATACATAATCGCCATCCCGAACTGGCCTTGCAATTCTTTCATCAGTTCCAGGATCTGCGCTTGTACGGTGACATCAAGCGCGGTGGTCGGTTCATCGGCAATGAGCAGGGAAGGGCTGCAAGACAGCGCCATCGCGATCATCGCCCGCTGGCGCATGCCGCCCGAAAGTTGGTGCGGATATTCGTCGAAGCGCTGCTTCGGATTCGAAATGCCGACGCGATTAATCATATCCAGCGCCAGCTGCTTGGCCTTTTTCTTGTCGCTCTCGATATGCAGCTTAATGGCTTCGACAATCTGCGCGCCTATCGTATGAACCGGCGAGAGACTGGTCATCGGCTCCTGAAATACCATCGAGACTTCGGCGCCGCGAATGGCGCGGATTTCGGGGCTGCGCGGATCCAGCTTTCCGACATCTACTGCGCCCCCGTTTTTTCGTCGCAATATGATCTCGCCGGTTTCGATCGCGCCCGGTGGTGGCACGATTTGCAGAATGGACTGGGCGGTGACGCTTTTGCCCGAGCCGGATTCGCCGATGATGCCGACGGTCTGATGGGGCGCGATAGTAAAATCCACCCCATCGACGGCTTTCAGCGTGCCTTCAGGCAGGTGGAAATAGGTTCTCAGATCGCGTACTTCAAGTACAGCGCTGGGTTCTTGAGACATATCGCGCAGTCGGCTGCCAGGCAGATGTCGTCATATTGTAGACAATTGACAATAGCCTGTCAAGCGGCCCGAAGATTCCAAGCTTTGGAAGATACGTTCGTAGATGTTGATCCAACAGCGACTTGGCGCAGGCGCCGGAAACAAAAAGGCGCTCATAGAAGCGCCTGTTTCGAAAGACCTGATCGTGTGGGCGCTATAAGACTCGAACTTATAACCTTCCGGGTGTAAACCGGATGCTCTGCCAATTGAGCTAAACGCCCACTAGCGACTGATTATAGTCGCTAAATCACGGGATAGTCAAGACATTCTCGCCACGGGAGTGTCTAATGGCTGGACTCTGCTTTTCTAAC
>JAAXID010000199.1 GCA_012270545.1 Anaerolineae bacterium | reverse complement strand
GATACAAACTCATCTTATTCTATAACATCAAACGCGATAAACAAGACCAATACTACCGCTACATGCTCAGCAGCTTCGTGCCGGATATACAGAAACTCGGCGTTTACATGCATATGGTCTGGCATGTGGCCTATGGCGATTACCCCATGCGCAAGATCGAATTCGTCACCGAAAGCGCCGATATCCTGCGCCGCCTCTTTCTGAGCGACCAATGGGATGATCTGGAGACCAAACTCCAGCAGTACGTCGACGATTATGAACGCAAAGTTGTCGATTATCGCAACGGCTTCCAGCTCTAGTTTTGATCTCCTTGCAAGCCGTCTCTGACTTGCCAAAAGCCGCTGTCAGCGTAGAATGTAGGGTGTGTCAGGCGGCGATTCCAAGGATGTGGATTCACTATGGGTCAGGTTGATCTGCTGCCTCTGCTGCGGGACCAGCCGGTTTTTATCCAGCGTCTGATCATTGATATTTTTCCTTTTGTCGTCGCGCTGCTGATAATCTTGCTGCTTCGCTGGCTGCTGACCGCAATCCTGCTGCGACCGCTGCGCGCTATCGTGCTGCGCTCCCCGAGCGAAATCGACGATCGCCTGGTGGAAGCCTCGATTTCTCCCCTGCGCCTTGCGGTGGTTGGCTTTTCGCTGTTTCTCGTGACTGAAATCTTCGCTTTCGATGTCAATGTAGAAGAGCTCGCGCGGATGCTGGCGCGCGCCATACTGGTGGCGTCGGTCTTCTTCGCAATCGTTTGCTGGTTTGACGTCGTGTCCCTTCAGCCAACGGCCTTTCGACGCATGACCGGCTGGACGATACCCGAGCGCTTGCTTCCTTTTCTCAATACGGTGGTCAAGTTTCTGATCGTTGCCCTGGGCGCGATCTTTGTATTGCAAGAATTGCATTTCGATGTCGCTGCGCTAATCGCCTCGCTTGGCGTAGTCGGCATTGGCATCTCGCTCGCCTCGCAAGACACTGTGAGCAACATGTTCGGTTTCGCCGCCATCGTGTCGGACAATCCTTTTAAGGTCGGCGATTTCATCAAGACGCCGACGGTCACGGGCATAGTCGAAACGGTCGGTGTTCGCTCGACGCGCGTCCGGCAACTCGATCAGGCGCTGGTCACCGTGCCCAACAATCTCTTGACCAATGCGGTAGTTCTGAATTGGACGCGATTGGAAAAGCGGCGCCTGGACGCAACTCTGAATTTTACTTACAACACAAGCTCGGAACAGCTTCGCGCCGCCGTCGGTGAAATACGCGAGTTGCTGGAGAACACGGAGGATATAGACCCCGAATCCGTCATCGTGCATTTCGTCGATTTCGACAGCAGTTCCCTCAATGTGCGGATTATCTGCCAGGTCTTGCGGTCGGATTGGCGGGAGTTCACGGCGCTGAAGGAAAGCGTCTTCCTGGAGATTATGGGTATTGTTGAACGGCTTGGCATCGACTTTGCCTTCCCCAGCCGGTCCATCTACATCGAGTCTGTCCCGGATAATAAGAAAGACACTGACCAGATTCTGCGGGCGATGCAAGCGCAACCGGATTCGCCAACCGTAGGCGATGATAAGCCCCCGCAGGATCCGGACCAGCCGCCAGCAGCGGCGGGATCCACAGAGTCATGACGGCGAACGCGAATGCGCTACTGACCGCCATGGGTTCTACATCAACGGACTTGGAAGCGAACCGACAAGGCAAGCTCAGTCAAGCGCAGATTGAGCGCATGAAGCATAAACGCCAGCGCGATACGCTTATCGCCGCAGCGCTCTTTTGTGGCTTGGCGCTGGGCGCAACGATTCTATTCTATATGGGGCAGCTTAACCGCAGCGTGATTCTTTCAGGCGCCGGCGCCACGCTGACCTTTATCAATGCCATAATGGTCGGCAGAGCAGGGCGGGCGTATATGCGGGTCGGTGGCGACATGCGCGGGGGCCAGGTTGAAGTTCTCGCCGGCGAGGTGGAGCGAGTCTTGCGCCGCGGCCGCGCGAATGACAATTACTTGCTGCGAATCAACGGCGCCGAGTTATATGTGAGCAAGGATGTCTTCACCGGCTTTCGACATAAGGCGTCCTACCGCATTTATCGAACGGGAATCTCGCGTGTTCTGCTCTCGGCGGAACCAGCGAGCTAGGCGCGCATGAATGGTGTACGCTTCCCCGCCAGCGGCAAGATTCGGTCCAGAGATGGATATGTTGCTGACACAGTGTTGACCACGATTCCCCCGGCCAACTACAGCCGGGTCGCCAAGGTTCAGCCTTGTTGAGACGACAGCCGTACCAGCCTTGGCTGGTTATTCTCATTTATTTTTTGGCGGCGCTATATCTAACCGCGCCGATCCACAATGCGCTGGCTTCGCGCTTTGTCGGCGGCGCTGCCGGCGATGTATATGGAGTGGCTCGTCAAGTATGGTGGTACAAGACCGCTCTTCAGAATGGCGATGATGTCTTTGAGCAATCTCTGCTGGCTTACCCCGAGGGTTTCCGGGCGGTGCGGCTATGGGCGAATCCGCTGCAATTCTTTCCTATGTGGCTCTTCGCTTTTCTCGTGCCGCTGCCGGCCGCCTACAACGCTGGCATTTTACTGACGCTTGTGCTCAATGGCTGGTCCATGTATGCGCTGGCGCGGCGGAAGCTCGGAACTGCAAATCGTTTTCCGGCTTTCGTCTCCGGCCTGGTCTTCATCTTTTTTCCGACGCTTCAGGGTCACCTCCTGGACGGGAATGTCGGCATGCTGGCGCAGTGGCCGATACCGCTGCTCATCTTGTATCTGTTTGAATACGCGGATCACGGGGGGGCGCGCCGTTTCTTCAGCGCCGCGCTCTTGTTCATGCTGGGGGCGCTTGGAAACACCGCGCAGGTCATTTACGTGCTGGCGCCGCTGGCGCTTCTGTTCGTGCTTGCGCGCCTGCAGCGTCGCGATCATTTGGGCGCTCTGCGCGCGACGGTTGTCACCTTGGCTGGCTGCGCCTTCCTGTTGCTGTTTCTCTCTCCTGTTTTGGCCTATCTAATAGGCAATCCTCAGCTTATCGCGGCCGATGATCAGGCGCATCAGAGCATTGATCTACTGGGCCTGATAAGGCCTTCATTTGCCAACCCGTTCTGGGGCAATATCGTTTCGAGCCCACAACGGTTTTTGGAAACAGATGTGGGTGGGAACGCCAGCTATGTCGGTGTGATAGGCGGATTTCTGGCCTTGCTCGGCATTTTTCAGCGGCGCGAGGCACGCTGGTATCTGCTGGTGGGATTCGTGGCCTGGCTGCTGGCGCTGGGTCCAGTACTGCAAGTGAACGACCGGGTCTTGGTCGGCTCGATAGGTGGCTACCAGGCAGTGCTGCCCTTACCCTTCGCCTTCTTGATGGGCCTGCCCATATCTGAAATAGCGCGAACGCCGGCTCATTTTATTGTTCTCTTCGCGGCCATGTTCTCGCTGCTAGTGGGATTCGGCGTGGCTGTCTGCCATTCAAGCCAATTGATCCAGCGCCGCGGTCGCTATGCCCAAATCTTCATTGCCGCTATATTCGTCTTTGCGCTCGCCGAGGATTACAAGCTCTTCGGTGTTTTTCCCAGTCTGCCGGCGGAAATCCCGCGCGAGATTCAGAACCTGCGGCGCAGGCGCGATATTGAAGCGGTTTACAATGTTCCCTACGACGATACGCAGGCGGTCAAGGAAGCGATGTTTCTGCAAACGGCGCACGCCAAACCGATGATCGCCGGTCAAGGCGCGCGCACAACGACGGTGGATCGCGCCCGACTTGCCCTGCTGGCCAAGTTTCGGCCATCGCTGCTGCAGGAAGCGGGAGCGGATATTGTGATTATCAATAAAGAGCGCGCATTGGAGAGCGGACAGCTGGACCTGCTGCATTGGCGGGCGCAGCAGGGGCTGGGCGAGCCGCTCTTTGAAGATCAACGTTACATCGTTTACGAAACGCCGCTTAGGCGCGATCGGGCGCCGGCCGTATATTCTCCGATTGCCGAAGCGCAGTCGCATGTTACCTACATCTATAAGGAGCAGCCGGGCTGGCTGGAATTCAACGTCGTCCTCGAGGCTGTTAACCGGCGGGTGCATCTCTCGCTCAACGATACGCCACTGGAGACGCTTCTGGTAAATGGGCGGATTCCGCTATCTATCCCTCTTCCGATGGCGCGGCGCGGCTACCATTCCTTGCGAATTGCGCCTGACCCGCCTTGCCCCGAACGCATTGATACGAGTGTGTTGCAATGCCAGCGTGTCACCGTAGAGGATGTCAGAATAGAGGTCCTGTCCGATGGCGCCATTTACGATCCGATACGCATCGCAGATGGCATCATATTGGCTGGCTATCTCTTGCCTGAGGAAGCGGACGGCGAGCTGATCAAAATTCGCTTCTGGTGGCGATTTGAAGCGGGGCGGTCAGAGAAAGACGTGCGCTTCGTGCATGTTCTCGATGAGAATGGTCGTCCGGTACCTGAAAGCCCGCCGGATCACAATTTTGGAACGATTCCCGCGGGCAGCGAATTGACGGAAACGGTCACCTTGGACAAGAGCAAGCTCGAAGCGGGCGAATATCGTGTATTGACCGGCTGGTATGAGCTGCCCCAGGCTATACGCTATGACGTGCTTACCGAGGTAGAAGGCGCGCAGGATGATACGGTTGTGCTTGGCGCGGTGCGTATTCGGGATTGATACATTGCGCCGCGGATATGGGCAATGGCGCGGAATCCCATCTTTTCGATTGACACAGTATTTCGGAGAGATTCTTGCTCTATACTGCCGACGATATGTCTTGGGTTAAAGGAGGCGGGTCAATGAAACGATATGCCGGAACAATCCTGGCACTTTGGCTGATGCTATTAACTGCGGCTCCCGCGATGACGCTGGACTACGATACCGCCAATTATCGCAAGACTATGATTCAGATGTTGGCGGCGGCGCATGACGTCGCGCGCGGTCGTGGCGTGGATCTCAGCGTATATGATGCGGTCGCCGAATCGGGCGACCCGCTTTATGTCGCGCCACTGATTGATATTGCCTACTTCGGTCGCAGCCCGGACACAAGCAGGAGCGTCTTGAGCGCGCTCAAGGCCTTGACCGGCGTTCAGCTGGGCTGGCAAGGTTATTTCGAGTGGGCGGGCGCCAACGATATCGCCACCCCGCCGCACTATGACGAGTTCAAGGGGGGACTGCTGGCGGCCTTTGTCGATACGGAGTTCAGCCGCTTCTTCCGGCCCGGGGTAATGGATACCGCCGCGATTAACCTGGTGGAGCCCGTTTGGGGCGGGGTCACTGTCGATGGCATACCCTCACTGGTCAACGCGCGCCAGATCAGCCCGGCGGCTGCTACCGATGAAGGTTATCAGTTTGTAGATTTCTGCCGCGATGGCGATTGCAGCTACCCGGCGGCGGATGAGCTGGTTTTCGGCCTTAGCTTCGATGGCGACAGCCGCGCCTATCCCTTACGTCTGTTGAATTGGCACGAGATGTTCAACGATGTGATTGGCCAAGCACCGCTATACAGAGAGCCGGCGGGGGACAAGATCTGCGATTTCCGCGCGCCGACAGTATTCGAAGCCCGCGCGCGTTCCGGCGAGGGCTGGGCGCTGATTCACGGGCTTTCGGCCGGTTGCCCGCGTGAAGGTTGGCTGAGGCAGGCGGATATAAACTGGCTGGACGACGAGAGTGCGTTCGACTCACTGCCGGATCTCGCCGCCGGTGAGGAGGCTCTGGAAACAGGCATCGCCGGTCAGGTGCGGGGCCGCCCCGTCATGCTGGCCTATTGCACCTTGTGTGGCGCTGGCGTGCTATACGATGTGAACATCGCTGATCTCTCGTATATCGACCAAGACGGGACGCTCGTCGAAATGGGCGATACCGTGCTGGAGTTTGGCTCGTCTGGCTTGCTGATGCGCTCGAACAAGCTGATGTACGATCGCAATACCGATACGGTCTGGAACGCCATCACTGGCGAACCCGCTTTCGGTCCGCTAACGACCAGCGGCATCGTGCTGGATGTGCTGCCGGTGGTGGTCACGGATTGGGCGAGCTGGCTGGAGGAGCATCCTGATACCAGCGTCCTGAGCCTGGATACCGGCTTCCGGCGCAATTACACCAACGGCGCCGCCTACAGCGATTACTTCAACAGCACGGAGCTGATGTTCCCCTCCTGGCAGCAAGACACGGCGCTGATTGAAAACAAGGAGATGGTCTTCGCCCTGCGTCTGCAAGGAGAGGCGAAGGCCTATCCACTGGCGACGATTATCCCGGAGCGGATCGTCAACGACCATGTTGGAAAGACCAAGGTCCTGATCATCGCCGAGGCGACGCCGGAGCGTGAATTCTTCGAGCCGGGCGGCGCGGCCGTTCGCGCATATGCTCGTCAAGATTACGATTTTGTCGCGAGCGCGGAGGCCCTGACCTTGGAAAGCGACGATGGGCGCAGCTGGCGGATAACCGAAGAGGCGCTGGTCGCGGAAGATGGCGAGCGATTGAATCGCATCGGTGGGCATCTGGCATTCTGGTTTGGCTGGTTTGGTTTCTATCCCGATACTTTGGTGTATGGCGAATAGGCGCTACTTGGGTTTTGGTCGATCGGCGTTGGCCAGCCGCTCAATCTTTTCGTCGATGAGTTGTGAGCCGAAGGAGCCACGATAAGCCTCGCGGACGAGGTTCCTGCGCGCGGTGGTGATGAGATTGTTGTCGTGGATGCCGGCCGCTTCGTATTCGAAGGCGGGCGCGGAAGAGCCATAGTGCCTTCGCGCGGCGATGAGTAGGCCGACG
Organism: Anaerolineae bacterium; assembly: GCA_012270545.1. Taxonomy (GTDB): domain Bacteria; phylum Chloroflexota; class Anaerolineae; order Aggregatilineales; family Phototrophicaceae; genus UBA6055. The sequence goes on along the minus strand of JAAXID010000199.1, from coordinate 326 downwards.
CTGCCACCGAGAATACCGCCCATGATTGCGCCTTCCGGCAGCCCTTCAGCCAGGGTGTAAACGCTGAATGCGCCGATGATTGCGCCCAGCAGAACCTTGGTCAGAAGCTGAACGATGAATTGGCGAATTATTCGGTCCCTTTACAGATGACAGATTTCCCGGACTTGATCACGGCTTAGGTCGAACCACTCTCCGCGCTTCCAACTATCGGCGTATCGCTGATGCAGTTGGCGTTCAAGCGTTGCGCGTCCCCAGGCGTATAGCTCCATGCTGGGGGGAAAGAATGGCGCCTCGCTCCCCCCCCCCGCCCGCGCCTGTTGCAATTC
>JAAXID010000036.1:33008-37418 GCA_012270545.1 Anaerolineae bacterium | reverse complement strand
GATTTGGCCTGTGGCGGTCGGCGCCATGGCGTCGTCTTCTTCGACTGACATTTCCGCTTTTCGTCTTTGGCCTCTCGGGCGGATTAACTTTCCCTTTTTTCAATTTGATTTTCCGCGAGCTATTCGGGATCGCCGATAGCGCGGTCGGGGGCGTGATTGGTTTGGGCTGGCTCGTCATGGGATTGATGCCGCTGCTGAACCCGGCCGTGGAGGCGCGACTGGGACGGGCGGGCGCGCTCACAGCGCTGATGAGCATCAGCGCGATCGCCTTTGTCGGCTTGAGCTTAGCGCAGGGGCTGGCTATTGCCATTGTGTTCTATGTGTTGGCGATCGGCATACGCAATACGATGCAGCCGCTATTCCAGCCGCTGCTGATGGATTCACTCGCTGCCGCCTATCACAATGTCGCCAGCAGCATGGGTCTGGTGATGTGGAATATCGGCTGGTTTATTTCGACGTTCAGCTTCGGGGTATTGCAGTCGGCTATCGGTTATCGAAACATCATGCTGGTGGTGGCATTCTTCGTGGTCTTGAACGGGTTCAGCATTCATGTCACGGCAAAGCGGCGTTGTCCGCCGAGCTTCATCCCTTGATGCCGGAGACCATCATGCCCTCGATGAAGTAGCGCTGGAAGAAGACGAAGAGAAGAATAACGGGGATGGTCGCCATGGTAGAAACAGCCATCGCGACTGCCCACAAGGGCTCCCGGTCCAGCGACTGCGAGAAGTAGGTGAGCCCGACCGGCAGGGTAACCAGATCCCGATTCTGCGCGATCACAAGCGGCCAGAGGAAACTGTTCCAGCTGAAGAGAAACGTGATGATGGCCAGGCTGGCGGCCGCGGGCTTAAGCATTGGCATGACGATGCGATTGAAAATGGAGAACTCGCTGGCGCCGTCAATTCGGGCCGCGTCCAGCAATTCATCGGGGACGCTATAGGCAAACTGGCGCATCATGAATACACCGAAGGCGCTGATGAGCCCGGGCATGATGAGCCCCTGGTAGGAATTGTGCCAGCCCAATTGATGGACCAGAACAAACATGGGAATCACCAGGATCTGGAAGGGCACGGTCATGATGCTCAAGATAAACAGGAATAAAATGTTGCGCGCGGGAAAGCGAAACTTGGCGAAACCGTAACCGGCCAGCGCGCCGAAGAAAACCGTCGCAATAGTCTGGACCGCCGCGATGAACAGGCTGTTGATGTACCAGCGCTCGAGCCGCGTCGTTTCGAAGGCGAACTCATACTGACGAAAACCCTGAAACTCGTGTGGTATCCAGTGCATAGGAATGGCGAAGATCTCGCCCTCGGACTTAAAACTGGAACTGACCATCAGGTAGACCGGGAAGAAGAAAAGCAGCGAGATCAGCAGACCGACCGAGACGAGGATCAGGTTCCGGATGCGCCGCCGCAGGCGCGCCTCGAATGCCCAGTCGCTTTCGTATGCTTTAGCGGAAGACATATTGCCGCTTCCGTCTGCTGGCAAGACTAGCCAAATCAACTGAGAGAGAAATCATCGCTGCGTCCCAGGCGCAATTGGAACAAGGTGAAGATAAGAATAAAGGCGAAGAGCACGACGGAAATGGCGGCTGCATCGCCCATGCGGAAGAATTGAAAGCCATATTTCCAGATGACGATGCCCAGCGTGGTGTTGACATCGAGGGGGCCGCCTTGAGACGGCGAAAGCACAAACTGAATGGAAAAGCCCTGAAAGGCGCGGATGGTGGAAATAGCAGCCACGAAGACGGCGGTCGGCTTCAGCAAGGGCAACTCGACGCGCAGGAAGGATTGCAGCGCGTTGGCGCCGTCCACCCGCGCCGCGTCGCGCAATTCGGGCGGGATGGACGTCAGCCCGGAGAGCCAGATGATCATGTAGAAGGGCGCGATGTGCCAGTCATGCACTACGACAGACATGATCGGCGACAGCTGCAGATCGAAAAGCCATTTGATCGGCATCTGCCCCACTATTGGGCCGATCACGCTGGAAAGGATGCCAGACGGGTGCAGCAGCAGCTTCCATATCACCGAAACAACCACGACCGAAGGCAGCAGCGGCGTGAAGAAGAGCACCTTCATCAATTCGCGCCCGGGGAAACGCTGGAAAAAGAGTACTGCCATAGCCAGCGAGATGAACCAGACGGGCACGGTGCTGCCCAGTACAAAACCAATTGTTACGTTCAGCGATTTTAGAAAGAGACGGTCGTTCAGCAGGTCCTGGTAATTCTGCAAGCCGACCCAGACCGGCGGTTTCAGCAGGGTAAAATCTGTCAGGCTGAGGCCGAAGCCGATGACGATGGGATAGAGAAAGAATATCAGGAAGAAGATGGTGGCTGGGGCGACGAAAAGCAGCCCATAGTATTGGCGCTTCTGCACCAGCCCCATGGTCCGCCAAGCGGTGGTTAGCCGACCAATACCCATATTTTCCTCTTGGACGCTTCGCGTTAGACCCCGGTCACGACAGTCATGGCCGAGACCGGGTCACACAATACGTTTTCTAAAACCTGCCCGGGTAGCTCGTCGGATTACTAATCCAAGCGAGCGCTCGACGAGCGCGGGCAGGCTTCGGCACAATTGGGAGACTTAGAATTCGGTTTTGGCGCGCTGCAGGATTGCGTTGACTTCTTCCTCGGTTTCCGCCAGCACGGTATCGATATCTTCGCCGGCGACGACGACGCGATCGCGCATGCGCATGAGGGCGTCAATCACCTCGTTGAAGCCGGCGAAACGCGGATGGAAGTAGTTGACCGCTATCTCGTCGAGGAAGACCTTCATGATCTCATTGTTCTTGAATTCTTCGCTCTCTATGTATTCGATTTTCGGCTGGAACAAGCCCCCTTCGTTGAGGTAGCGATCGGGCCGGCTGGACAGCCAGGCGATCAGCTTCCAAGCCGCGGCCTGTTTCGCCTCGGAAGAATTGGCGTTGACCATCCAGTAGAAGCCATAATTGGCGAAGCCGTTGGGGTTGACCGCGTCTTCCCAGCGCAACTGCGGATAGAGGGCCCAGTTGGGTATAAAGCTTTCTGCGCGTTCAAGCAGCGGCACCGCCCAATTGCCCATCGAGCACTCGGTCGCCATCCTCTCCTCGCTGCGGATACCAGTGCGCGAGACGACATATTCGGGACCGCCCAGGTTCCATTCGTTCGCCCAGTTGTTCCAGTATTCAAGCACGCGCTTCACCTCGGGCGTGTTGATATGCGCGACGTAGTTGACCTCGTCGATCATATCGCCGCCGAGCTGCTGCACCATCGGGTTGAAGTGCAGCATCATGTAGATTGCCGCCGACCAGTTGAAATCAAATCCGCGCCGGGTGATGACGCCGTTTTCATCGCGGATGGTCAACTTCTCGGCGACCTCGGGCAGGGCTTCATAGGTATAGGGGAAGTCCTCGGCCGGGTCCAGGCCCGCCTCGGCCCAGACGTCAAGGTTGACATAACAGGCGTAGGCGCTCATTTCCGTGGGGATGCCATAGAGCGTGCCATCGTAGGTGGCGCCGGTGAGCATGCCCTCAGCCATGTCGCCGCTGCCGTAGAGCGCCTTCACTTCGTCAATGGTCTCAAAGCCCCAGGCGGCCGGGTCCACCGGAGCAAGGATGCCCTGGAGGTAGTACTCGACGTGGTGAGACGTGGCCTGGTTGAACATGTCGGGTCCAGCGCCGGATGCCATCGCAGTATTCAGCGTGGCGTAGAAGTCCGACGGCACGGGATTGTACTCAACCGTGATATGCGGATTGGCCTCCATGAAGGCGGCGATCATTTCTTTATCGAGGGCGACGCGCGGCAGGTAATTGTGACCCCAGGCTGTGATCGTCACCGGTTCGTCCTGCGCTAGGGCAACGGGCGCAAGCAGACCTACAATCAATAGAATAAGCAACAATTTGACTTTCATAATCGGTCCTTTCTTTGATCTATTTCGTTTGAGGGTGTATTTCTCCCGAGCTTTTATAGCACATCAGCGGGGAATTAGCAAACAACGCGCCATTCGGCGGACGCTTAGGTGACTGAGTTCGGTTTCTTGCAGAAGCTGTCGCCTATGATGAGCAAATCCATGTGCGTGCGCAGGAAACAGTCGATGGCTTCTTCGGGCGAGCAGACGATGGGATAGAGAAAGAATATCAGGAAGAAGATGGTGGCTGGGGCGACGAAAAGCAGCCCATAGTATTGGCGCTTCTGCACCAGCCCCATCGTCCGCCAGTAGTTGAGAAGCCGACCGATACCCATACAATCCTTGTGGATGCTACGCGCTGCGCCCCTGCCGCGACAGTCTGTGCCGCGACCGGGTCACACAATACGTTTTCTAAAACCTGCCCGGGTAGCTCGTCGGATTACTAATCCAAGCGAGCGCTCGACGAGCGCGGGCAGGCTTCGGCACAATTGGGAGACTTAGAATTCGGTCTTGGCACGCTGCAGGATTG
>JAAXID010000036.1:0-32985 GCA_012270545.1 Anaerolineae bacterium | reverse complement strand
CCGGCGAAACGCGGGTGGAAGTAGCTGGACGCGATCTCGTCGAGGAAGACCGGCATGATCTCATTGTTCTTGAATTCTTCGCTCTCCAGGTATTCGATTTTCGGCTGGAACAAGCCGGCTTCGTTGAGGTAGCGATCGGGCCGGCTGGACAGCCAGGCGATCAGCTTCCAGGCGGCGGCCTGCTCGGCTTCCGACGAGTTTGCGTTGGCCATCCAGTAGAAGCCGTAGTTAGCGAAGCCGTTGGGGTTAACCGCGTCTGCCCAGCGCAGCTGCGGATAGATGGCGTAGTTGGGCGCGAAGCTGTCTTCAGCTTCCAGGCCGGGCACGGCCCAATTGCCCATCGTGCATTCAGTCGCCATCCTCTCCTCGCCGCGGAAACCAGTGCGCGAGACGACATATTCGGGACCGCCCAGGTTCCATTCGTTCGCCCAGTTGTTCCAGTATTCAAGCACGCGCTTCACCTCGGGCGTGTTGATGTCCGCGGTGTAGTTGACCTCGTCGATCATTTCGCCACCGAGCTGCTGCACCATCGGGACGAAGTGCAGCATCATGTAGATAGCCGCCGACCAATTGAAGTCGAAACCGCGCCGGGTAATGATGCCGTTTTCATCGCGGATGGTCAGCTTCTCGGCGACCTCGACCATGCCTTCATAAGTATAGGGGAAGTCCTCCGCCGGGTCCAAGCCCGCATCAGCCCAGGAGTCAATGTTGACATAACAGGCGTAGGCGCTCATTTCAGTGGGAATGCCGTAGAGCGTGCCGTCATAAGTGGCGCCGGCGAGCATGCCTTCAGCCATGTCGCTGCTGCCATATAGCGCCTTTACTTCATCAACGCTCTCGAAGCCCCAGCCGGCCGGGTCCACCGGAGCGAGTATGCCCTGGAGGTAGAACTGAGCGCTGAAAGGCGTGAACTGGTTGAAGAGGTCGGGTCCGGCGCCGGACGCGAGCGCGGTGTTCAGCGTGGCATAGTAATCCGACGGCACGGGCTCGTACTCAACCGTGATATGCGGATTGGCCTCCATGAAGGCGGCGATCATTTCTTCATCGAGTTCGACGCGCGGCAGGTGATTGTGACCCCAGGCGGTAATCGTCACCGGTTCGTCCTGCGCCAGAACCGAAAAGCCTCCGGCAAGCAGCAACAGCACGAGACAGGCAATCAAAGCAAAGCGATTTCTGTATGTCATTATGTCACCTCTTTATCAATCTCTCACAGCAAGCAATTGTACCATACCTCGCTTTTGACGCAAAATCTTCCGTTGACGCGGATCTGATAGTAGGTTTGGTTGCCGGGTCAGGTTAGGGCTTGTGAATGGGAAAATGCCAACGTGGCGATTGACGGCGGATGGTCACATTTTGGTCGTCGGCTTCTCGCAGTAGAAATCGCCGATGACGAGCAGATCCATGTGGGTACGCAAGAAGCAGTCGATGGCTTCCTGTGGCGAGCAGACGATGGGCTCGTTCTCATTGAAGCTGGTGTTGACGAGGACGGGTAAACCGGTGGCTGCTTCAAATTCGCGCAGCAAGGCGTGATACCGTGGATTGTGCTCGCGCAGGACCGTCTGCAAGCGCCCTGTCTGGTCAACATGCGCCACCGCGCAAAGCCGCTCGCGCCATTCGTTGCGGATGCGGTAAACATGCAGCATGTGGGGCGAGGGCTGGCCGTTCTCGAAGATCTGCGACTGGGCTTCCGCCAACACCGCCGGCGCGAAAGGCCGGAACCATTCGCGGCGCTTGATGCGGTCATTGAGCGTCTGCTTCATGTGCGCCAAGCCAGGATGGGCAAGGATGGAACGATTGCCGAGCGCGCGCGGACCCCATTCCATGCGTCCTTGAAACCAGCCGACGATCTTGCCAGCCACCAGCGCAGCCGTCGTGCGCGCCAGCAATTCCGGCTCTTCCAGCTCCTGCGCGTCGACACCTCCCTCTTCGAGGGCGCGTCGTATTTGCTCCTGCGAAAACTCGGGACCCAGGCCGGCGCTGCCCATCACGTAGCGACGTGGCGTGCCCGGCCGCTTTTGTGCCACATACAGCGCGGCGCCCAGAGAGAGCCCGTCATCGCCAGCGGCGGGATGTATCCAGGTCTCGCGGAAAAGCGTCTGCGCCGTGACCAGGCCGTTGGCGACGCTGTTGAGCGCGCATCCGCCAGCCATGACCACCCGATCGGTCCCCGTCAGATTGTGAAGCCGATGCAGCAGATGCAGCCAAACGCGCTCAAAGGTCAGTTGCAGCCCGCGCGCCAGATCCATTTCGCGCTGTGTGATTTCTTCATTCGGCTGGCGGGGCGCGCCGAAGGTTGCCACCATGTGATCGGAGTAATGCCGACCGATCTCCATTTCGCCGCGCTCGTTAATGCTAATGGACATGTCGGCGCCGAAGGGCTGGAACCAGCGGCTGTTCAGGCGGAAGCCTTCGTCGGTGAAGATCACCATATCGTCAAAGTGGGCGCGGTACGCGTCTTCGCCGTAAGGCGCCAAGCCCATGACCTTGCCTTCGTCGCCGTAGCGGCCGTAGCCAATGAATTGACAAATCATTGTGTAGAGCGAGCCGAGTGAATGCGGTACGAAAATCCGCTGCAGCACCTCGATTTCGTTGCCGCGACAGTTGGCCAGCATGCATGTGACGAAGTCGCCGGAGCCATCCGCGCTGAATCCCGCCGCTTTGTCGTAAGGCGAAGTGAACCAAGCGCTGGCAATATGCGCCAGGTGATGCTCGACGTTGACCTGACGAAAGGCAAGTGCAGCTGGGTCGCAGTCGAAACTGGCGGCCAATTGCGACTTGGCGTCCAATTGTTTCACTTGACCGGCGCCAGCATGCAACAGAGCAGGAGCACGCTGCGGGTTGCGCAAGAGAAAGGCCGCTTTACTCGCTAAGTTTGCTGCTGGGTCGCGCGCGATGGCGACGCAATCGATGTCGCCAGGGCAGAGACCGGCCATATCCAATACGCGGCGAACCGCCAGGTGAGGGAAGCCAGCGTAATATTTTATGCGATTCAGCCGTTCCTCGGCGATAGCCGCGACCGGGACGCCATCTACGACCAAGGCGGCCGACGCGCCAGCGTGTTCGCTGTTGATGCCGAGGATGACACTCATATTGGCTTATCTCTTTCCGATGCGTCCGGTCTCGCGGGAGCGAGCGGCAATTGTCTTCCTGACAAACAGGGTTACACCAGATTGTAGTGCTTTTCCACAGCCAGCATGGTGACATACCGAATGAGAATGTGCAAACCTTGTGTTATATTTCAGATGATAAGACGCGCAGGTGAACGACCCATGTCCAAATCCAAGATGATCATCGATACCGACTTGCACCCCGTGCCGATTCACGAGCGGGTGGCGGAATACCTCGACGAGCCATGGCGCACCCGTTATTTGCGCGGCGATCATGGCGCCGGGCATCCTAATCTCTACAATCCCAACGGCGTGATGAAGTCGGACGCGGTAACCGAGGACGGGCGGCGCATCGAAAAATCGCCCGAGACGATGGCCAGCCACTTCCTTGACGTTTACGACATCGACTACGCGGTGCTGAACCCGATGGAATCGATGGAGCACTGCGTCTCGCCGGACGCGCATTATTCGGCGGCGGCGCTCACGGCGGTGAACACTCATTTCGTCGAAGACTGGCTGCCGGTTGATGAACGATATCTGGCATCGGTCATGGTCGCATTCAGCAATATCGAGCTGGCTGTCCAGGAGATTCATCGTCTGGGCGCGCATCCTCGGGTTTGTCAGGTGTTGCTGGTCAGCGCATCGCCCTTCCCCTTGGGGCACAGCTATTTTCATCCGATCTATGAAGCGGCGGTGGAATACGATTTGCCGGTGGCGATTCATCCCGGGCTTGAGGGCGTCGGTATCGCCGGCGCCGGCGGCACGGCTGGTTTGGTCGCCAATTATCTGGAATGGCATACGCTGCTGGCGACATCGTACATGACTACTTTGGTCAGTCTGGTGGTCGAGGGCGTCTTCGAGAAATTCCCGACGCTGAAGTATGTCTTTGTTGAAGGCGGCGTCGCCTGGCTGCCGGCGCTGATGTGGCGACTGGATAAGAATTGGAAAGCGCTGCGTTCGACCACGCCCTGGCTGACGCGCCGCCCGAGCGAGATCGTTCAGGATCATATTGTGCTGACGACGCAGCCAATCGAAGAGCCGGAAGACAACAAGCATTTTCAGCAGGTCCTGGACATGTTTGACGCCGAGCGGATGCTGATGTTTTCCAGCGATTATCCGCATTGGGATGGCGATACGCCGGATTTCGCCATGCGGCATTTGCGCCCAGCGATGCGCGACGCGGTGATGTACCGCAATGCGCTGGACCTGTTCAAAATTGAGGCGCCGCAGCGTGTCGGCTAGGGCGGAGATTTTCGTCTCGGCGCTGGACGATCTCGGCGTGGGCGAGCGTCGGATCATCACTGCTGAAGGCAAATCTATCGGCGTGTTCAACACGGGTTCACAGATTGTCGCGGTGTTGAATATCTGCCCGCATGCTTTTGCGCCGGTCTGCCTGGGCAAACTCGGCGGCACGACCTTGCCTTCTGAGCCGGGCGAATTCATCTGGGGACGAGAAAACGAGATCCTGCGCTGCCCCTGGCATGGCTGGGAGTTCGATCTGCACAGTGGTCAGTGCTTGACCGATCGGCGCCAGCTCAAGCGCTTCCCGGTCCGCATCCGCGACGAGCGGATCTATGTAACGGTATAGCGCTCAGTTATTGACCTGGATATATTCGACCACCTCACCGCTGGGTCCCTTGAAGAAGGCCAGGCTGATATTGAGCGCTCCCATTTGAACCGTTTTCAGCTCGACCGTGATTTCCATGCCGGCGGCGCGGACGCGTTCGAGGGCGGTCTCGATGTCGCTGGTCTGCAGTGCGAAGTGGAAGACGACGTTGCCGGTCGCGTCATTTGAGGGCTGCGTCCCCGGAATCGGCTCAAACAGTTCCATGTGGCTGCCATCGCCGATGTCGAGAATCACGGCGCGGCGTCCTTCGCTTACAAAGCCGACGACTTCGGTCATGCCCATGACCTCGGTATAGAATCTGACAGAGGCTTCGTAATCCACGGTTTGAATGGCGATATGGTGCGTGCCGAGCCCGGCGATCACTTGATTTCCGCTTCCGATTGGCATGTCAATCTCCTTTATTTGTAAGCCGGTATGCTGGGATTATAACCATGATTCAGGTTAGCCCAAATCGAAGCGCTGAATCGGCGCCGGCCAGAAGATCTTAACATTTGGCAGTGTCTAATTTCGAGGAGGTGAAGTAAAGANNCCGGGGATGGGGTTGGAAAAGCAGAGCCCAGCCATGTAGACACTCTCTAACATTCGCCTTGCTTGACACGTTCATGTCCTTGCTTTATAGTCATGCGGCTGTTTCGCTGGATTTGCAGAATTGCGCAGACCGCCGTAAACCATCGACGTTTTTTTGCTTGTTGGTGTCGGCTGACGGCTCGCTTATCTGGCTGCAATCCACAATCACACTTATCGGTTCACTAGCATTTGGAGAGAAGAAAATGCGCAAAGTTCTAGCCTTACTTGTAATCCTGACCTTGTTCGTGTCCGCTATTCCAGCATTGACACAAGACACGGTCGAGTTGCGGATCCGCTGGTACAACGATGGCAACGAAGGCGAAGTCCTGCGGGACTTGCTGGACCGCTTCGAGGCGGACAATCCTGATATCAGCGTCGAGATCGACACCGTTCCTTATAGTGCGATTCTGGAGAATCTGCCGCTGGACCTGGCGGCGGGCGAAGGTCCGGATATGGCGCGCGTCACTGACCTCGGCGGCTTGGCGCAATACTATCTGGATATGACGCCGTACCTGAGCGATCCGGCTTATTGGGAAGAGAATTTCGGTCCCTTCCTCAACTGGAAGCGCCTGCCCGGCGACGATTCCAGCATTCCTGGTTTCATGACGCAGTTGACCATCACGGGTCCCTTCATCAACCGCACGCTCTTCGAGCAGGCCGGTGTTGAAGTACCGAGCGATATGTCCGATTCGGTCACTTGGGAAGAATGGGCGGCGGCCTCCATTGCCGTTGCGGAAGCGCTGGAGATTCCCTATCCGATGGCGATGGATCGCAGCGGTCACCGTTTCGCCGGTCCCGCAATCAGCATGGGCGCGATGTACTTTGACGATATGGGACATCCGACAGTCATGGATGAGGGCTTCCGCAGCATGGCGGAACTCTTCGTCAACTGGCACCTCGATGGCACGATGCACCCGGAGATGTGGCCGCTGAGCGAAGGTTACGCCGGCGCCAACGAAGAATTTGCCAATGCCGAATTAGTCTTCTACATGTCCGGCAGCTGGCAGGTGGGGCAGTTCAGCGAGCAGATCGGCGATGCTTTTGATTGGCAGACGGTACCCAATCCTTGTGGTCCAGGCGGCTGCACGGGCATGCCCGGCGGCGCGGCGCTGGTCGGCATTGGCGCGACCGAGCATCCTGAAGAAGTAACCCGCGTCATGGAGTATTTGGCTAGCCAGGAAGTCCTGGGCGAGTTCGCTGCCCGCACGCTCTTCATCCCTGCTCACGCTGGTTTGTCCGCGTCTGGCGTCGATTTTGACACGGAGCTCCAGTTGGCGAAGGACTCGTTGGGCGTCTTCGTTGGGCAAGTCGGCACTCTGGAGCAGACCGCTTTTGACTTGCAGGCCTACGCCTACAACCGTAACGTGTTCAACGCCACGCGTGACCGCCTGACACAAGCGATGGTCGGCGAGCTGACGCTGGATGAGGCGATCGAGCGTATTCAGGACGATGTCGACACCGCCTTGGCTGAAGTTTCTGGCTAAGCCGGCTCCGACAAATTGAAGTGACTAAGGCGGGCGATCGGTCAAGTTTGGGCCGATTGTCCGCTATACTTTCAGGAAATGACAGGTTTCCCTGATCGAGCCGCCCGCGATGACTACCCCTCCCAGCCCAGTAGTTCGCAGTAAACCAACGCTCCATTTGCTCGGCTTGCTCGACCCCATTACACGTCCAATTTTGCTATTGCTGGTCACGGCCGTCGACCGCGTACTGACGCCGATACAGCGGCGAGTCGGCATCGACAGAATGGGCTACATTTTTGTTTTGCCCAATTTGCTCATTTTTGGCATTTTTGTCTTATTCCCGATGCTGCTGAATTTCTATTATGCGATGACCGGCGGCACCAAGCTCTTTCCGGAAGACCGCCCTTTCGTTGGCTTGGGCAATTTCGCAACCTTGTTTGACTGCGAGGATTTCCTTTCGCCAAACAGTTGTCAGGAAGATTTGTTCTGGCGGGGGATTTTCAACACGATTCAATACGTCGTCCTTCAGGTGAGCGGCATCGTGCTGTTTTCGCTGGCGACCGCCCTGGTGCTCAATCAGCGTATCGTGGCGCGCGGCTTCTTCCGCAGCGTTTTCTTTTACCCGGTTCTGCTTTCTCCTGTCGTGGTGGCGCTGATTTGGAAGTGGGTGCTGCAGTACGAGGGCGTGCTTAATGCGATTGTTGAGATCTTCGGCGGGGAGAGCACGCGCTGGCTGCTCGATACCAATTGGGCGATGTTTTGGGTTGTCTTCGTCAGCGTCTGGGCACTGATGGGCTTTTACACATTGATATTACTGGCGGGCTTGCAATCGATCCCGCCCGAGCTATACGAGGCGAGTTCGATAGACGGCGCCAACACCTGGCAGGATTTCCGCTTCGTCACCTTGCCTTTGCTGATGCCGACGATGTTTGTCGTGCTTGTGCTTTCGCTAATTAGGGCGGTGCAGATGTTCGACCACATCTTCGTGTTGACGGGTGGCGGACCTGGAACGCGGACGCAACTGATGGTGCAGTATATCTATACGACCGGTTTCTCCAATCAGATTCAGCTCTTTGGCTTGTCGGCGGCGGCATCGATGGTGCTCGGCCTGTCGCTGCTGGTGTTGACGCTGCTGCAATTGCGGCTCGGCAATCAGTCGAGTCTATCCTAGGGACCGGGCAATGCAGGCGGACAGAATCAGCATTTCACAGTTTTTGCTGAAGCGCAGTGGCGGCAAAGGACTTAACACGTCCGATGTCTTGACCTACCTGTATTTGACCGTGGGCACGATCCTTATGTTCGGTCCCGTGCTTTGGCTGGTTTTTTCATCGTTCAAGACGCAGGCGGGTCTGGTGAAATATCCGCCACCGTTGCTGCCGTATCAGCAGGTGCAAGTCGAGGTCGAAGGTTTCGACAAGCCGCTGCCGCTGTTCACGGTCACGATGGATGACGGCAGTGTGCGTGAGCTGGCGCAGGTGCGGCGCGTCGGCATTGAGGCGCAGATGATCGATCCGGCCGACCCGAGCGCCGAGAAGATCAAAGTCAATATCAGGCAGCGCGAGCCGGTGGAAGAAGTGAAACTGGCTTGGGAGAATTACCTCGATCCGCTGGTGGAGCTGGAGAACTTCGACTTCTTCACCTATCTCAAGAACAGCGTCATTGTGACGACGGTGGCGACGCTAATCACGCTCGTCATCAACAGTATGGCGGCATTTGCTCTCAGCAAGTATCAGTTTAAGGGGCGCGACGCGATTTTCGTGCTCTTCATCTCCACACTTATGATTCCAATCACCGTGATATTGGTGCCGGTTTTCCTGGTTATCACGAGCATCGGCTGGAAGAATAATCTCTGGGGCGTGATTATCCCCGGCGCGGCAACGCCGACAGGCATATTTCTGCTGCGCCAATACATGCTGACGATTCCCGATGAATTACTTGACGCGGCGCGGATTGACGGCGCCAGCGAGTGGCACATCTACTGGCGCATCATTCTGCCACTGGCGCGGCCCGCGCTGGCGGTGCTGGCGATCTTTTCAGTCATGTGGCGCTGGAACGATTTCCTCTGGCCGCTGATTGTGCTCAGCCAGAACGATTATTTCACGCTGCAAGTGGGCTTGAACGCCTTTCAGGGCGAACTGCAAATTCAATGGCATTATGTGCTGGCGATGACTGTGGTGACGTTGCTGCCGATAACGCTGGTATTCGCCTTTTTGCAGCGCTTCATTACGACCGGCATCGCGACCACAGGAATGAAGTAATGCGCGGGCATCGCGTCGTCGTCACGGCGCCGGGGCAAGTGGAGCTGCAGTGGATTGATCCGCCGCAGCCCCAAAAGGGACAGGTTCTGCTGCGCGCGCTGAACACCTTAATCAGCCCCGGCACGGAACGCGCCTTCTTCCTCAATCTCGAGAACACGGATCCAGAGCATCCATTCTTCCCTGGTTACAGTTTCGTCGGTGAGGTCATCGCGGCCGGCGACGATGTTGACGCGCTGAAAATGGGCGATCGTGTAGTCTGCCGGACGGCGCATCAGTCGCATGCATTGGTGGATGCCGATGCCTGTCTGAAAGTGCCGGCTCAAGTGGTGGATGACGAAGCGGCATTCTTCGCGCTGCTGGCAATTGCGATGCAGGGTGTGCGCAAGGCGCGCATCGAACTGGGCGAATCGGTGGCTGTATTGGGCGCGGGCCTCGTCGGCTTGCTGGCGATGCGGCTGGCGCAGCTGTCTGGCGGTGTGCCGGTAATCGGAATCGATTTGGAGCAGCGGCGGCTGGATTTGGCCAAGCGGGTCGCGGCGGACGAAGTACTGATCAGCGACCACAGTGTGCAAGACAAACTGCACGCGCTTCTGGAAGCGGCGGGCGCCGATGTCGTCATTGAGTTGACGGGCGCGCCAGCGGCGGTGGTGACCGCCTTCCAATTGGCTGCTGTGCGGGGGCGCGTCGTGCTCGTGGGCAGCGCGCGCGGCCTCACCGACGAGGTCAACTTTTATCGCGACGTGCATAAAAAGGGACTGTTGATTATCGGTGGGCACGAGAGTACGCGACCGCGGCAGGAAAACAGTCCGGGTTATTGGACGCCGCTTCGCGAATACGCGGTCTGTCTCGACTTGATGGCGCGCGGCCGCATTCAGACGGCGCCGCTAATCACGCATCGTTACAATTGGCGTGAGTTTCCGGCGGCCTACGCGCAGCTCGCCAATTGGGAGATGGACGCGCTGGGGATGATTATCGAATGGGACTGATGCTAGATCCGCAAGAAACCCGAGAAAAATTGTGGCAGCTGCTGGGCGATATTCCGGCGCCGGCTCAGCCGCAGGTTTCGCTCATATCGACGCGCCAGGAAGCGACGTACACGCTGGAGCGTTTCAGCTTCGTCAACGGCGTCGGCGATACGGTCTACGGCTATTGCATCCTGCCGAAAGACATCGACTATCCGGCGCCGGCGGTGCTCTATCACCATGAACACGGCGGCAAATATCAGCTGGGCAAGGACGCCGCCATCAGAATACGCGAGAATGGCTATGCGCCCGGGCTGGCGCTTGTCGCTGCCGGCTTTGTTGTCATGCCGATTGACGCCTATGGCTTCGGCCAGCGAGAACATCAGGGACCAGCGGGCGAGGGCGAGAGCGGACGTGATACCGAATTATCGCTATTCAAGCGCTTCCTTTGGCAGGGCCGGACGCTCTGGGGCATGATGGTGCACGATGATCTGACCGCGCTCGCCTATTTGCGCAGCCGGCCGGAGGTGGACCCAGATCGAATCGGCGCGGCCGGCATGAGCCTGGGCGCGTCACGAACGACCTGGGCGGGCGCCCTCGATGAGTCGATTAAAGCGGTCGTGCCCATCTCGCAGATGACCCGCTATCGCGACTTCGCCGACGCTGGCAACTTAGCCGGGCATGGCATCTATTATTATGTGCCGGGCGTCCTGGCGTCGGGGCTCGATATGGAACATATCGTCGCCGTTACCGCGCCCCGTCATCAGTTGATCTTGACCGGCGACAGCGATCCGCTTTCGCCGCTTTCGGGGATTCACAAGGTGATGGATTACGCGCGTGAGGTCTATCGTCAGCAGGGCGCCGCCGATAAGCTGGAACTGGTGCTCTACGAAGGCGTCGCCCACGCTTACCTGCCGGCGATGGTCGAAGCCACTGTCGAGTTTTTCCAGCGAACGTTGTAGGGTTCGAACGATTCAAGCGCGCGACAAACAAGTGTGGCAAAAGGCATTGTTTTTCCTGACATACGGTGGATTCGTCCACAAACCTTTGTCAAACCTCCCGCCAGGTTCAGCCCAGATTCACTTGTGCATAGAGCGAGAGCTAGGGTATAGTACTGACAGTTTCATGCGCGGGATCGCGAAATTCCAAGGCATGAACGCAAGGCCCGTTTTGCGACGGTGTATCCAACAGGAATGCTGTATACGCTGCGAAGAGCGTCCGGATTAGGGGTGTAATTCGGACGCTCATTTTCTCTCCTGTGTGCTAAGCGCCTTCACCCAGTGGTCGACGGCGAGATTCCGCTTCCGCAGAAATCAGACTTGGGCATCGAACCGAATCGCGACGCCTTGCAGCGCAACCGGGTGAATTGACAGCCTACTCTACGCGTAGCTGACCGCTGGCAGTTTGACGCCCGCCTTAAGCAAAGCCGCTTCAATGGCGGCGCGCTGTTCAGGCGAGCTTTGGGGCATGGGCATCCTCGGAACGCCAGCCGGACGACCTTGCAAGGCCAGCGCTGTCTTCACGTTGGCCGGCATGTTGTCGCCTTCGAGGGCATTGTATATCGGCAGCAACTTCAGATGTCTGTCGAGGGCGGCGGTGTGGTCGCCGTCTTGGACAAGATTCCATAATTCGACACACAGCTCGGGAACTGCCGTCAGAATCGCGGCAATGGCGCCATGCGCTCCGAGAGCGAACGACGGGTACATCAGCGCGTCAACCGCCGACATGATGACGCCGGCGTCGGCCGATGTCATCAGCAGATCAGCCAGCAGTTTGAGATCGCCGGCGCTTTGCTTGACGCCGATGAGGCCATCGATCTCGCGCATCATCCGGTCAAGCAGGGCGGGCGAACAGTAGGTCCAGGGCACGACATTGTAAATCATAACCGGTTGCGCGGCCCGCTCGGCCAGCTTCGCGAAATGCTCGAACATCATCTCGTCGCTGGGGCGGAAGAGATAGTGCACGGGTGTCACTTGCAGGGCGGCGACATCCAGGTCGGCCAGCGCGCGCGCTTTCTCGATCGCCTGGCCTGTGCTGTCGACGATGATGCCAGCGATGACCGGCACGCGCCCAGCAGCAACTTCGCAGGCGGTCGCCACAACCTGGCGCAGCTCATCAGTTGTCAGTGCATGTCCTTCACCGGTGCTGCCGCCGACGGCGACGCCGTGTACGCCGGCGGAGGAAATCAGGTACTCGACTTCGGCGCGCAGCAGCGCCTCGTCAACGGCCTCGTCAGCGGCGAACGGCGTTACCATTGGCGGTACGATGCCGTGAATTCTCATGTTCTTCCTCGCTTTCTGTTCGCGCTTGTTCCATTATCGCTGTTCAATATTGAATTCGGCCGCCCTGATTCTATGTCACGGTTTGTGCCAGGCTGCGCTTGTCGCGACCAGGTCGCGCTTGCCGAAGAAAATCCAGAGCAGCCACAACGCCGTCGGCACCAGGAGTATGAGCGAACCGAGCGCTAGAACGCCGCTCACACCCAGCGACGTGTCGATCAAGCGCCCGGTACTGCCGGATGATACGGCGGCGAAGAGCGTGTACAGGGCGAACTCGGTGGAAAACACGCGACCGCGGACTTCGTTCGGCACAATTTGAAGCAGCAGCTGCGTCCCCAAAACCCAAACCAATCCGCCGCCGACACCGCGCAAGAGCGCCCCGATCAGCACAACCGGCAACGAGATCAAGGTGGAGCATATTAGAAAGCCGACCGAAGCGCAAACATAACCGAAGGCGATCATCAGGCGCAGGCGACGGTCGCGATCGCGCGCCCAATTGCGCCCGAGGATGGGACTGAGCCCGGAACCGATTCCGGCCATGACGTAGATCAAACCCATGCTGATGCTGCCGCCTTCGCCAATGGGGAAATGCTGCTCGGCGATGGTGACCTGCGCAACCTGAAAGAAGCCAATGATGAAGAAGCCGAGGACCGCCTTTTGGATGGCGATGGAGAAGGTGTCGATGTGTCGGCGCAGGTAGCTCAACCCGTCGATGTACTGACGGATGCCGGCCATCATCGATTGGTCGGAATCGCGCTTGAGCGTGGATCGGTAGGGCATGCGGAAGAGGATGAGTGCGCTCAACAAGAAGGTGATGGCATCGAGAACGAAGGCGGGGTAGACGCCGACCACGCCGGCGACCAAGCCGCCCAGCGCCGAGCCAAAGGCCAGCATGACGGACCAGGTCGCGGAAGAGAGGGCGTTGGCGATGCCGACTTCCCCCGGCTTGGTGATATCCGGCAGGAGGGCGTTCCAGGCGGGAAAATAAAATCCTTGCGAGGCCGCTTGCACGGCAGTGAGCGCATAGATGAGCCAGACCTGCTGCGGTTCGCGCACCAGCACGAATCCCAAAACGACAAAGCAGCGCAGCACATCGGTGATGATCAAGATGGCCCGGCGGTTGTAGCGATCGGCGACGACGCCGGCGATGGGGCTGACCAGGAAAGGTGCCAGCATGCGGACGACGAAGAGGCCGCCGATAGCCGTGCCCGATTGCGTTAGCGTCGCGATCAAGGCGGCGGAAGCGATCAGATTGAACCAGTCGCCGGTTAAGCTGATGACCTGGCCCGCCCATAGATAACGGAAGGACCGATTACCGCGGATGAGTTGCAGGTAACCGGATTTATCTCTGTTGCGCTGTTTCAAAAGAATCTCTCAAGTGATTGACCGTGGCGCTGACGGCTGCCGCGACTGGTTTCATTTAGCCTGGCCTCTTACGAAGCGCGTCCTGCCAGCCAAGGCTCAGCGTATTATATCCGCATGTACCCCCACAATACAGCGGAGAAAAAACGAGGTGCGCTTGACGCAGAAGGCATTGCGCACGCGGGCGGAATAATGTGGTAAGCATCTATTCAAAATCGCCTCGAATTCTGTAAGATTGTGACGATTGGATTAACTTGGCGGTAGTGGCGTTTGCGGCGCGGGGGCGCGAAACATGAAAGTCTTCATCGCTGGCATTGATGGTTATCTGGGCTGGCCCCTAGCGATTTATTTGAGCGCGCGCGGACACGAAGTCGCCGGCGCCGATTTGCTGCTGCGGCGCCAATGGGTAGCGGAAGTAGGCGGGGTCAGCGCATTGCCGATCGCCAGCCGCGAGGAACGCTTGTTCGCTTTCAAAGAGGCAACGGGCGTCGAGCTCGATTTTCGCGTTGGCGACTTGACCGATTACGACTTCGTGAAAGGCTTCTTTCGGGAATTCCAGCCGGAGGTGGTCGTCCATCTGGGGCAGATGCCATCGGCGCCGTACTCGATGATTGATCAGGCGCACTGCGTTTGGACGCAGCAGAACAACGTCATCAACAATCTCAACATCCTCTGGGCA
Source organism: Anaerolineae bacterium (assembly GCA_012270545.1). Taxonomy (GTDB): domain Bacteria; phylum Chloroflexota; class Anaerolineae; order Aggregatilineales; family Phototrophicaceae; genus UBA6055. The sequence continues at coordinate 18,681 of JAAXID010000036.1, read as the reverse complement.
ATCAAAGAGGCCGCGCCGGCTGCGCATCTGATCAAGCTGGGCACGATGGGCGAATACGGCACACCCGCCGTTGATATCCCCGAGGGATTCTTCGAAGTCGAATTCCGCGGACGAAACGATCGTCTGCCCTTCCCGCGGCAGGCGGGCAGTTGGTATCACCAGAGCAAAGTGCACGATTCGCACAACACGCATTTCGCCGCGAAGATATGGGGCGCGCGGGCGACCGATATCATGCAAGGCGTCGTGTTCGGCACGCGGATCGCCGAGATGGGCGACGACTCGCGCTTGCGCACGCGGCTCGACTTCGACCAATGCTTCGGCACTGCGATCAACCGCTTTTGCTGCCAGGCGGTTATTGGTCATCCGCTGTCCCTTTATGGTCTCGGCAAGCAGAAGCGCGGATTCTTGCCGCTTGCCGATTCGATGCAGTGCCTCGGGCTGGCTATTGAGAACCCGCCGGACGCGGGCGAATATCGCGTATTCAACCAGTTCGAGAACGCCTATTCCATCACCGAACTGGCGTGCTTAGTGAAGGGCGTCGCGGCGGACATCGGGTTGCCGGTCGACATTAAACGCTACGACAATCCTCGCGCCGAGATGGAAGATCACTACTACAATCCGGATCGTCAGCATCTGTTGGATCTCGGCTATCAGCCGACGCGCGATATCAAGTCGGTGATCAAAGCGATGTTGCTGGATCTGCTCGACAATCGAGAACGCATCGAAGAGCATGCCGATGCGCTGATTCCCGATATCCGTTGGGACGGGGGCCGTAAGCGGTCGGAAGTCATCGGATGATCGCTATCCGCAAACTTAGGGCTTTTTCTCCCCAGCGGCTATCACTAATCGCCGCGGCGCTGGCAGTCTGCCTTCTGTTTTTCCTCACTGTTCACAACAGTCCGGCGCCGACAATCGACCTGGACTTTGGCGGCACTTCAATCTTCATTGCGGCCGATCGCGATTGGACCTTGCTGCCAGGCGATTGTCTGACTCTTCGCTGGCAGCTGGAGGGGATTGAGTCGCTGTATATTGATGGCGCGGGGGTGATTGGGGCTGACGAGATGCGCTTCTGCCCCGAGATCAATGCGACCAGTCCACTTTTCGAGGTGCGGGCGCAGAACGGGATTTATCGCAGCCTAAGGCTCAACATTCATCATTTGCCGGATCTTCTGTTTTACTTGTTCGGCTTTGTGATGCTTGTCGGTTCTCCCTCGGTGGCAATTTACTATTTGCGCTTGCGCCGGCTCGAGCGCCCCCTGCCGCTGACCTGGCTGCTGCTTGGCGGAATGGCTTTGATCGTCGTTGGCGCCTGGCTGCGTCTAAGGCCCTATGAGCCGACTTTGATTGACGAAGAAAACGAGAACTTCGCCGTCCGCATTTGGGCTGACCACGATCGCACCTTGTTTCCGCATGAATGCGTCAAGGTCTGGTGGTCTGTCGTCGGGGCGCAATCACTCCGATTCAACGGCCGCGAGATCATAACGGAGGGGAACCCGGCATCGGCCGATCATTGCGCTGAAGATGGCGAGTACGCGCAAATCGAAGTGTTCGACCAAGATGGCGAAAGCGCGGACTACAGCCTGCCTATCGCGTCGCACTTCCCGCACAGCGCCGTACCGCCCCCGTTCTTCTACCTGTCCACCCTTGGGATCGTTCTAGGCGCGTTGATTTATATCCCGCTCCTTGCGCGGCAGCTGCGGGAACGCCGAAGCCGAGACGCGCGCGCAGACGCGGTTTCCATCCTCGGCTGCTTCTTTGTGGTCTTCGTCTTGTATCTGCCCTTCGGCTTTGATAGCAGCGGGCATTGGGAAGAGTGGATCATCCACGGCTACACAGAAGGCGGAACGCTCAGCTTTTATGCGACCGAGGCGGTCTCGCGCCCCTGGGTAATGGTGCCGCACACGCTGGCCTACCTGATCAGCTCAGAGACCTTCGTCGGCTATCACATTGTCAACTTCTTGTTATACGCGGGCAGGATGGCCCTGCTCTACATCGTTCTGCGGCAAATTGGCGTATCCCCACTTTACGCCTTTTTGATCACGATTCTGTTCATGGTCTATCCGGTCAACGACAACTTGATGACGCTGCGGCGGCTGCCTAAGAACTTCAGCGTATTGACTTTGTTGCTGTCAACCACGCTGTTTCTGGAGTACAGCAGACAGCCCCAGCGGCTTACCTTGCTCGGCATATGGCTGGGATTGCTTTTCAGCGTCAATTCGAACGAGACAGGTTACGCTGTTATCTTGGTCGTGCCGCTGCTGCTCTGGCTGCGCGAAGGGCGGGTCACCTGGCGCAACCTGAACCTGAGCACAATCTGGTACGTGGTGCCGGCTTTCAAACTTGCGTCAGTTGTTTTGCTCTTGGCGACCGGCCGCGACTTTTACATGAGCGGCTACTTAAGCCCGGGAGCGGAAGCGCAGGAGACATCTTTCTCGGTCCTCGACACTTTTCTTGAAGTGTTGGGAATCGTCTATCCGCAAACTTTCGTTCGAGGATGGGAGGATGCGCTGGCGACCATAGATGTGAATCATTGGTGGTTGCCAACGCTCATACTATTGACTGCCGTCGGAATCATCGCCTGGTTTCACATTCGCAGGGAGGCCGAGGGACGGGCAGCGGCAACGCGGCAGCTTGTCGTCGCGCTAGTGGTTGGGTTGCTCCTCATCATCGCCGCGGTCGGCGTTTTGATGTGGATTCCGCTATATCGCAACGATCCCTGGCGCATGTATCTCTATGTGCCCATCGGGGCGGCCATTGCCGTATTCAGCCTGATCCTGCTGATCGCCTCGCCATTGCGCGACAAATTGCGTCGCGATATTGTGGTCGCTGGCGCCTGCCTAATGCTAATGATTCCAACGATATCGCGTTTATTCACCCAGCACAGCAGTTTCATCGAGAGCGCAAACACCAAAGCCAGAATACTGTATCAGGTAGTGGAAATCGCGCCGGCCTTTGCGCCGAACGCGCAGGTGGCTATGGTGACGGCGCCTGACCATATCGAGCTGGGCGAGCGGGGCATCCGCGAGTTTATTTCTGATGATATGCTGAACAGCGCGTTGCACGTTCTGTACCAGGATGACGCGCCGGAATACGCCTACTTCTGTCATACGCTGAAATACTGCGGAGAATTCAGCGGCGGCGAAACGATTTTCTCGTCCGCGGCGCCGGCCGACTTGCTGGGGCGCACGGTCGTCTTTGTGCTGCATGATGATTACACAGTAGAGCTGGTCGAAGATCCCGCCGCTTTCCTGGGTCTCGACCTGGAGGCGACTTATGACGCGAGCGTGTTATACGATGCCGATGCGGCGCTTCCGCCACGGGCTGGCACGATGCTGGCTGCCGCGCTGCGCGAGTGAGCAGCATGGTGAAAGTTTATACTGGTCCTTATCACTCTAGGCTAAATTGAAGCGTTTTCGACCCGCGAATAGAGGGTGAAGATCTATGGCGCGCAAACCGGTATTGCTGGTCATTCTGGATGGCTGGGGCCTTCGTGAGACGGTAAACGGCAACGCGGTCGTTCAGGCAGAAACGCCGAACTTCGATCGCTGGCTGAGGACCTGTGAACGCTGCATCGTGCATACCTCCGGCGAGCATGTGGGCTTGACGCCGGGACAAATGGGCAATTCCGAGGTGGGTCACCTCAATCTGGGCGCCGGGCGCATCGTTTATCAAGATATCTCGCGCATCGCCAATGCGATCGCCGATGGCACGCTGGCAGACAATCCCGTCTTGCTCGACGCCGTGCAGGATCTGCCTCAGCGGGGCGGCAAGCTGCACCTGATCGGTTTGCTGGGCGATGGCGGGGTACACAGCCACTCCGATCATCTGTATGCGCTGATGGATATGGCCGCGGCGAATGGTGTCGATCCCGTACTGCATCTGATCACCGATGGGCGCGATACGCCGACGCGGAATGGCATCAAGTACTGCGCGGAGCTCCTCGACAAGATTGCGCGCGACGGGGTCGGGCGCGTGGCGACTGTGAGCGGGCGCTATTTTGCGATGGACCGCGATAAACGCTGGGAGCGGACGCGGCGCGCTTATGCTGCGATGGCTTTTCGCGCGGGTGAGGTGAGGGCGGCTGATGCCATAACGGCGATCCAGCAATCGTACCAGCAAGGCAAGACCGATGAGTTCATCGCGCCGACTGTAGTCGGATGCGAGCCGGGCTTGGGCTTTGCTGCGGGAGATGTGCTGCTCTGTTTCAACTTTCGCGCCGACCGTATGCGTCAATTGGCGCAGGCTTTTGTGAAGCGAGACTTCGCTGGGGCCGAGCGCTTTCAGCCGATACCCGATCTGCGCTTGATCACCATGACGGAATACATGGCGGGGCTAACGGATGAGATTCTGTTTCCGGTGGAGCTGCTGCGCAATACGCTGGCGGAGACCTTGAGCGCCGCCGGCAAGACGCAGTACCACACTGCTGAGACGGAAAAGTATCCCCATGTCACCTTCTTTTTTAATGGACGGAACGAGGCGCCCTTCGCCGGCGAATCGCGTCTGATCGTGCCGTCGCCCAAAGTCGCCACCTATGACTTGCAGCCGGAGATGAGTGCTTTCGAGTTGACCAATGAAACGCTGGCGCGGCTGAGGACGGCTGATGATGATTTCTTGCTGGTGAACTTTGCCAATCCGGATATGGTCGGGCATAGCGGCTCGCTGCCCGCTGCGATCAAAGCGGTGGAAGCCGTTGACCTGTGCGCGGGCAGGCTGGTGGATGCCGTCCTGGCGAAAGGCGGCGTCGCGATCGTCACCGCCGACCACGGAAACTGCGAGCGCATGATCGATGAAGCAACGGGCGAGCCGCACACCTATCACACAGTTGGGCCCGTCTCACTGTTTGTGATTGATGGCCTGAGCTACTATGATTTGCGCAGTTGGGGACGGCTGGCCGATGTGGCGCCGACGGTGTTGGATCTGATGGCTGTCGAGCAACCGCCGGAGATGACGGGTCGGAGCTTGATCCGGGCGCTGCGCCAATCGTAGTGATATAAGTGGATAATTGCAATTGACGTGTACTGACTGGCGATGACGCGACAAGAGACTCTGCGAACCGTCAAAGACAATCCCGAGGTCTCGGTCTTGATCATCGGCGGCGGCGTCAATGGCATCGGCGCCTTTCGGGACCTGGCGTTGCAGGGGGTTGATGTGCTGCTGGTCGAGCGCGGCGACTTCGGGGGCGGAACGAGCGCCGCATCGTCGCACATGTTGCATGGCGGCTTGCGTTACCTGGAAAATGGCGAGTTCCGGCTAGTGAACGAAGCGTTACACGAGCGCGACCGGCTACTGGCCAACGCGCCGCATTATGCCAAACCGCTGCGCACGACGATTCCAATCTTCCGCTGGTTCTCCGGGCTTCTGAACGCGCCACTGAAGTTCGCCGGCTTGCTCGATCGGCCGGGTGAACGTGGCGCACTGGTGATCAAGCTAGGCTTGACGTTTTACGATTTCTTCGCGCGAAGCAGTCGCGTCATGCCGAAGCATGAATTCAGAATGCGCGGCGCGGCACTGCGCGAGTATCAGGCCTTGAATCCGGCGATCGTTTGCGCGGCGACCTATTACGACGCCTGGATGCCGTATCCGGAGCGCATCTGCCTGGAGATGGTATTGGACGCCGAGGCGAGCAACCCCGCTTGTCGCGCGCTCAATTATGTCAGCGCGGTCGCCGGCGATGGCGATACGGTGACGCTGCGCGATGAAGTGACCGGCGAGAATCTGCGGGTGAATCCGAAGGTGGTCGTGAACGCCGCCGGTCCCTGGATTGATCTCGTCAACGATGACTTGGGGCGGGGGGAGGAACGCTTCATCGGCGGCACGAAGGGCTCGCATCTGATTCTGGATCATCCGACGCTGCTTGAGGCGGCGCGCGGCAGTGAGTTTTACTTCGAAAATGATGACGGACGCCTGGTGTTAATACTGCCGTTTTTCAATCGCGTCATGATCGGCACAACTGATATTCGCATCGACGATCCGGATGAAGCCGTCCCCACCGACGCCGAGATTGATTACTTGCTGGCGATGGTGAACAGGGTCTTTCCCGCAATCAAGCTTGAGCGCTCGCATATCGTCTTCACATTTTCAGGTGTGCGGCCCCTGCCCTACAGCGAAGGCGGCCGCACCGGGCAGATCAGCCGCGATCACAGCATCCAGTCGATCGCGCCCACAGAGGAACGGCTCTATCCGATTCACGCCCTCATCGGCGGCAAGTGGACGACTTTTCGCGCTTTCGCCGAGCAGACCGCCAATCTGGTGCTGAGCGACCTGGGATTGACTCGCCGGGTGAGCACGGCGGATCTGTCGATCGGCGGCGGACGGGCTTACCCGCAGGACGACGAAGCCAGCGAGAAGTGGCTGCGCGAATTGCAGCTAAAGTATGAATTACCGCTTGAGCGGCTGCGGCTGCTGTTCGAACGGTATGGCACGCGCGCTGAACTTGTCGCTCGCTGTATGGGCTCTGAGGATGATCGTCCGCTGGAGAACCATCCCAGCTTCAGCAGAGGCGAGGTCGACTTTATATTGCGCGAAGAAAAAGTGGAGCGGCTCGATGATCTGCTGCTGCGCCGCTCACTGATCGCCATGCTGGGCGGGTCGACGCGAGAACTGCTGCATGAACTGGCTGAGATCTCCGCTGAGACTTTGGGCTGGTCGGCCCAACGCAAAGGGCAGGAGATCGAGCGCGCGAAAGCGATACTGCGCGTCAGGCATCGCGTTGAACTGTAGTCTTCCGCCTAGCTTAGCCTGACCGCTGTTCCGCTGGCTGTCACCATGAGCATGCTGCCGTTCGAACCAACGGTTTCGTAGTCCAGGTCGACGCTCAGTATCGCGTCTGCGCCGAGCATGCTCGCATTGTGTGTCATCTCATTCATGGCGATGTCTTTCGCCCGCCGCAATTCCTCTTCATAGGCGCCCGAACGCCCGCCGACGATGTCGCGGATGCCGGCGAACATATCCTTGAACAAGTTTGCGCCCATGATTGCTTCGCCGCTAACGATGCCAAGATATTCCCCAACCGGTCGGCCTTCTACGCTGGGTGTTGTTGTCACGATCATGCGTTTCCTCTTGTTTTCCATTGTCGTCCTCTAAATGTTCGTTTGGGCAGTATTCTACGGGCGGGCTCAAGATACGACTAGCGCTGCGGATAGCGGGCAAATGAGCGATTCTTGCTGCGGTTGGGTGCTGTATTCAGCGCGGTAGAATCAGGCGCAGCAACTCGTCCGCCGCTTTCGCCGCCGGCAGTTCACCAGCCATGACCGCCGCTTCGATCTCAGGCAGCGCCGCCTGCACCGCTTCATGCCCATATAGATAATCCCGCAGTTGCCGCTCGAGCGCGCTGTGCAGCCATTCGCGGCCTTGGTCGGTTCGCCGTTTCTCAAAGCTGCCGTTGGACTTTGTTTGCGCCGCGAACTCGCTGATGACCGTCCAGATTTCGTCAATGCCGTCTCCGGTCAAGCCGGATGATGTGAGCGCGCGCGTCCGCCAGCCGACGGTCGCTGGCGCGACGAACTGCAGAGTGCGTTCGAACTGGGCGCGGGCCGCTTTCGCTTCGGTGATATTGTCACCGTCGGCCTTGTTGATGGCCACGGCATCGGCGATTTCGATCACACCTTTTTTGATGCCCTGCAGCTCATCGCCGGCGCCGGTGATCAGGAGGAGCAGCAGAAAATCTACCAAAGCGCGGAGCGTCACTTCACTCTGGCCTGTGCCGACAGTCTCGACGATGATGACGTCATAACTGGCCGCTTCGCAAACCAGGATCGCCTCGCGCGTTCTGCCAGCGACCCCACCGAGGAGGCCGCCTGTGGGCGAGGGACGGATGAAGGCATTGTCAGCGCGGGACAGGCCTTCCATGCGCGTCTTGTCGCCCAGGATGCTGCCGCGCGTCAAAGCGCTGCTGGGGTCGATCGCTAGGACGGCCACCTTGCGTCCGCGTTCGGTTAGATAGCAGCCGAAGGTATCGATGAAGGTGCTCTTGCCGGCGCCGGGCAGACCAGTGATGCCGATGCGGATCGAGTTGCCCGCATGCGGCAGCAATTGCGCGAGGAGCGCTTGGGCAGAGGCTGCGTGTTGGGGCGCGGCGCTTTCGACCAATGTGATGGCGCGGGCGAGAGTGGCGCGGTCGCCGGCCAAAACGCCTTCCACGTAGGCGGATACATCGACGGTGGGCGGGAGAGCCGTGTCGCTCATGGCGGTTAGCGCCTTCTGGTTGCTTTCATTCATCATACCGTATAGACTGAAATTGTCACGTCCGCCGCGCATCATGAACTGTTGCCGCCGCGGCGCGTCGGTGGCTGATATGTGAGGGAAAGGAAACGAACATGGGACTTTATCTATGGCATTCGGGATTTACTGCGGAGAGCTGGGCGCAGCAGATCGGCGAGAAGTCACTTCACTTTGAAGATCTGGACGCGAAAGTGGCGGACTTTGGCGGCAAGACGCTGGGCACCTGGCTCGCATTCGGCGAATACGACATGATCAAGCTGGTTGAGATGCCGGACAACGCGACGATGGCGGCATTCGTTCTCGCTGTCACAGCAGCGGGTTATTTCTCCGGCGGCAAGACGACGGTGCTGCTTACCATGGAAGAGGGTCTGGCGGCTCTGGAGCAGGCGGGCAAAGGCTGAGCTTCAGCTCGCCCTTGACGCTGATAGCCGCCGATTCAATTCCTCCAGCACCTTTTGCGCCGCGACCGGGATGACCGTGCCTGGCCCGAAGATAGCGGAGGCGCCACGCTCATAAAGGTACTGGTGGTCTTGTGTCGGGATGACGCCTCCAATCACCACCATCATATCCGCGCGTCCCTGCGCCGCCAATTCGTTCACCACCTGCGGCAAGAGCGTCTTGTGCCCGGCCGCGAGCGAGCTGATGCCGACCACATGGACATCGTTTTCCACCGCCTGCTTCGTTACTTCGGCCGGCGTCTGGAAGAGCGGCGCGATATCGACATCAAAGCCCATATCGGCGAAGGCGGTCGCAATGACTTTGGCGCCGCGATCGTGCCCGTCTTGGCCCATTTTCGCCACCATTATGCGCGGACGGCGTCCTTCGCTGCGGGCGAATTCGTCCGTTATGCGGCGCACTGACGCCACCGCCGCTTCATTGCCGAATTCGGAACTGTAAACGCCGGACACCGAGCGAACGCTGGCCTTGTGCCGCCCCCAGGCCTTTTCCAGCGCGGTTGAGATTTCGCCAATCGTCGCGCGCGCCCGCGCCGCGTCAATCGATAATGCCAGCAGATTGCCCTCGCTTGAACGGGCGCAAGCGGTCAGAGCCTTCAGCGCCGATCGCACGGCGCCATCGTCCCGTTCCGCGCGCAGAAGCCGCAAGCGTTCGACCTGCGCCCCGCGCACGGCGCTGTTGTCGACTTCGCGATATTCAACCGGGGTTGTTTCGGCGGGTCGATACTTATTGACGCCGATGATCGTTTCGGCGCCGCTGTCGATATGCGCTTGCCGGCGCGCGGCCGCTTCTTCAATGCGCATTTTGGGCAGGCCCGTCTCCAGCGCCTTGGCCATGCCGCCGAGTTCTTCGATTTCCTGGATGTGGGTCGAGGCGCGCTGAGCGAGGTCCTGCGTCAGCTTCTCCACCAGATAAGAACCGCCCCAGGGATCGACCACAGCGCAGATGCCGGTTTCCTGCTGCAGGAAGAGCTGGGTATTGCGGGCGATGCGGGCGCTGAAGTCGGTGGGCAAGGCGATCGCTTCGTCCAGGGCGTTCGTATGCAGGGACTGCGTGCCACCGAAGGCGGCCGCCAGCGCCTCGACGCAGGTGCGCGCGATGTTGTTGAAGGGATCCTGCTGCTGCAAGCTCCAGCCCGAGGTCTGGCAGTGGGCGCGAAGAGCCATCGATTTGGGATTGCCGGGATTGAATTGCTTGACGAGCTTGGCCCAGAGCAGACGCGCTGCCCGCATCTTGGCGATTTCCATGAAAAAATTCATGCCGATGCCCCAGAAGAAGGAGAGGCGCGGGGCGAAGGCATCGATAGCCAGCCCCGCCCGCACACCGGCGCGCAGATACTCCAGCCCGTCCGCCAGCGTGTAGGCCAGCTCGATATCAGCGGTCGCGCCCGCTTCCTGAATATGATAGCCGCTGATGCTGATGCTGTTGAACTTGGGCATCTCGGCGGCGGTATAGGCGAAGATATCGGCGATGATCCGCATGGACTGCGCCGGCGGATAGATATAGGTGTTGCGCACCATGTACTCTTTGAGGATGTCGTTCTGGATGGTGCCTGCCAGTTGGGCGGGCGCGACGCCCTGTTCCTCAGCGGCGACGATGTAAAAGGCGAGCACGGGCAAGACGGCGCCGTTCATCGTCATCGAGACCGACATCTGGTCCAGCGGAATGTCATTAAAGAGGATCTTCATATCGAGAACGCTGTCGATGGCGACGCCCGCCATGCCGACATCGCCCTCCACGCGCCGGTGATCGGAGTCGTAACCGCGGTGGGTGGCGAGATCAAAGGCGACGGACAGCCCTTTTTGGCCCGCAGCCAAATTGCGGCGATAGAAGGCGTTGCTCTCTTCGGCGGTGGAATAGCCGGCGTACTGGCGAATCGTCCAGGGGCGCAGGGCATACATGGCAGGATAGGGTCCCCGCAGGAAGGGCGGGATGCCAGCGACGAAGCCGAGGTGCTCGACAGATTTGAGATCAGCGGCGGTGTGCAGCGCCTTCACGTCGATTTGTTCCTGCGTGCGCCAAGTGTGATCCGCGGCGGCGGCGCCCGTCTCCGCCTCGATGAGCGCGCGCCAGTCGTCGATGGAAGCCTTGACTTTGCGATCGTAGGCGATCTTGCTGAAATCAGGGAAAGACGTCATGAATCGCTCCCGGAATCACCCGGTCGCGCTTCGTAAGGCTCTGCCAGCCGTAGGGGCCTCAGGGACTGAATGTTTGCAGAATCGGAAACGGATTCGTCGGCCATGTCATTTCGCTGTGGTGCCGCGGCCGGATCGACGTAACGATTGCTGCCGACCAGGATCGCATCGCCGCTTGCCATGTCTCGCCGCCGCTGCGCCGCAACCGCCTCGATCTCCGCCCGGATAGCGCCAGAGCGCAAGGATGCGAGCAGACCGCCAGCCGCTTCAATCCGCTGAAAGCGCGACCAGGCCGAGCGCGCTAGTTGGTCCGTCAGTTTCTCAACATGCCAGGCGCCGCCAGCAGGGTCGATCAGTTCGACCAGGCGCAGCTCTTCTTGCAGGATCAGTTGCAGGTTTCGGGACAGTCGGCGCGAAAAATCGTCAGCTTTGCCAAGTGGCTCGTCAAATGGCGTGAGTTCTATGCTATCGACCTTGCCGATGGCGGCGGACAGCGCTTCTGAAGTCAGGCGTAGCAAATTGACATGGGCATCCCGGCGCGATTTGTTTCGCCTTCCGCTGCGAGCGTGGATAGTCATGTTCTGTCTGATGCCGAGCGTGCGCGTCACCTGCGCCCACAGGAGCTTGATGGCGCGGAATTTGGCGACTTCCATAAAGAAGTTCTCGCCGATGCTCATAAAAAAATGCAGCTTGGGCGCGATCTTTTCGACAGCGAGCCCCCGGTCATTTAGCTCGCGCAGATAAGCGACTCCAGTTGCGATGGCTAGCGCCAGCTCCTGCACGGCATTAGCGCCGGCATCGTGATAAGCCGCCGTGCTGACGCCGATGCTGCCGAGTTGAGGTGATTTGTCCTGTACCTGTCGCCCATGCGCCGCCAGCCGCTCGAGGGCCTCAGCCGGCATTGAGCCGTTGCGCGCCAGACCGCTGAGCGGGTCATAGCCGATGCAGCCGCTCAACTGCGCCAGCGACACGTCGTCAAACGCCTGACCTAGCAGATCGTAGATATGGTCTGCTCTTGTGTCGGAATGGACGAGGAGCGGAAAGCGTTTCAGGTCGATGTCGGCGAGCGCCAGGCGAATGTCGGCAGGGTCATTCAGTTGCGCCTTGTCAGGGAGCGCGATGGCGGTTTGACCCTTCGCCAGACCATTTTTCAGCGCCTGATTGAATTCGCGCGGATCGCTGACGTCGATCGCTTGTGCGATCAGCCAGGGGCGGGCGCGATAGCCGCCGGCTCTTATCCCGCGGACGTAGGGGAACTGACCGGGCAGGGAACGATGGTGTTGGATACCGTCGAGGTCATCGGCCTGGGGCAGCGGATGGATATGGATGCCTTCGTAAGTCTGCGTGATGAGGCTTTTGAAGGTTTCGCTTCTCAGCGATTTCAGAACAGCGTCAAGCCATTGCTCTCGAGTAGTGGATTCAAACTCAGCGAATAATGCTTCAGTCATGGATAGTTCGCCGCTGGTCGCTTGGTTGCGTGCACGCCATTATACAACCCGACGGTAAGACATGGAATCGTCTTGGCTTCACCGGTCCACCCAGAGTGAGGCGGGACGGCGGAAAGAATTATTGCGCGAGCAAGGGGAAGGAGGCGCTCAGGTCGAGCGGTTCGAAGGCGCTGCTATATCGTGAAATAGGGCAGGCCTCAGGAGTCAAAGAAAAAGTCACTCCTCCGAGATTTCGCGGGCGCGTGGCGATAGTAATGGAATCTCGAGGAATAGCTGACTGTATTCTTTCCGCGTTACTCCTCAGCTTCCAGTGCCAACTGGCGAATCTCCGTGATGCTGATGTCGGTGTTTTCGGTCTTCGAGTAGATAGTGAGCAGGGTTACGCGGTTGCTGCGTTGCGCATAATAGATGATGCGGAAGCCACCACTTTTGCCGCGTCGAGCCGATCTGTTTGGCAAGCGTACCTTGTAGATGGAGTAACCAACTCCCGGCACACGTTGTCCCGGACGCTGATCCTGCTCCAACTGATCAATCAGCAGCAGGACATCGTCAATGGTCTTGGGATATTTGCGTTCTAGCCGTTCAAGCCTTTTGTCAAAAAGCGGAAGAGATTTAACCGTGGTCGGCATCGCGGTAAACTCTGTCCCGCAACGCTTCTATCGACTCACGCGCTGGCATCCCTTCTTCGCCGGCAATGGCCTGGCGCAAGGCGTTGCGAAGTTCCGCTAGCAGTTCTTCTTTTGTCGGCTCATGGTAATCTACTTCCGCTGCTCGGTTATCGGCGCCTTCGTTTGCCAAGGCGGGTTTCAGTTCTGGTGTCTCCATGTGCGCGTCTCCCTACCAACCCACCCGACTATAACACGGGCAAATGTGGTTGAGCAAGCGACGATGCTGCAAAGGCATGTGGAAATTGGCGCGAAATCGGCTATCATTGCCGCCATTATTCGGGATCGCAGCTTGGGGGCAATGATGACGATCAATCTGGGCATCATCGGCGCGGGACGCATTGGACGCTTGCATGCCAACACCTTGACGACCCGGATACCCGGCGCGAAGGTGCTGGCAATTGCCGACATATTTGAAGCGGCGGCCAAGTCGGCGGTGGAAGACTTCAATATCCCCGATTACAGCACGGACCCGGCCGAATTCATTAGCAGTGCTGACATTGACGCCGTCGTCATCTGCTCGTCAACGGACACGCACTGTCGTTTCATCATCGAGGCGGCGCGGGCGGGAAAGCAAATCTTCTGTGAAAAGCCGATCGCCTTTGACCTGGCTGAGATAGATGAGGCGTTGGCGGCCGTCGCCGAGGCCGGCGTCCAGTTGCAGATCGGATTCAACCGGCGCTTCGACGCCAATCACGCGCGGCTAAAGAGGGCGATCGAGAGCGGCGAAATCGGCGAGCCGCATACGATGACGATTATCAGCCGCGATCCATCGCCGCCGCCCATTGACTATATCAAAGTCTCCGGCGGCTTGATGATGGACATGATGATTCACGACTTTGATATGGCTCGCTTCTTGCTCGGCGAGGTCGAAGAGATCTACGCCCTCGGCGATGTGAAGATCGACCCTGCCATCGGCGAGGCGGGCGATATCGACACTGCGAAGCTGATGCTGCGCTTCGAAAATGGCGCCTTCGGCAGCATCGAAAACAGCCGGCAGGCGGTCTATGGCTACGATCAGCGCGTTGAAGTTTTCGGCAGCAAGGGCGCGGCGACGACCGGCAATTGGCATCCCAACGCGGTGACGATTAGCGACGCCGCCAGCGTGCGGCGTGATTTGCCGCTGCATTTCTTCGTCGAGCGCTACTTTGAAAGTTATGTGACTGAGATGATTAGCTTCATCGATGCGATATCAAAGGGTGATCCGGTGCCGGTGGTCGGCAATGACGGCCGCGTCCCGGTGCTGATGGCGCTGGCCGGCATGCGCTCGATGCGTGAGAATCGGCCCGTACGACTGGACGAAATCGAAGGGGGACCGGCATGAGCAAGACCTACGACTCCCTGCACATGGGGCGCAGCTCAATTGATCTGTATTCCAACGACATCGGCGCGCCCTTCGTCGAGATCAACAGTTTCGCCGCTTATGTCGGAGGATCGCCAACGAATATCAGCGTCGGCGGGAGACGGCTTGGGCTGAAGACCGCGTTGCTGACCGCGATCGGCGCTGATCCGGTCGGCGATTTCATCATGCGCTTTCTCAAGGACGAAGGCGTTGAGACGCGCTTCATCCCGCGCAAGCCAGCCCATCGCAGCTCGGCCGCTGTGCTGGGCATTGAACCGCCGGACAAGTTCCCGCTGGTTTTCTATCGCGATAATTGCGCCGATATCAACCTCGATATCGACGATGTGCTGGCGGCGCCAGTGGGTGATTGCAAGGTGTTTCAATTCGCCGGCACCAACCTCAGCCGGGAGCCGAGCCGCAGCGCGACGATATTCGCGGCCGAGTTGGCGCGCGGGGCGGAGGCCACGGTCATCTTTGATGTCGATTTTCGGCCTGACCAATGGCACGATGTGCGCGCATTCGGCGTAGTTGCGCGGAGCGCGCTTCGCTTGGTCGATGTGGTGATCGGCACCGAAGACGAGATCAACGCGGCGATGCTCAGCGATGTCTCGCAAATGAGCCTCACCCATTCTCAGGTATCGGATACGAAAGTCGAAGGCGATACGCGCTCGGCCATCGAAGTCATGCTCGCGCTGGGTCCCGAGGCGGTGGTCGAGAAGATTGGAGCCGAAGGCGCGCGCGTCCACTTGAAAGACGGCGACGTGATCGATGCGCCCGGCTTCCCGGTGGAAGTGACCAATATCCTGGGCGCCGGCGATGCCTTCGGTGGCGGCTTTGTCTACGGCCTGGTCAACGATTGGGGCTGGTACAAGTCGGCGCGGCTGGGCAATGCCTGCGGCGCCATCGTCGTCACCGAGCACGGCTGCGCCAACTTCATGCCGACGATGCCCGCGGTGGAGGCCTTCGTCGCGCCCTATGGCGGGCTGGGGTCGCGTAGACACTGACCCGTCGATTGACGAAACGCGAAAACAATTTTTGTAGGGGCGACTCACGGAGTCGCCCGCGCGGATAGACAGGATGACAATGGACGAGAACCAAACGAACGGCAACGAGGCGCCGGAAGCCTGGATCACCTGGATGAGCGCCGATGACCTGCTCGAGCGCGCGCGGGAAGAGCGGGAGGCGCTGGCCGCGCTCTGGAGCGGACTGAGCGACGAGCAGATGATCCACCGGCCGGGACCGCAGCCGGATTGGTCAGTCAAGGATGTGATCGCCCATATCACCTGGTGGGAGCAATCGATGGTGAATTGGGTATCGCGCGCCTTGAGCGGCGAAATGCTGGCGCGGACGGAAACGCCCGACGAGATCAACGCCCGCATTCACGCGGACAACCGCGACCTGCCGCTGTCGGATGTCCTCACGCTGTTTGAGGCGAGTTTCCCACTGGTGGAAGCGCTGCTGGAGCGGCTCGATGATGACGAAATCAATGACGCCGAGGTCTGCAACATCCGCGATATGCCGCTGCTATATTTCATCGTCGGCAACACCTTCGCCCATTATGCCGATCATGTGGATGATATGCGCGCTTATGTCGAAAGCCTAAATCGAAATCCGTAGGAGCGGCTGGCGGTCAGTGGCGGCGGTCAATGTCTACGTGACCTACACGACCCGATGAGTCGCCCGCAAAATTCAAATATACGCGAGGTAAACTCATGCGATACACATCAGAGACGATGCTGGTGAAATCGAAAGACGGCGGCGGATCGGGCATTTTCGCCGAGGTCAGCGCTGGGCAGGCCGGTTGGGACTACCTCAACATGGCGGCGATGCGCCTGCGCCGCGGCGAAAGCTTCAGCGTCGAGACGCGCGAGCACGAAAACGCCACCGTCATCCTGGGCGGCGTCTGCGATATCGTCACCACAGACGGCGAGTTCAAGAATGTGGGAAGGCGCCCCGATGTCTTCAGCGGCATGCCCTACGCCCTCTACATCTCGCGGCGCAAGCAATTCGAGATCACGGCGGTCAGCGATACGCTGGAATTCGCCTCCTGCTGGGTGCCGACCGATCAGGATTACCCGACGCAGTTGGTGAGGCCCCCTATGAGCGAGATCGAGCTGCGCGGCGGCGGCAACGCTTCGCGGCAGATCAACGGCATCTTGCCGCCCGGCTTCAACTGCCACCGCATCGTGGCGGTCGAGGTCTATACGCCCTCGGGCAACTGGTCGAGCTATCCGCCGCATAAGCATGATGTGCACAAAGAGGATGACGCGGGGGTTGTGCTGGAAGCCGACCTGGAGGAGATCTACTTCTACAAGATTGATCATCCGGGCGGCTACGCCTATCAGCGCGTTTACAATGACGACCGCAGCATCGACGGTCTGATGCTGGCGCGGAATCATGACATGGTGCTGGTGCCGGAGGGCTACCATCCGGTGGTCAGCGCGCACGGCTATACGACTTATTATCTGAACTTCCTGGCCGGCAGCGCGCAGTCCCTGGCGAACAGCGATGATCCGGCTTACGCCTGGGTGCAGGGGAGCTGGACTTTTGTGGATCCACGGTTGCCGATCGTGCATCACGGCATGGAGGGCTAGGGGCTGATGCGGATAACCAAGGTCTCGGTGAAGGGCGGGAGATTGGCATGGCGTCGCGCCTAGCATTTACGCAGTATCGCGAAAAAGAGCGTACGAAACATGTACACAGACTGCATCCTTACAAGGGAAAGTTCATTCCTCAGTTGGTCGAGTATTTTCTGGACGAGCACACCGATGAGCTAAAAACCGAGTCATGGTTCAAACCCGGCGACATCGTGCTTGACCCATTTTGCGGCAGCGGCACAACTTTGGTGCAGGCGGCCGAGCTAGGTATCCATGCTGTGGGCGTCGATATATCAGAGTTCAACACGCTTATTTCGAATACCAAAACGTCCTGTCCCGACCTCAACAGATTACACAGCGCGGCTCGTAATCTGATCAGTCGCCTGCGGTCTTTCAACGCGGATTCGGCGCATCTTGATTTTGATATTGCGGTTACTGAGGCGCTGTCCGATTACAACAAGATGTCAGATATGCGCTACGGCAATCCACAGACGCCAGAATTCGCGTCGGCTTGTTTGGATGAATTCTTGCAGATTTGGCACTCGTATGTTTGTAGATACGGCATCCAACTGAGGCAGGCGCAAGATGGCAGCTTCCTTAGCCGCTGGTATTCGGCGTCAATTCGAAACGAAATTGAATTCTTGCGCAGCCAAATCATGACAGAAGCGGACAGGGTTATCCGAAATATCTTATTACTTGCGCTGACACGAACGCTCAGAAGTTGCAGGGCAACGACTCATGCCGACTTGGCTACCTTGAAAGATCCAGTCTTTGAACCTTACTATTGTCGGAAGCATAGCAAGATTTGTAAGCCCATTTTGACAGCTACAAAGTGGTGGGAGCGTTATGTTCTCGATAGCGTATCGAGGATTGCGGAGTTCAGACGCTTACGGACACCAACACATCAAGTCTGTATTACGGGTGACGCACGATCTGCTTGCTTAGACACTGCTCTCAGACTATGTAACAACAAATTCGATAACATTGCCATCAAGCAAGGTATTCGAGGAATTTTTACCAGTCCACCCTATGTAGGCTTAATTGACTATCACGAGCAACACGCGTACGCATATGAGTTGCTTGGACTGCCGCGTCGCGATAGAAGCGAAATCGGCCCCAAGGCCGGTGGGCAAAGCCGAACTGCTCGCGAAGAATATGTTGAAAGCATTAGTAAAGTTCTGCTCAACTGCAAGCGTTATCTTGTACCTGATTATGACGTGTTTCTGGTTGCGAATGACAAGTGGAACTTGTATCCACCAATTGCGCAACGTAGCGGAATGCAAATTATCAAACGATATGAGCGGCCTGTCCTATATCGCACGGAAAAGAACAGAAACGAACCATACCATGAAACGATCTTTCACTTAAAGGAAATGCCGTGAGTTATTTTCCTACCCCTGCTGCGGAAGAAGTGATCAGAAGCGCCATCTGCAGCAAGTTGGATTCATACGATCCTGAGCCATCCGACAAGCCTTTCCAGGTGCGGCTGCTTGGAAGAGACAGGATGGCGCTTTATACCTTCATTCAATCGCTTAACACGACCTTTGGGACATCCATTTATGAACCAGTCGCCAAGGTGATTGCCGCAGACCGCTTTGATAGAGTCGAGTTGCAAGCCAAAGCGCCAAACACTATGTCGGTTGGCGTATCGAACATGATAGGCGAAATAGTTCGGCGATTAAGAGCGGCCGACACTGCTCCGGTGAGAAGTGAACATGATAGAGAGCTTCGTTCCGCGCAAGTAGCTGACACCGAGAAACTGTCCGTAAAGCTTACCAAGATTGATGTACTTTTGCAGCGCGACAACAAGCTGTACCT
>JAAXID010000254.1 GCA_012270545.1 Anaerolineae bacterium | reverse complement strand
CTGTAGGGCTGCGCCTTGCGCAAATCCCAGTTGACGCCACTGCCACGCAGCGCCGGGCCCGTCATCCCGTAAGCAAGGGCGACATCCGGCTCGATGACGCCGACGCCCTGCGCGCGGTCCTTCCATATCGGGTTCTTCGTGAGCAAGGCTTCGTAATCATCGACTTTATATGGGAAGTCGTTCAGGAATTGCTTGATCGTCGGCAGAAAGTCCGCCGGCACATCGCGCCAAACGCCGCCGGGCCTAATGTAGCTGCTCATCATGCGTTGACCGGAGAGCATCTCAAACATAGCGAGAATCCGCTCGCGCTCACGGAAGGCATAAAGCAAAACGCTCATGGCGCCCATATCGATGGCATGGGTGCCCAGCCAAACCAGGTGACTCGCGCAGCGCGCCAGCTCCAGGCAGACAACGCGGATGATCTGCCCGCGCTCCGGCACATCCAGATCGAGCAGCTTCTCGACCGCGGCGGCGTAGGCCATATTGTTGGACATCGGCGAGAGATAATCCATGCGGTCCGTCAGCGGAAGCGCCTTCTCGTAACTCTTGTCCTCAATGGATTTCTCGATACCGGTATGCAGGAAGCCAATGTCAGGCAGACAGCTGACAATTTGTTCGCCGTCAAGTTCAAGCAGGAGGCGCAATACCCCGTGCGTGCTGGGGTGATGCGGACCCATATTAAGCAGCATGGTCTCGCCAGTGAGCGCCCGTTCCGAAACCAGTCCACGCAGTTGATCGAGGCTACCCTCCCAACGGCGCTGTTCTTCAATGGATTGCGCTTGCTCTGCAACTGCCATACCGACCTCGGAGTTCAGTCCCTGGCGAAGGGCTTGTGCTCGTGAATCTCATCCACATTGAAAGAAAAGGCCACCGTCTCTTTGCCCAGCGGATAATCGCGCCGATGCGGATGACCGTACCAATCGTCCGGCATCAGCAAACGCCGCTGGTCGGGATGCGCTTCAAATACGATGCCCATCATATCGGCGATCTCACGCTCGAGCCAATTGGCCGCGGGCCATACCACGGTCGCAGTCGGCAGGCGTGGATCTTCCGCCGCCGCAAAGGCTTTCACCCGCAGACGTCGATTGTAGAGCATCGACAGAATGTGATAGGACACGCCGAAACGTTCCGGTCGATAGTCACGTTCAAGGCCGTCAAAGGCAGCGCCATAGTCCTGGGGATGGTAGTCCACGGCGCTCACATCGGAGAGCATGTTGTAGACCAAACCGGAAGTCACGCGCAGGAAGTCGAGCACCTCGGTCGTATGCTCAGCGTCGATGACAATCGTCGTCTCGCCGCGGAATTCCTTCACGTGCAGCAGGGCATCGCCAAAGACATCGCGCACCGCGCTAACCGGGTCTCTTGCTGCCGGGATTTCCATTCGTTAATCGCCTTGAATTCTCAATCTTTTCAACGATTGCAGATCAAGCCCAATCGGCAATGCGCTCGCTCTTGACCTTCTCGTGCAAGGTCAAGATGCCGTGCAGCAGCTGCTCCGGGCGCGGCGGGCAGCCAGCGATATAGACATCCACCGGAATGATTTCGTCCACACCCTGCACAATCGCATAATTGTTGTAGACGCCGCCGCAGGACGCGCAATCGCCCATTGAAATGACCCACTTTGGTTCCGCCATTTGATCGTAAAGCTGCCTGACGACTGGCGCCATCTTCCGCGTCAGACGTCCGGACACGATCAGCAGGTCCGCCTGTCGTGGCGTCGCGCGATTCAACTCCATGCCAAAACGCGACAAGTCATAACTCGATGCCTGCGAACTCATGTATTCAATCGCGCAGCAGGCGAGCCCGAAGAGGAGCGGCCACATAGCGCCAGTGCGCGCATGATTGACGGCTTGTTCGACGGTGGTTGTGACGACGCCGAGATTACCCAGTTTTGAGCTTACTCCCATTCCAAACCGCCTTTCTTCCACTCATAGACGAAACCGACGATCAGGATCACTGTGAAAACCGCCATCACCGCCAGTCCGTAAACACCGAGGTCACGCATGGATACCGCCCAAGGCAGGAAGAAAATCACTTCGATATCGAAGATGATGAAGAGGACGGCGACTAAATAGAACTTGACCGGCAGCCGGCGCGTAGCGGGACCGATCGGCTTCATGCCGCTTTCATAAGGCACCGATTTGCGATAGGTTGGCCTGTGCGGACCCATCACCCGAGAGATGTTTGCGATGATCAATGCCAGGACGACGGAAATGACCAGCAAAGCGGTGACAGGACCAAATTCCAGAACGGTCGGCATCAGGCTCCAAGCATTTGTGCTTTTTGGAACAAACCAGATAACAGTGAGATTAGCATACAACAGCGGCAAAATCAAGCAAGCTATACACGGATTTACGCCGCAATTGACATAAGAAATATTTCAGCTAAGGCGAGAATGACGTTGCGAGAAGCATTCAGCGCCAAACCCAGCCCACCCCAGAACCAACAAGCTCGATTTGCTCGCGAAATCTATGCTTCAAGCGCGCCCGTTGACGCCAGGTAGTCCGCCACTTGGCGCGCCATTTCTGCGGTGCCGGCATGCTTCATGTGAATGCCGTTCACCCAGAACTTTTGGTCATTCGGCATGGACGCCTCAAGGTCATAGAAGAGCGTGTCCTCTTCTTCCGCAATCTTCCTCACAATTGCGTTTTGCTCGTCAACGCCATCTTGAAGAAACTTGTAAACCATGCCGCCACCGCCCTCAATCGGGAAGTCGAGTGGCGAATAAGCCCATGTCAATAGCAGCACCTCGCTGTTCATGCCGCGCGCCAGACGGATCATGTTGCGCAGGTTGCGCTCGAAATATATCGGCGGATTCGCTTTCAGCACGTCGCTCGCCGACATATCGTAACCCGGACAGTAATCTACTATCGTGCTTTCATCTGGCATACATCTGCGGAGACCGTCTGGAACCCGAAATTTCGCGTCCAAACTGTATCCAGCCTGGAGTTCAAAGCCGAGTCGCTTCATCCCAAATCTCAGCAGTGAACTGGGTGGCAGCGGATCGACTTGATCAGTCCAATATCCTTTTGCGGAATATAAGCCATCGAAGAATTCCGGGTCGGTCAAGCGCACGCCAACATCATTGATGCCATGGTAGATTATGACCATGTCAGGTTCCAGATCCGGCACGCGCAATAGCATATTAACGGCAGATTCCCATGTTGAATACTGGGGAACGCCAGCGTTAATGACCTCAACCTGGCTGTAGTCATAGTCGCTCTGCAAATGCCGCTGCAGTTTGTGCGGATAAGCATGCCAAAAATCCAGAAACAAACCATAAGTCGTTGAGCCACCGAGGGCAACCATGCGATAAACGTCCTTCGGTTTGGGCATGGCGATTTCGGGACCGCGATAGCCGAGTGAGTTTATAGTTTCGTGAGTTGCTGAAAGGCCAAAATTAAGGAAGGCCGTGCCGCGAAGCAAAGTGATCTTCTCGTTGATTTCTTCGCGTGTATAAAGATACAGCGTCTTTTGACGTTCGTCGCCGTAATTGGAAAGGTAAAAGCGGAGTCCAAATTCCAGAAGTAAAAGCATCAAAATAACTGACACAAGTACAAGCATTAGCTTGGCACGCATTTCAGAGGCGCTTCCTCAAAACGAAAACGGGTTTTGAGTCTCCACGGAATCAAAGGCGGAACGGGCGCATCGCCAAGACTGCGCCCGCGCTAAACTTGCTGTTCCTCGATCACGCGCTAGCCGGTTCCCAAGCCCAGTAAGCCCGTTTCCGGTTGCGGCTTGCGCGACTGCTCGTCGTATTTGCCGAAGCGGATTACATCGCCGGCGCCGGTGATCGCTTCCACCGACAGACCCAGACTCTGCAACTCCTTCACCAGAACGCGGAAGCTGGTGGGGATTCCCGGTTCTTCAATTGGCTCGCCCTTGACGATGCTCTCGTAGGTCTTGACGCGTCCCTGCACGTCGTCGGACTTCACGGTCAGCATCTCCTGCAAGATATGCGCGGCGCCGTATGCTTCAAGCGCCCAGACTTCCATCTCGCCGAAACGCTGGCCGCC
>JAAXID010000214.1 GCA_012270545.1 Anaerolineae bacterium | reverse complement strand
ACGGAGAACTTCCATTTGTTGATATGGTGTTCTTCGTCGGCGGGCGTCAAGACTTCGCTCTCGTCGATATAGTCAACGCCGAGCGCTTCGAGAATTTGCGCTTCGACGAAATGGCCGATGCGCGCCTTCGCCATCACCGGAATGGACACGGCATTGATGATGCCATCGATCATATCGGGGTCGCTCATGCGGGCGACGCCGCCCTGCGCGCGGATATCAGCCGGCACCCGTTCGAGCGCCATGACAGCAACTGCGCCGGCCTCTTCGGCAATCCGTGCCTGCTCCGGCGTGACCACATCCATAATCACGCCGCCCTTGAGCATTTGCGCCAGGCCGCGCTTGACCTTGTCGGTGCCCTTCTCACTGCCATTCTGCTGATGACCATTCGTCGCCATGTCGTTACCTCGTTTCTTCGTGAACCGCGCTGCCACCTATCTTAGAGCAAGCGGTGCAATATCTGTATGTCCAATGCAGTCCATTGATACCATCAGTTTCTCATCTCAGCCAGAGGAGTTGACCGGCGATTCCAGCGAGCGATAAACTAGGCTGAGCAGCCTGGAGCTTCAGCCCGATGTTGACTGGCGAAAGCATCCGAATCGAGACCATCAAGCCGCGCTATGCCCGCCCCCTGGAGCAATTGCAGCGCGACTGTTTTCCCACATTGGGGGAAGACGAATTGATGCGTGAAGCGCATTTTCTCAATCATTGCCGCCTGTTTCCCGCGGGCAATTTCATCGCGCTTTATCGAGATCGAGTAATCGGCTTGGGCTCGGGATTCTTGATCGATTTCGACTTTGAGCATGCCCAGCACCGTTTCCAGGAAATCATCGACGGGGGGTTCTACAGCAATCACGATCCGGATGGCGATTGGTACTACGGCGGCGACATCAGCGTGCATCCGGACTTCCGCAGGCGCGGTGTGGGTTCGCAGCTCTACGAGGCGCGCAAAGGTATTGTGAAGCAACTCAATCGGCGCGGCATTGTCGCCGGCGGCTTGATCCCCGGCTTCGCGGAATACAAAGGAAGCATGTCCCCAAGCGAATATGTGAACAAGGTCGGCGCTGGCGACATATATGACAGCACCTTGTCATTTCAATTGGGGCGCGGGTTCGAAGTGCGTGGCTTGCTGGAAGATTACATTGAAGACGAAGCCTCCGACAACTGGGCGACTTTGATCGTGTGGGAGAATTCATCATACAAGGCGAATTAAACCAGGCTGGCGGCCTCGTTATGCTTTCTCGATATAGTATACGTCGCCGGCGCCGGCGGCGATCCAGCCCAGGACGTGACCATGCTGTACTGGATACCATGTTTCGCCGCTCAGATCGCATTCTGGTCTGCCAGTTATCGTGAACAAGTCTCCCGGCGAGGCAACCGCTATTGCCGCGGTGTCAACATTGCCTTTGCCGTTGCGAACGCTCAGCGATCGACTGCCGGCTACCGTTGCGGTCATGGCGGCTGACAAACGAATCGGCGGGCTGTTCGGGCAGTCAATATGGTAGAGCAGCCAGTATTCGCCAGCGCCGCCCTCGGCCGTCCAGCCAGCGATTTCGTCGTTGCGAGCGAAATACCAATTGTAGCCATCGGCGCAGATGGGACCCGCTTCGACATTGACCACGGCGCCCGCGTCGATTCTGCCGACTATATCCGCGCTCAGTGATGCGCCCGCGCGAACGCGACTGGCGAGCCCCGGGCTAAGGATCGCTTGCTGCCCGGCGATTAGCAATGGTGGCAGGACGCAGCTAGGCGAGGCGGGCGGCAGGGCCGGCGCGGCCAGGGCGGTTTCCAGCGCGCCCGCGGTTACCCATTCTGTTGGCGCCCAGACAAGACCAAATGGCTGTGGAATCGGGAATGCCCAGCTGCGGGCTCCTTCGACAAGCGGGCGGCTGCTATCACCAATACCAATATGCCAGGTGCTGATGCGGTCGGCGTTTTGCCAGGCCATTCGCGCGCCATCACCGGAAAGACCGGGCTGATTATTGCGGTTGACGCGGTAGCTCTTGTATCCCGTATCGTGGACGCCGAAGCCGTCCGTCGCCTGCCAGTGGATATTCCAGCCGCCGCTGTCATTGGCGACCGACAAGGGGATTAATTGCAGGCCAGCGGAGCGCTGTCGATTTTGCAGACGCGGCGGCTCCGAGAGCCGACTGCGCGACCCATCCCGCGGGTCAATTAGATCCCAGTAATCCTTGATCTGCAGCGCCATCAGGCTGTGCCCTTGATGATTTACCCAAATAAAATCGCGCACGGTGTTATCGCGGTTTTCATTCAGGCCAAGGTCGTACTGGGTCATGACGCCGGTGACGGGATTATAGAACTGAATATGAAGAAATGGATTTGCATCCCCGTTGAGATAATCGAAATGCAGCCGCGCGATCCCACCGCCGCCCCAACGGAGGCTCGGCAGCCGGATATTGTCTCCCTGGAATCCAAGATCGACATTGCTGACGAGCGTGGACGTCAGGCCCGTGGCCAGGTTGTGCAATTTCAAATGCGCGGCATCCGGCGCCTGCAGGCCCGGATCCAGTTGCAGCCAGACGAGCTGGCGACTGTCGGGCGACCAGTTTGGCAGCGAACGCAATATACCGGCGGCGCTCGCGCCCGTTTGATCGGCGATGAGCGTGAAGGTTTCCCTCCCGATATCCATCAGCCAGACATTTGCCGGCGCTGTACCACCCGACTGAGACGCGTTACCCGCTTCAAATTGCGTCACGAAGTCGGCGGATGTGGACAGATAGACGATCTTGCTGCCATCCGGCGAGAGAATGGGACCGCCATTGTAGCCCCAATTGGTCAGTTGGGTCGCGGTCCCGTTCGTCAGGTCATACTTCCAGATGTCGCCGTTACGATAGGCGTATATCGGCTGATTGGCATTTTGCGCGCCAGCACCACCGGTTGTGAGCACAATGCGCATGACCAGCAGTATTGACAAGACAAGACGGTTCATATCGTCATACTTTCTTTCAATGATGGTTTCATCCTAGCATGGATGAGAGGAACGGGATAATCGGCGCCAAAGGGTCTTCAAGAGCTGCTCTTGCTTGACTGATGCGCGTGCAACTGGGCACACAGGGCGGCGGATCCTCTACAGATTTCGCTGCCAGATCAGCCGCGCGGCGATCAGCGCGCCGCCGATATTGGCTATCAAGTCGATCACGGAGGCGTGGCGATCCAGCGTCAAGGTTTGCAGGGTCTCGGTGATGATGCCCAGTCCAATGGCGGTGAGGGCAGCGGCGAGCAGCCTCAACTGGGGATTGAAGATGCGGCGCAAAGCCCAGAACCAAATGAAGCAGGTCAGGGCAAAGGCCAGCAAATGCAGCGCGCTGAAGAACAACTCGCGCGGAAGTGTGCTCTCGCCGCGCGGCAAGCCCAGATCGATGAGCGGGTCCGCTTCCGGCTGCAGCAAGAAGAGGGTGAGCAGCAGCGTCCAGCCAATTGCCAGCGTCCAGCGCACCGGACCTTGGTTCAGTATGTGGTTGACATGATTCATCAAAGACGGTCCGCCGCTATTCAATCATTATCGTCAGCTTAACAGCGGGTAGCAGAGGCGGTCAAGCGGATTCGCAAACGCGTAGCGAAGTCCTCAGTTTCGCTCGCGCGGGGCGACGTCCAGCAGGTATTCGAGCATCGTCACGAGATCCATACCAGCTGCGAATTCGCGGGCGTCAAGTATGACGCGCGGGCAAACGCGGCCTTCGAGCTCGGCGAAGCGTTCAGCGGCGCGCTCCAGCGTCACCGAGTCCGCGTCGATCTGGCATAAGATATAAGCGAGGATGTCGGCGGCCGTTTGCGCATGACCAATTTCGAGACAGCTCTCCGCCAGGGAGAGCATGGCACGGTGCAGCGTCCGCTTCTGTTCTGGCCTGGGCGTACCGCCGATTGCGCGCTGCAAGTCCACCCTGCGCGATTGAATTGAATCGTGATGCTGTTCCATGGGGCGCCTAGGGGCCGGCGATGCGCCGCCACCACCAGCCGGCCGTTTTGCGCTCGCCATACTTCAGCTTCGCATCCAGCCAGAGGGCTAGCCGCCGCCAGCGGTTGCTCAGCATCCAGCGCAGCAGCCGATTGAAGCGCTTGGAATAGTCTTTGTTATAGGGGCAGACGCGGATACAGATCGAGCAGTCGGTGCCTTGATTCACCCAGAACTTGAAGCATTGTTTGGCGTTGACTGTCCACTTTTTCACGCCTTTGAGGTGGGATATGCCGTCGTGCGTCTCAAACTTGGGCGCGTCATCGGGGATCGCTTTCACGGGACAGCCATCGCTGCAACGGCGGCAGATATTGCAGGTCGCGGTGACGCCGAAGTCAATCGGCTGGTCGGGGATCAGGGGCAGGTCGGTGAAGATTTTGGCGATTCGCACGCGCGGCCCAAACTCAGGTGTGATCAGGAGACCGTGCCGCCCGTATTGTCCTAATCCGGCTTGAATCGCCAGCGGTATCGAGAGGGCGGTATCGTTGAGGCTGGCGACCGCCCGATAGCCAAGGTTGCGAATGTATTGCGTGAGGGAAAGCGCGGCGATGATATCGCGGCTGTAGCCTTGTCCGGTAGCGGCGCCACTTAGCGCCGAGGGCACCGTCTGAATCGTCTGATGATCCATCTCGTTGACGATCACGACGACATGGGTCAAGTCCTCCGGCAAGTCCATTTCTTTGTCGGTCAGTTTTTGCCGGCTGTAATTATGGGTGTAGACCCAGCGCTCGTCGTATTCGCAGATGCCGATCGCATCGGCGCCTAGAAACGCGCCGGCGCGTTTGACCTCAGCGGAATTCTCCGCGGCCGTCGCTTCTGTCTTGCGCGCCGCGCCTTCGCGGAACATGGTGTAGGTATCAAGGAAACCTTCTTTGCGATCGTTCGTCATCTCCAGCAGATCGGCGGTGAAATCGGCGATGTACCAGGCAGCGTTGCGCAAGGCGTAGTCGCGGTGCTGAAAGCCCTCGACCTTGCGAAACTGCGCCAGGTCGGTGAAGTAGGATTCGAAGAATCTGCGCGACCGCTCCGAGCGGACTTCCTCATCCCAGATGGCGCGGTTGAAAATGTCGTACTTTTGATTGAAACGCGTGAAGTCTTCCGTCACCTCGAAGCCGGTGCTGGCGTCGAGAGGCTTGCTTCCGCTATGGTGCTCCGAGGCGGCCGTATCTTTCTGTTTGAGCGCGATCATGGGGTCAGACCGATCCAATCCGGGCGACAACTGAATATTAACATGAGTCGGGACGAAAGGCGATGTTGCCGGGTTAGGGAGTGGTGAATTGTGGATAGGGCAGCCGATAATCCCCTCTCAGGAAAACCTAGATGTAGGGGCGACATATCATGTCGCCCGTATCCCACTAACGATCGAGGACGGTCGTGCTCGACTGCTGCCAAAATACTTTGACCGGCTGACCAATTGTAAAAGAGGCGCTATCCCGCTCGCCTATATTCTGTATGCGGACGACAAGCTCGATCGTGTCTCCTATGCGGACGGTGTAGCGGGTGTCGGTACCAATGTACTGGCTGTCGCTGAGCAGCGCATTCAGCACCGTCTGGTCGGGGTCGGACTTGTCGATTGAATTGCCACCCCGGGCGATGCCGATGCGCTCGGGCCGAATCGCCACGGTGACCGGCCCGCCCGAGCTTTCCAAGGTCCCTGACAGCTGCGCCTTGATAACTGTATCATCTCCTAGACGGACGCGGCCGCAGCCGTCGGCGCTCCGCTCGATCAGGGTCCCGGCGATGAAGTTGGTTTCGCCGATGAAGTCGGCGACGAAGTGGGTGCCGGGGTGTTCGTATATTTCTCTGGGAGTGCCAATCTGCAGCATCACGCCTTCATTCATCACCGCGATGCGATCTGCCATCGTAATCGCTTCTTCCTGATCGTGTGTCACATAGATGAAGGTGATGCCGACATCACGCTGCAGGGCTTTCAGCTCATATTGCATATTCTTGCGCAGCTTGAGATCGAGGGCGCCCAGCGGTTCATCGAGCAGGAGCACGGCCGGCTGCTTGACCAGCGCGCGCGCCAAGGCGACCCGCTGCTGCTGCCCGCCGGAGAGTTGATGCGGTTTGCGCCCCCCAACAGCGGGCAGGCGGACCATCTCGAGCGCTTCATGTGCGCGTTTCAGCGCCTCTTTTTTGTGGACGCCTTCCATCTGCAAACCGAACATGATGTTCTGCTCGACGGACAAATGGGGGAAGAGGGCATAATCCTGAAAGACAGTGTTGACCGGCCGGTGATAGGCGGGGATGCCCTCCATTGCGATGCCGCGAATGAGGACCTGGCCGGCGGTTGGCTGTTCGAAGCCGGCGATGAGACGCAGCGTTGTCGTCTTGCCGCAGCCACTGGGACCGAGCAGGGCAAAGAACTCGCCATCGGCGATTTGGACGCTGACCTTGTCGACGGCGCGGACCTTGCTTCCGCCGGACTCGAAATCCTTGACGATGTCAATCAGTTCGACATCGAAGGTGGTCATAGGATACCCTTTGGTTATGCCCTACCCAAAATGAGGGAGGGGGACCGGGGTAGGGAGTTATGAGAGTGGTGAAATGCGAGGATATAACCCGCACGCCTTAAGTTTGTAGGGGCGATCCTGGGATCGCCCGAACTAATAGACTCTGAATGCGGGCGCCTCAAGAGTCGTCCCTACATCTATCTTTTCCTGAGATGGGATTATGGATTGCTTTAGCCTCGATGTTTACCATTCCCGGTGTTATTGCCCAAGGAAAATCAGCAATTCATCCCAGGCGTTGTTGATGAGCTCTTCCGCTTCAGCGCCGACATCGATGATCGCGAAGAGATTGGCCACCTGCTCCGGCGGCGGGAAGATCGCGGGATCGTTCAGGATGTCTTCATCGATGAAGCCGGATTCGATCGATGCCTGGTTGGGCGAGGCGTAGGCGATGTAGTTGGTCAAATCAGCGCCGACTTTGGCGTCGAGAATGTAATCGATGAAGACCATCGCCAGCTCTGGATTGGGCGCGTCAACCGGGATCGAGAGGTTGTCGATCCAGACGTTGCTGCCTTCTTCCGGTATGGCATAGGCATAATCGTCGCATTCGCATTCCCACATGATCTGCGAGATGTCGCCATTGTATTCGACCGCGATATCGACATCGCCGCGTTCCAGCAGGACCTGGCCATCGTCAGCCGCGACGGTCACGACATTGCCGCCCTTCGCAATCAGGTAATCGCGCGCGGCGTTGATTTCATCGGGGTCGGTGGTATTGGGGTCGTTGCCTAGGTACAAGTGGGCGATGCCGAGCATCGTCTGCCGATCATCGAGCCAGGCCACGGGACCGTCATGCTCCCAGACTTGCTCCCAGGAGTTGATGCCATCAGGGAAGACTTCTGTGCTGTAGCCGACGCCGACAGTGCCCCACTGGTAGGGCAGCGAGTATTTGTTCTCGGGGTCGTAGGCGGCGCCCAGCAGATCGGGAATGATATTGGCGACATTCGGGATCAGCTCTATATCGAGCGGAATCAGAAGCATCTCTTCTGCCATGCGCTGCACGGTGCCGCCGCTCGGAACAATGATGTCGTAGCCCGGGTTGCCCTGGCGGATGCGCGCGAGCATCTGTTCGTTGCTCTCATAAATGTCGTAGTTGACGGTCACCCCACAGGCTTCTTCAAAATTGGGCACTGTGTCCTCGGCGATGTAAGTCGACCAATTGAAGATGCTCAGCGTTTGCCCTTCGTAGCCTTCGGGGCAGGCCCAGGGCTCGTATTCCATATCTTGGGCGATGGCGCTGGGCGCTATCAGGCAAAGAACAGCGATTAATAGCATTAATTTCTTCATGATTTTTCCTCCTGTTGCGACAACGAACTAAGCGCGGGACGCGCTGCGCCCCTGCATGGCTAATGAAATGCCGATCAGTAGCGTACTCAAGACCATCATGATTGTCGAGATGGCGTTCACCTCCGGCGTGACAGTCAGCTTAAGCAAGCCGTAGACAAATACGGGCAGCGTAGAGGTGCCGACCCCAGACGTGAAGAAGGTGATGACAAAGTCGTCCAGCGAGAGCGTGAAAGCCAGCAGCGCGCCGGATATGACGCCGGGCAGAATCAGCGGAAAAGTCACGCGCCAGAACGTCCGCCAGGGATTGGCGCCGAGATCGTTGGCCGCTTCTTCCAGCTGCGGGTCCATATCGGCCAGGCGCGCGCGGACGACGATGGCCACAAACGATATGTTGAAGGTCACATGCGCCATGATGATTGTATGAAAGCCGGGGAAGATGCGCTCGCCGCTGATGGTGGCGATCCAGTCGAAAGCCACCTTGAAAAAGATCGCCAGTGAGATCGCTTGCGTGATCTCCGGGATGACGACCGGCAAGAAGAGCAGACTGTCGATCAGGCTTTTCCCCGGAAAGCGTCCGCGCGCCATCGCCAGGGCGATCACGGTGCCAAGAACGGTGGCGATGACGGTGGCGATCGTGCCGACGAAGAGGCTGTTGCGAAATGCGTTGAGCATGATCTCGGTGGAAAAGGCTCGTTCCGCGCCCATGACGTTGTTCAAAATGTTGTTGTACCACTTCAGCGTGAAACCGGTGAATGAGGCAACTGATTTGCTGTCATTGAAAGAAAACAGGACGAGGATCAAAATCGGCGCCCAGAGAAAAAAGTAGGCAAAGACAGGATTCAGCCAGAGAGCGACTTGGCCAAGCCGGCGGACGGCGCGGTTGCGCTTCATGGCCGATTGGTTGATGAGCATGTGCGCTGAGGCGGCCATACTCATGCTCACGTTCCCGCCTCGCGCCGATTGGCGAAGATATAGACCAAAAGCGAAATCATTACGACCGCCATCATCACGATAGAAAGCGCGGAACCCAGCGGCATGTTGCCCGAGCCGCCGAACTGCTTGTTGATCAAGTTGCCGATCATCAGCCCTTTCGTGCCGCCCAGCAGATCGGGCGTAACAAAGGCGCCCACTGACGGGATGAATACCAGCGCGCAGCCGGCGAGGACGCCCGGCAGGGTCAGAGGCAGGACGACGCGCAGGAAGGTGCGGATGTCATTGGCGCCCAGGTCATGCGCCGCATCAACATAGCGGAAGTTGAAGCGCTCGACCGAGGCGAAGATGGGCAATACCATGAAGGGCAGAAAGCCGTACACGAGGCCGACCAGGACGGCGAACTGTGTATTCAGCAGCGGCAGCGATTCGCTGATCAGACCCAGGCTCAGCAACAGGCCGTTGATGGTGCCTTCCTCGCCCAGCAGGATCCGCCAGGCGTAGGTGCGGATGAGAAAATTGGTCCAGAAGGGCAGTATCACCAGAAAGAGCGCGATCTGCTGCACGATGCGCCGGCGCCGGGTGCTGATGAAAAAGGCGAGCGGATAGCCGGCGATGAGGCAGACGATGGTGGCTAGCGCCGCCAGACCGATCGAACGCTGCAGAATGATAAAGAAGATGCCGAAACTGCGCTCGTAATGCTCCAGCGTGAACGGCATTATCGCGACGCCGCCGCGCCCGCGTGACATGAAGCTGAATACTAATACGATCACTAGTGGGAGGACGAAGAAGACGACCAGCCATACAATGGTGGGCAGGGCGAGAAAGACGCCGTTTTTTTGCATTCGGCGAAAGCGTTCGGACACGGTGATTCGCTGTCTCAGACCGAGTGACTTGCCATAGTCTTAATCACCATAGTAACGTATCGTATGGGCAAACGCTACGAAGCCATCTGTCATGGCCTCCAGAACGGACCATCCATTGCCAAAGAGCGAGAAAGATCGGGAAACGCTAAAACGAGCCCTCAATTATGACTGGCCCGAAATCCAGAAGCATCTGGCCGCTCAAGCCGAGAAAGAGCACGATTACCAATGTAGATGAAAAAGGACTGCAATATTACATCGACGGCAAAGGGCAAAAGGTTTATGTCATGAATCTCGACTCCTGGTGGCTTAAAGACTTCAAACGCGAAGATGTGATCATGCAGCTGCCGGGCGTCGTCATCATGAATACGAAGCCTTGGCATAGCGATGACATCGCCCACACATTTCGTGAAGCCTATGGCATTCCCCAAGACGAGGACTGCGACGACTGTTTCGCGCCTGGTGATATTGAGGCGCATATCGAACGCTTCCCCGAAGGGCAGTTCATGGCGATGCGTATTAGCGGACCAGGTGCGGGTCATGCCATTGCGCTGGCTGTTACGATGCGGACGTCGCGCCCGCCGACGGCGCCGATATTGCCATGGCTGGAGGCCATAGGAGGCTTGCGGCTCGGCAATCACGAAGCGGATGGCGATTGGCTCTATGGCGTCGAAATGGCAGTGGCCTCGACGTACCGGCGTCACGGAATCGGTACGGGCCTTTACGAGGCGCGCTTCAATCTGGCGCGGGGGCTGAACCTGCGCGGCTGGTATGCGGTCGGCATGTTGATGGGCTACCACAAGTACGGGGATGAGCTGGATGTGCTCGAGTACGGTAACAAGGTCATCGCGCGGGAGATTAAGGATCCGACAGTGACGATGCAGATGAATCGCGGCTTCCTGCCCAAACAGGTTGTCCCGAATTATGTCGATGAGCCGGCTGCGGGGGACGCCGGTGTCTTGATCGTATGGGAGAATCCAGCGTATGAAGCCTAGGGCAGGCGAATGAAAGTCCTCGTCATAGGCGCGGGGGTCGCCGGGCTTTCCGCCGCTTATCATTTGAAGGGTGCTGGCATCGAGGCGACTGTCTTGGAAGCGCGCGATCGCATCGGCGGGCGCCTATGGACAAACCGGGACTTCGCCGATATCCCGGTCGAGTTCGGCGCCGAGTTAATTCACGGCCGCTCGCCTGAGGTCAATACTTGGGCCTGGGTCGAGGCGCTGGGCTTGAGGACCTGGCATTGGAACAAAGTCGACGATTCGATGATTCGCACCGAAGCTGGCGACTGGCTGACGATGGGTGAGGCACGGGCGGCATCGGCCGAGCTGGATGCGACGCGCTCCTGGGACTTGGGCGATGTGCCCGCGCCGCGCGATGATGAGGACCTAGGCCGCTATTTGCGGCGAATCGGCTTCAGCGATATGCAGTTGCGCTATGTCCAGCGTTCATTCGCCAACGCTGAAGGCGAGAGCATGGAATTTCTCAATGCGGCGGCGCATGCGCATCTGTTCAAAGACAGCGATGGCGCCGATGACTACAGCGACTATCGTATTCTGGACGGCTACGATTCGTATTATCGGCGGCTTGCGGATGAGCTGGATATCCGCTTGAATTGCGTGGTTCAAGAGATTGACTGGAGGGATGGCGTCAGGGCGCGCGCGAGAAGCGGGGAGACATACGCGGCCGCTGCCGCAGTGATTACATTGCCGCTCGGCCTGCTGCAATCCGATCGCGTGCGCTTCAATCCGCCATTGCCGCCGCAGAAACGAGAGGCGCTTACGGGGCTCAAGATGGGACCGGTGCTGAAGCTGGTTTATTTGTTCGAAGAGCCGTTGCTTGATCCGTCTATCGGGGCGATTTATGCCAAGGGGAATCCGCCGATGTGGTGGTCGCCGTCATTGGGTCGAGATAGCGGCGCGACGGTCTGGACCGGATTCGTCAGCGGCGATTACGCCCGCGAGATGCTCGCGCTCGGCGAGGTTAAGGCGCTACAAAAGGGAATGGAAACCTTGCGCCAGGAGATTGGGAATCCGACTTTGCAATTTGTCAAGGCGCGTTGGGTCAATTGGCCCGCTGATCCCTTCGCTTTGGGCGGTTACAGCGTCTGCCTGCCAGGGCATTATGCGGCGCGGGGAAAGCTGGCGATGGCGACGCCGCCGCTCTTTTGGGCGGGCGAAGCGACGGCGCCCCATCACTTGACGGCGATGGTGCACGGCGCCTATTTCACCGGTCAGCGCGCCGCTAGGGAGATCGTGGAGAGCGGGTAGCAAAATGAGAGACATTCATATCGCCCTGGCGCAAGGGCATTGGAGGGGCGACCAGCAATCGACCAAAGCGCTCTACCGCGAGCTGGTCGCGGAAGCGGCTGAGACGGGCGCGGGGCTCATTTGCCTGCCCGAGTTTTCCATCTTGCCCTACTTCCCCGGCGTACGCGATCCGGCTGGTTTCGCCTGGGCGGAGCCACTGCAAGGCGGGGTATCCGACAGATTTTTCGCGGAGCTCGCGCGGTCGCACAGCGTCACCATTATCGGCAGCCTCTTCGAGCACGACGAGGGCGGCAGCTACTGGGACACGGCGACTGTTCACGATGCCTCCGGGCAGTTGCGTCACTTCACGCGCAAGGTGCATATCCCTTCGGGCGAGGGCTATCATGAGACCGATTACTTCACTGGGGGCGACCAGTATCCGGTGCACGATATCGGCGATGTCAGGCTGGCGGCGCCGACCTGCTATGATCAGTGGTTTCCCGAGCTGGCGCGGATTTACGCGCTCGAAGGCGCCGAATTCATCTACTACCCGACGGCGATCGGTTCGGAACCGACCGCCAGCGATTTCGACTCGGCCGCTGCCTGGCGCACCGTGATGCGCGGTCATGCCGCCGCCAATGGCGTCTTCATCGCCGCCTGCAACCGGATCGGACGCGAGAACGCCGTGACCTTCTACGGCAGCAGCTTTATCTGCGATCCTTTGGGGCGCGTCTTGGCGCAGGCGAGCCGCGACCAAGACGAAGTGGTTCACGCTTTGCTGCGCGCCGAAGTTCGTGAGCAGTATCTGGAGTTGTTCCCGTTGCTGCATCAGCGGCGTCCTCAGCATTACGGGCGCCTGTTGAAGGGCTACGCGCAAGAACCGCCGTCGCGCTGGAAAGATTCAATATTGCAAGAAACGGACAATTGACATGTCGCGTATGGAATTCTTTATCGTGGATGTTTTCACCGTCGGCCGGAAGTACACTGGCAATCAACTGGCGGTCTATTTGGGCAATCCGCCGGCATCACTGATGCAGCAGCTGGCGAAGGAGATCAATTTTTCCGAAACGACCTTCGTCATCTCGGATCTGCCCGAGAACGGCGGCTACAACGTGCGCATCTTCATGCCCGAGGTCGAAGTCGATTTCGCTGGGCATCCAGTGCTCGGCACAGCCTATGTTATCCAGCGCGAATTGATAGGGCGGCCTGTCGAAAGGGTATTGCTAAACTTGCCTGTCGGGCAGATTCCGGTCACGTTCTCGGATGACGGCCTGCTGTGGATGCGTCAGAATCCGCCGGAATTCGGTCATACATTCACGGCGGCCGATCTGGCGCAGATCCTCAACGTTGCAGAAGAGGATATCGATCCACGCTTCCCGCTTCAAGAGGTGTCCACGGGGATGGCATTCGTGCTGGTGCCGATGGGGTCGCTGGAGGCGGTCAATCGCGCTCGGGTTAATTTGGATCGGCTGCGGGCGCTTCTGGGGGCGCACGATGCGATCGCGCCGGCGATCTTCTGCGCCGAGACCCTGGATGTCGAGAATGACATCCACGTGCGCGTGCTGGACGATATTTATGGCGCGCCGGAAGATCCGGCGACGGGCAGCGCCAACGGCTGCATCGCTGCCTATTTGCTCGAGCATGGTTACTTCGGCTCGGACAAAATCGCGATTCGTTCTGAGCAGGGCTATCAGATTGGCCGGCCTTCGCTGCTCCATCTAGCGGCGGAGCGCGCCGAGGGCGAAATCGTCATACGCGTGGGTGGTCGCGTCGAGATGGTCGCGCAGGGGCGAATGGCCGCCGATGAGTGAAAGTGCTCTGAGTCATTTTCGGTTTGTAGCGAAAGGGTTGAACAGTGGATTATCGAATTCTGGGCCGCACGGGCGTTAAGGTTTCGTCGCTTTGTTTCGGCACCATGTCTTTCGGCGATATCGCCGACGAGGCGGAATCGGCGCGGATGTTCCATCGCTGCCGCGCGGCGGGCATCAACTTCTTTGATTGCGCCAATACATACGCAGGCGGACGCTCGGAAGAGATACTGGGCGCGCTGATCGCGGATTGCCGCGATGAGATCGTGCTGACGACGAAGGTCGTGTCGCGCACTGGCGCTGACGTTAATCAAGAGGGCGCTTCCAGGCGGCATATTCAGATCGCTGTCGAGGAGAGCCTGAAGCGGCTCAATACCGACCGCATCGATGTGTATTTCTTGCATCATTATGATGGGGAAACGCCGATTGAAGAATCGCTGGGCGCGCTGGATGATCTCGTGCGACAGGGCAAGATCCTCTATCCGGCGGTCAGCAACTGGGCAGCTTGGCAAGTGATGAAGGCGCAAGGCATCGCCGAGCGGAACGGGCTGGCGCGGATCGAATGCCTGCAGCCGATGTACAACCTGGTCAAGCGGCAGGCGGAGGTGGAGATCCTGCCAATGGCGGCGGCGGAAGAAATCGGCGTCATTCCTTACAGTCCGCTCGGCGGCGGCCTGCTCACTGGAAAATACGCGGCTGATGGCAAGGCCGATGCGGGACGCCTGATAGAAAACAGGATGTACAGCAAGCGCTACGGCCTGGCTGACTATTATCAGTCGGCGGCCGATTTCGCCGCGCACGCGCGAGAACGCGAACTGCAGCCGGCGACGCTGGCGGTGGCCTGGGTGATGGCGCATCCGGCTGTCACGGCGCCAATCATCGGGGCGCGAAATCTGAAGCAGCTGGAATCATCGCTGGCGGCGCTGGATGTATCGATGACGCCCGAGTGGTATGATGAAATCTCGGCGTTATCCGCTACCCCGCCACCGGCGCACGATCGCCTGGAAGAGCTTGGATAGGTTCTGCGCTTTTGTGCATTGTGATGTCGCTTGCTGATTTGGAAGCCGCATTCTAGGAGCGTGCAATGTGGGTATCTGGGAAAGTTTTTCGCAGGTTGACGAAGCAGACAAGTAAGCGAGATGTGAATGTGGTAAGATAAGGGCAACTACAGGCAATAGTCTATCGAGCAGAGAGATGAACTTTTCCAGCGCGTTCAAATATCCTTTTCAGAACTTCGCCAAAGTCATGAGCATCGTGTTGGCGTTGACGATTGCTCTGTCAGTCTTTAGCGCAATGGTGCTCAATACTTACGACTGGCTGCCGTTTTTGCAGGCGCTATCTGGTTTTGGGGCATCGGAATCAGATCTGGTCACGGTCGCGCCTGTGGGCGGCGCCACCATCATTGGCGCGCTGGGATTTCTTCTTACTGCTACCGTCTCCGGCTTTTGGCTGTCCGGCTACAGCATTGAGGTCATACGCGCGGTGATGCGCGAGGACGAGTGGATGCCCGGGATCGACTTCGGCCGGAACGTGAAGGATGGCGCCCTGCTTTTTGTGTCGAGCGCTGCATATTGGTTGCTGCTCATCTTGCTCATCGCTGTCTTGGCGGTTGCGATCGGTTTGATTGGGCGAATTGAATTCTTGGGAATGGTTGGCGCAATCGCTTCAATCGTCATCATAGTCGGTTCGGTATTTGTGATGGGCTGGGGATACTTCGTTGGCATGGCGCGTTTCGCCGCGGAAGGCGATTACAAGGCATCCTGGCAGATTTGGCGTAATATGCGCGCCGCCCGCGAACACAAGGGCGCAGGACTAACGCTTCTGCTGTACATGATCGCATTCTCAATCATCTACGGCATTGTGCGACAGATTGTGGACGGCCTTTTCGGCGGGCTCATGGGCGCGAATCTGCTTGCCGGGATCACACTGTCGATTATTATCTACTATATATTCAATCTGATGCAGCACTTTTCCACGCAGGTCTTGATCGCGCAGTATGCCACTGAAATCGGCATTCGCAGCGACTACTACGATCCGGAAAAGGATAAGGTCGACGCATTCTAAACTTCAATTGTTACAAAGCAACTCTACTCGGGAATGGGTTGCGGCATGGCCGACTTGCGGTCGCCGTGCCCGTCTAGGATTTGTTTGAGGTTTCCCCACTCGCGCTGCAGGACGCCCTTTAGCGTCAAGTTGAAGAAGATCCCAAACCAGAAAAACCAGCGGGTACGGATATCGAGGGTCTCGCGGACATTGGTCTGCTGACCGCGGTGCTCGAATATGATCGTGCTGACGAAGGGAAAGCCCCAGTAGGAGCCTTTGAGCTCGATCTTTTTGTTGCGTTCGTAGTCGGTGACATCGCTGTTGACGAAACCTCCTCGGCCCATGATGCGGCGCGTCATCGCCACCATCGTGCCCGTGCGAATTGGTTCGCCGCTGGTGATGCCGACGCTCTGGACGTTGCGCCAATGGACGTCGTTGTTGAAATCCCCGACATAGCGGAATACATGGAAAACCGGGCGATTTATCAGCACTTGCGTTTCGAATTTCGGCATTAATCACCAACTTTCGCCGCGAGAGGGGCTAGGGGTTTCGTAGCCACTCATAGAAGAGTCGCGCGCGCCAAGACAGCGCAGCCGCATCATTATAGCTTATTCTTCGAGGCGCTTCAAAGAACCATGCGCGGGTCTGCTGGCGAGGGGTAGCGCTATAAGATGCCGACAGCATAGAGATAAAGGAATACCCAACTGGCCACCCAGACCAAGGCGTCAATGCGATCGAGCACGCCACCGTGCCCTGGGAAGACATTGAAGCCAGCGACATAACTGTCCTTGACGCGGAAGAAACGTTTCAGAGCCGATTCGAACAGGTCTCCGCTCACCGCCAGAAATGGTCCAGCCACGATCATCGGAATTAGAATTGGCTCGAAGGCGCCGGTAAACAAGAGTATGCAGAAGGCGGGGATCCAGGCGCCCAGGATGCCACCGATCGCACCTTCAACGGTCTTGTTGGGTGAGATCAGCGGCGCCAGTTTTGTCCGGCCGAAGGTCTTGCCGAAAACGTAACCGAAACTGTCCGTCCCCCAGGTGATGGCGTAGACGACGAAAAGCCATATCGCGCCATCCTGCGGCGCATTGCGCAGGCTGATCAAGAAGGCGGCGGGGAAGGCGATGTAGAAGACGCCGCATAAGGTGGTGCCGACTTGCTTCAAGGCGCGATCAGGCTGCTGAGGCTGGCGTGACAATTCCAGGATGAGGGTGAGCGCGATGCCTAAGATCAACGCCAGTTGCCACAACCAGTCCAAACTGAGGAAGAAGCCCAGGACGACCACGATGCCGGTGGGGATGCCCGTGAGCGAACTGCCCTGCATCGTGGTGTCTTTTTCCATCACATAGAATTCCAGCATGCCGACGCACATAACTGGCAGCGCCAAGAGTACGAAGAGCCAGCCGCCGGCGAGAGAGGCCAAAATCGCTATCGGCAGCAGTATACCAGCTGTGATGAGCCGTTCGCGCAAATCTGTCGCGGTCCTGGAGTCGGTGACTAGACTGTCACGCATGTCATCTGCCTCCGGCGGCAG
>JAAXID010000153.1 GCA_012270545.1 Anaerolineae bacterium | reverse complement strand
GGCGCCCTGCGAAAGCACAATCGGCCGATCCATGCTCAGATGCGGCGCCATGGGCACCAGCAGGATGTTACGCAATTCTGGCGGCAGAATGGGTCCGCCGGTCGCCAGCGCGTAAGCCGTCGAACCGGTTGGCGTCGACATGATCAGGGCATCGGCGTTGTAGGTCGTCGCCCAATGCTTGTCGATGTAGGCGGCAATCTGCACCATTCGCCCGAAGACGCTGCCGCTGATCACCACATCGTTCAGCGCGCGGAATGAGCCGATCACATGCTGCTTGTGTTCTAGCACGGTCGCTTGCAGCATCATGCGCTTCTCGATCCAGTACTCGCTCGCCAGCAGCTGATCCAGCCCGGCCGCGCAATCCTCCGGTTTCTCGATCTCGGTGAGGAAGCCGAGCCAGCCCATGTTGATGCCCAAAACCGGCACCTCGTATTCAGCGCAGACGCGAGCGGCGCGCAGCATGGCGCCGTCGCCGCCGATCGCCATCACCACATCAGCGCAAGCCACATCGCGCGCCACGCTGTCTTCATCCCAAACGGTGTAGACCCAGTTTTCGATATCGCGCTGGCAGAGCGTCGCCGCGATCTCGCGCGCTACCGGATGCGTATCGGGACGCGAGGGATGCGCTAAAACGCCTATCCGCTTGATGTCGGTCAATTCGGTCTCTTTCACTTCACCTTCCCACAGCATTATGACGCAGTTTCGATGGCAATCCTATATCAAAACCTGCCTGCCTATAATTGAGCGGCAGAGTTAAAAAGGCGGTCAAATCTGATCGCCCAT
The DNA here is from genome assembly GCA_012270545.1 of Anaerolineae bacterium. GTDB lineage: Bacteria > Chloroflexota > Anaerolineae > Aggregatilineales > Phototrophicaceae > UBA6055. Next base: position 2,840 of record JAAXID010000153.1, on the reverse strand, counting down.
TTTGCTGATAAGCTGTTCTCGCAGGTGAAAATCAGCCGAGGATCAACCGAAACGCCCAGCGATATAATCGGCCGTCTCTTGCAGCGTCGGGCTCTCGAAGACCTGCTGCGTGTCGCTGTATTCGACCAGCTCGCCCCAACGCGCTTCATGACCGTTTTCGACCTCCTTGCGGATGTTGAAGAAGGCGGTGTAATCGGAGGCGCGCTGCGCTTGCTGCATATTGTGCGTGACAATGACGATGGTATATTCGCTTTTCAGCTCCCACATCAGCTCTTCGATGTGCTGCGTCGCGATGGGATCGAGCGCCGAACAGGGCTCGTCCATCAGGATGACATCGGGCTCGACCGCGATCGTGCGCGCGATGCAGAGCCGCTGCTGCTGCCCGCCCGATAGCGCCAAGCCGGACTTGTTGAGGTTGTCGCTGACTTCGTCCCAGAGTGACGCGCCGCGCAAACTGCGCTCGACGATTTCATCCAGCGTACCCTTTTTCTTGACGCCCAGCAGCCGCGGTCCGTAGGCGACGTTGTCGAAGATGCTCTTGGGAAAGGGATTCGGCTTTTGAAAGACCATGCCAATGCGCCGGCGCACTTCGACCGGATCCACGTTTGCAGCGTAGAGGTTCTTGCCTCGATAGATGATTTCGCCGTCGACGCGCGCCCCTGGCGTCAGATCCAGCATGCGGTTGATGCCGCGCAGCACCGTGCTCTTGCCGCAGCCGGAGGGACCAATCAAGGCGGTGATGCGGTTCTTGTAGATCGGCAGGCTGACGTTTGCCACCGCGCGGAAAGCCCCGTANNACCTTATCGAATAGCGGTTGCGCAGGAAGATCGCCGCCGCGTTCAGCGTAAGCATAAGTGCCAGCAGCACGATGATCGCGGCCGCGGCGATATCAGCGAATTGCCCCTGAGGGCGCGCCGTCCATTGATAAATCTGTATCGGCAGCGCTGTAAACTGCGAGAACGGGCTGGTTGGGTCGGTGACCAGGAAGGTGGCCGCGCCAACGACAATCAGGGGCGCCGTTTCCCCGACCGCGCGCGAAACCGACAATATCGTTCCCGTCATGATGCCGGGCAGGGCGGCCGGCAAGACTTGCTTCCAGATCGTCTGCCAGCGAGTCGCGCCTAAGCCGTAAGAGGCTTCGCGAATGGTATAAGGCACGGCGCGTATCGCCTCCTGCGCGTTGATGATGATGATCGGCAGAATTAGCAGCACAAGCGTCAAGCCAGCGCTAACCAGCGTCCGTCCGTTTGGCGCAAAGCTGTTGATGCGAATTAGGCTCGCCAGCAATTGATCATAGGCCTCGTCATTGATTCGCGCGCCTTCCGCCACATCGAAACGATAATATGTGCCGCGCACCTCGATGTCATGCCCTTCGTCGGCGCGCGTCTCCGCTACATCGACGGCGATACCCAGCGCCTCGGCCAGCGCATTCGCCATGTCGACCACGGCTGAATTGCCACCCATCGTCAAGCTCGGCGTAGCAAAGTGCAAGAAGGTATCCACTATCCGCCCGAGCGTAGGCGCATCAACTTGCTCGCTGTCGCTGCTGAGCGCGAGCCCATCAAAGCCGATCTCGCCATCGAATGCGGGTGCTATCCGTTCAATGACTGCCTCGATGGTTGGCACGTCGACGTTGTGATGAAATATCATTCCGCTGGTGAAGGGCGCCAGCGCGCGCACGAAGATCGCCAGACCGAGCATGCCGTAGATGATTGAGGGCACACCCGCCAGGTTGCGAACGTTCGTCTCGATCAGGCGATTGACGAAGCCGTGATGCGCGTATTCTTCTAGGTAGATGGCCGCGCCGACGCCGATCGGCAGCGCCACTAGCACCACCACCACCATCAGTCCGATGGAGCCGATAAGCGCGGTACGCACCCCCGCCAGCGCCGGCGTGCTGGACATTGGCGTCGCCAGGAATTCGCTATCCAGCCAGCTATGGAAACGAATGACTGTGGCCTTGGCGTCGTCCAGGCGCTCTGACCGTTTGTATTCTTCCAGAATAGGACCTTCGATCTTGGCTTTTACAGCGGCGAAATTGAAGATCGTCTCGCTGAGCGTGAAGCTGGCGATCACTTTCTGCTCGACCACTTCTTCCAGCACCAGGTTGCGCAGGGCGCCGGGGTCAGCGTAGCGCGCCAGCAAGCCGGCCTGCTGCTCCTTGCTTATCGCCTTGAGCAATTCACCTGCGATTGCCGGATCGACCTTGTCATCGCCGACGATTTCGGCCACCGTCGCCTTGGTGAAGCGGGCATTTTCCACCTGGCTGATCGTATCGCGAATCAGAACGCGCAGGCGTCCGCCGACATTCTCCGCCAGGATGGTCGCCAGTTCATCTGCGCTCAAATCCGCCAGCGGCGCGCCAGCGGTCAGCGTTTCCGGTTCGATGGTATTGACCACGCCGATGGCGCCAAAGGCTTCGTTGACGACATTGAAGAAGAGGGCGATCAGCGCCAGCCCGGCGACCGCGATAGAGAAATAGTTGAATAGCTTGCCGACCCGCCCGCGGCGGCGCCGCTGCTCCAGGCGGCGGAAAAAGTCCGCTTCTTCGGGCATGTAATAGCGGCGCTGTTTGTTCTTCTCTTCCGCCATTAGTAGGCCTCCCGGAAGCGACTGATGATGAGGCGGCTGAGCACATTGAGGATGAAGGTCATCAGGAACAGTGTCAGCCCGATGGCGAAGATGCTGTTGTAATCGATCGAGTCATAACTGAGGTCGCCGCCACTGATGCGCGCGATATGCCCGGTCATCGTCTCGGCCGAGTCAAAGGGATTGAAGCTGAAGTTGGGCCCGGCGCCCGCCGCGATCGCCACGATCATCGTCTCGCCGATGGCGCGCGA
>JAAXID010000238.1:15142-20191 GCA_012270545.1 Anaerolineae bacterium | reverse complement strand
CCACTATGTTATGATTACGGCGAATTGGGTGCCTTCTTTCGTGGCCGCTCGACGTATTGGCGCGTCTGTTTGCAAGATAGTCGCCGCCGCCAATCGCGTCGCGCTGAGGGCTGTACCCGCTGATTGTAACCTTGTCTTTCGCTTAAGGCTGCTGTGCCCTATACATCGAGTAATCCCCGTCCCCCTCGCCCATCCGATGTCGGCCGCTCCTTATGGGGTGGCGCGCCACTGCCGCCCATTCCGGAGCGCGTGCTGGACGGCATTCCGGGGTTCATCGCCTGGCTCGCCCTGTTGGTGTCCATTGCCAGCGCGGTCGCCTTCCCTCTCACCTTAATGCTAACCGCCGCGCTAGTAGCCTCCTATTCGGCCATCCGCTTTCTCCTCGCCGGCATCGCCAATGGCATGGGAATGCGCCGGATCAAAGAATGGGAATCGATCGACTGGTACCGAAAGTATCTGCAAGACCGGGGACCGCATTCCCTCGACTGGGACAGTGTTCAACACTTGGTGATCATCCCCATTTACAACGAGTCTATGAAGATACTCACTCGAACTTTGGATCAGCTGAGTTTGCAGGATAATGCGAATTCACAGATCTCCGTCTTGCTGGCGATGGAAGCGGCCGAACCGGATAGCTATCAAAAGGCGCAGAGCCTTCACCGCCAGTACGCCGCCCATTTCGCCAATATCTACTTCACGGTGCATCCGCGCGGGCTGATTGGTGAGATGCAGTGTAAATCGGCAAACCTCGCTTGGGCGATCAATCGCTTCTTTGAGAATATCGTGGACGAAGAAAGCCTGAACATCGACAACTACGTATTGACCACAATGGACGCCGACACGCGCTGGCACGAAAAGCACTTCGCCGCGCTGACTTATCACTTCGCTATCAATGAAGAGCGCCATCGCACATTCTGGCAGGCGCCGATTCGTTATCACGGCAATATCTGGCAGGTGAACCCGCTGATGCGCATCATCAATACCTACGCAACCGCCTTTGAGCTGGCGTATTTAGCCGCGCCTTGGTGGATGGCGATGCCGATGTCCTCTTATTCGCTGAGCCTGAGGCTGCTGGAACAGAGCGGCAACTGGGATACCGATGTGATCGCCGACGAATGGCATATGTTGATCAAAGCCTATTTCGCCACCGGCGGTCAGGTGAAGCTGGAGCACATCTACCTGCCCTTTCTGGCCGATTCGACAACGGGATCCAACATATTCGAGTCGATAAAGAATCGTTACAGCCAGACGCTTCGGCACGCCTGGGGCAGCAAAGAAGTCGGATATATGCTCGCCAAGCTGATCGAGAATCCCCAGGTCGCATCGTTCAACTCGTTCAAAATGCTGCTTCGCATCGCTCACGATATTCTGCTGGCAGGCGCGGGCTGGATTATCCTGACTGTCGGTTCACAGCTTCCAGTCTTCTTTCACCCCAAGATTGCACCGGTCAAGGTTGAAGGGTTGATGACGGCCGGCGACAAGCTGACTTATGTATTGGAAGGTTTTTCCGCGAGCCACCCGGCCTGGACCCTGCTGGCGATCGCGGGCATCGTCATGCTCATTTTGGTTGTGGTGTTTCAGGTGCAAGATTATCGCATCCGTCCAGCGCGCGTTTCGCCCTACACTTTTGGCGAGTCCATCCTGGAGCTCTTGAGCATTCCCTTCATGCTGGTATTGACGCTGCTGGTGGTCGCCCTGCCTACTTTGGTCGCGCAGACGCGGCTCTTGCTCGGCATCCCCTTGCAATTTATCGTCACCGATAAATCCATCGACAAATGAGGCGCCGATTTCCACCACAACTGTCTATTGGCGCTGTTTAACACTAAATGCTCAACGCGGCCTGGAATCTCCCTAGCGCGAGGCAGGCGCCTTCCATATCATTAAGTTGGAAGCGCGTCGCGATGAGGCGGAAGAAAGGAAAGACTGTGCCACGGCAGCGCGTGCACAAGATTATGGCGCAGGCGGATATCGGTTCGCGGCGAAAATGCGAAGAGATTATCCGTCAGGGTCGCGTGCGGGTTAATGGCAAAGTCATCGAGCTGGGCGCAAAAGCTGACCCCGCTAAAGATGTCATTCATGTCGACAGCGAGCGAATTTCGGATTCCTTCGAGCCGCTCTACATCGTCGTCAACAAACCCAAAGGCGTGCTAAGCACGAACAAAGCCGAGAAAGGCGATGAGCGTCCAACGATCCGCGAATTGGTGGACGTGCCCGGGCACCTGTTCACCATCGGCAGATTGGACGCGGACAGCGAGGGCCTCATGGTCTTGACAAATGACGGCGAGATTGCCAACAGAATCTCTCACCCGCGTTACGAGCACACGAAAACTTACAAAGTCACCGTCAAAGGCAAGGTGTCAAGAGATACGGTTGAAACTTGGGAGAGTGGCATTTGGCTTGATGATAGCCGCACCGCTGCCTGTTCTGTGACCGTGCTGCAATCGACTAAGCGCTCGACGGTCTTGCGCCTGGTCATGGTCGAAGGTCGCAAGCGTCAGATAAAACGGGTCGCCACAACATTGGGTCATCCTGTGGTTCGGCTCGTCCGGACGCATATCGGCCAGCTCGGTTTGGGGACGTTGCGCAAGGGCGCCTGGTATCAGCTTGATGAGGACGAAGTCAGCGCCATGTTGACGCCGGCTCAAGAATTGAACGCGATCAGACGCAAGCGGCGCGAGCGCAAACGCAAATCCAGACGGTGAGCCAGCGCCGACAACAACATGCCCACTGAATTGAGCATTGAAGAATACATCGCGCGGCAGCCCGAATATGACCGGGCGCGGCGCATGATGCATCCGCTCCTCCGAGCGGTTGTGCCCATCTTCTGCAAGGTAGACGTATCTGGGCTGGAGAACATCCCGCGGCAGGGTCGAACTTGCCTGATGATCAACCACGTGTCATACCTCGATCCGATCGTCGTGACGGTCAGCATTTCCTTTCGCTATACCATCTCTTTGTCCAAGGTGGAAAACTTCAGCATTCCGGTCGCCGGCTGGTTCCTGCGCCATTGGGGACATTATCCGATACGCCGCGGTGAATATGACCGCAAGGCGCTGATGCAGACGATCGAATTGCTGAAGAGCGGGCAGCTCGTGCTCATGGCGCCGGAGGGCACACGCCATCCTGAGGGCATGCAACAGGCAAAAGAGGGCATGGCCTACATCGCGACAAAAGCCGATGCTGTAATCGTACCGGCGGCGATATGCGGCGCGGAAGACTGGCGGCGGCGTTTGAAGCGTTTCCGCCGCGCCTACGCCAAAGTCGTTTTTGGCAAGCCCTTTCGCTTTCGCGCGGGCGGCCGCAGCCGGATCCCGCGCCCCGAGCTAAATGAAATGATCACCCAGTCCATGCATCAACTGGCGCTGACCATTCCCGACGAGTATGCGCATCTGCGCGGCTTCTACAGCGATATCGAAAACGCCCGCACTGACTACCTCGAATTCGTGTAAGCCGACCCCGGAAGTTAATCCGCGCTCCCGTGCATGATCTCAAGCGCCCATTCAGTCAGCGCGTTTACCGAGACATCCAGTTGGGCGAATCGCTCGTCCTGAGTGAAACCGCGAACATAGCGAATGTAGATTTGTTGCAAGATCACTAGTAACCGGAAAACCCCGAGCGCGTGATAGAAAGGAATATGTGAGAGGTCTCGTCCACTCTGCTCGGCGTAACGGTGCAGGATCTGCTGGCGGCTGTAGAAAGCGAAGTCGCCGGGGGGCATCGTGCCAATCGCTCTGACAGCGGCCGAATCAGCCGGCCCCGTCCAGTAGGTCAAGAGCGTGCCAACATCGGAGAGCGGATCGCCGAGCGTACACATGTCCCAATCAAGAATGGCGACGACACGGGACGGATCCTCCGCGTCAAACATGGTGTTATCCAGCTTGTAATCGTTGTGAACCAGCGAGTGATAGCTGGATTCGGGCAGATGATCCGCCAACCAGCGGTAGATTTCGTTCACTTGCGAATTCTCGTCAAGCGTGGCCGCCCCCCAGCGCCGCCACCAGCCTTCCACTTGCCGTTGGACGAAACCGGCGGGCCGACCCAGCTCGGACAAACCCAACGCCTCGTAGTCAATGGCATGGAAAGCGGCCAACGTATCGACCAGCGCCGCGCTCATCAATTGCGGCGCCTTTGCGTTCGCAGCGAATCGCTCAGGCATCGTTTCGCGGATTACCAGGCCGCGGCAGCGCTCCATGATAAGAAAGGGCGCGCCGATTACAGCTTCATCCTCGCAATAGTGGTAAATTCTTGGCGCGAACTGAAATGCCCTATGCAAGACAGACAGCACCCGATTTTCGCGTCCCATGTCATGTGCCGATGGCGCATAGCTTCCCAAAGGTGGGCGGCGCAAGACGTATTCCAGCGACGCGTCAAAAGTCAAGAGATAGGTCAGGTTCGCCTTGCCACCACCAAACTGTCTGACGGTCATCTCACCGTCGGCGCCCGGCACGCGATCGCGCAGATAGCCCTGCAGGCGCGCTTCATCGAACCGTTCGTCAGCGCGGACTTCAATCAAGTCGTGCTCGTCAGGTGATGGCATAGCGCGTCTTCCAGCTCATAGGCGATTCGAGCCGATGGGGCTCACCGTCAGTCTACCACAGCCGGGGGTATCTTCTCCTCTTTCGTTGCTTCCGAGCAATCTCGCCCCTTGTATAATCGACGCACGAAACCATTGCGCGGCTATGACGAGGGAGTATGATAGATTGCAGCATTCCAACAGAATCGAGCCAAATTGAGCTTCAAGAAGACCTTCCCCATCCTGGTCGCCTATCTTGTATTCATCGTGATAGGAATTGCGTCCGGACTGCTAAACATCTCCTGGACGTATATGCAAGACAGTTTCAATGTATCGCATGATGCTCTGGCCGCCCTGGCGCCGGCGGCGATGCTGGGCGGTTTGATCGCCGCTTTTCTCAGCGGTTCGATCATCGGCAGGTTTTCAATAGGACCGGTGCTGGTCGGCGGCATGGCATTCGCGGGCGTCGGTATGCTAGGTTACGCCGTTGCACCCGCCTGGGTTATCTTGCTCGGCGTCGCCTTCATCGCCAGCAT
>JAAXID010000238.1:0-15080 GCA_012270545.1 Anaerolineae bacterium | reverse complement strand
ATTGCGCCGGCCGTGGTCACGCACTTCGTGCTTTACCAGGATGGCAGCTGGCAATCGAGTTATGTCCTCGTTGGATTGGTCATTTTGCTGATCGGTCTGGTCATCCTGTTCAGCTTGCCACTTTGGCGGATAAACTCCCCGAGCGGCAAATTGAAAAGCAATAGCGCGGGTCCGCCGATCAGCGAGAGCCTGCGCCGTCCAATCGTGATCATCGGTTTGCTGTTTTTCTTCGTCTACGGAGGGGTCGAGCTGGGCACCGGGCAACTGGCGAATACGCTGCTGATCGAAGCGCGCAACTTGCCGCAAGCGATCGCGAGCAGCTGGGTCAGCGCCTACTGGGCCAGTTTCACCGTCGGGCGAATAACGATGGGGCTTCTCGCCATGCGCCTGGGGGACAAGACCCTCCTAAACATCTGCTTTGGCTTCACCGTCAGCGGCGCTTTTTTGCTCTTCCTCAACCTGAATGATGTATTCAGCTTGCTGGGACTGATGGGCATGGGATTCGGTTTGGCGGCGGTTTTTCCTATCTTGATTCTGCAGACGAACAAGCGGGTCGGGCAAGAGCATGCCCCCAACGCGATTGGCTTCCAGGTCGGCTGCGCGGGGCTCGGAGGCGCGGCGCTCTCGGGTATGGGTGGCATCTTCGCCGAATACGTTGGTCCGGAGTCGATCAGCGTATTCATATTTGTCGGCGCATTGCTGACATTCGCGCTGTATGAATTCATGATCCGTTGGGAAGTCGGACAATTGGCAGCAAGGCCGCAATAGAGGCAATCGATGCATTCGCTCACTGAAAAGGTTGGGCAGCTGATGATGGTGGGCTTTGAGGGATTGAAGCCTCAGTCCCATATTTTGGAGTGGCTGGCCAGCGGACGAATCGGCGGCATCTACCTATTCGCGCGGAATATCGAATCGCCGGCGCAAGTCAAGCGGCTGATCGCGGATTGCCGGGCAGCGGCGAAACATCCCATTCTCGTGGGTATTGATCAAGAGGGCGGCAGCGTCGCCAGGCTGCGCGAGGGCTTTACCGAAAGCCCCGGAGCAATGGCGCTTGGAGCCGCGGGCCTGCCCCAGCTCGCGGAAGATATCGCCTATATGATGGGACGAGAGATGGCAGCGCTCGGCATCAACTGGAATTTCGCGCCAGTCGCCGACATCGCGCATCAACGCGACAATCCTTCGATCGGCACACGTTCGGTCGGCCGCGATCCGCGATTGGTCAGTGACATCGTCGCGGCGCAGATTCGCGGATTTCAGCGCGCGGGCCTGGCGGCCACCGTCAAGCACTTTCCCGGACTCGGCAATACCGTCATCGACACGCACGACGCCCCGGCGAGGGTAACCGGCTCTATCTCGTACTTGTACGCCGAAGATCTGCGTCCCTTCCGCGCTGCCATCGCCGCCGATGTCGGCTGCGTCATGCTGACGCACGTCTTGTATGACGCGCTGGACAGCGAGCTGCCAGCGACGATCTCGCCGCGAATCGTATCTGGCCTGCTGCGGGAAGAGCTCGGCTTTAATGGCGCCGTCTGCACCGACTGCATGGAAATGAAAGCGATCACGAATGCCTTTGGCGCGGGCGAGTCGGCCGTTTTGGCGCTGCTGGCGGGTAGCGACATGGTCCTGTTTTCACACAGGCGCGAGTCCCAGGAACAAGCATTTGACTCCGTGCTGGGGGCGGCGCAGTCGGGTCGGCTTTCCGAGGAGCGGCTAGATCAGTCCCTAGAACGCATCCGCGCGCTCAAAGGGCGATTCCCCCTTGATGACGCCCCAAGGCTAGAGATCGTTGGCAGCGAGGCGCACTGGTCGCTGGCGCGTGATGCGGCTCGCGCCGGCACTGTCATGTTTAAGCGGGGCAAGGCTCTGCCTCTCAACACATCGTCGAGGCGAATTGCACTGGTCGAATTCTCCTCTCAGCGGTCTCCCGAAGCCGGCGAAACGAGCTCTCGCAGTCGGTTCGCTGCGTTTCTCTCACAGCGTATTCCGCGGGTCGCCTGCCACATCGTAGATCCGTCGGAAGATTTTGCCGAGAGCATTGAAAAAATAAAGGACATAACAAGCTGGACGGATTCCATCATCCTGGTCTCGCGCAACGCCCACATGCAACCGGCGCAAATGCGGCTCGCCCAGAATGTCTGTGACAGCGCGGGCGAGGTGATCTTGATTTGCGCCCAGAATCCCTATGACGCGGAATTGATCACGGGAGTGGACAGCGTCATCTGCAGCAACGGCGGCAGCGGTCCATCGCTCGAAGCCGCCGTTGACGCCATCTGCGGCGATTACATCCCGAAGGGCAGGCTGACGGTGGAAGTCTTATGACTAGCTTCGCAACCTGCACTGCGCTCGCGAACCTCTTGGAGCGGCACATGCCGGATACATTTCCCGCGCTCAGCGCCTGCGTCATTCACCGAGGCCATACCGTCTGGAATGACGCCCACGGCTGGATCGAGCCGGCGGGACAACGCACAAGCGTCACCGTTGATTCGCTCTTCGATCTCGCATCCGTTACCAAGCTCCTTGTCGAGACGAGTTTTCTGGTCCTGGTCGAGGCCGGCGCCGCCGCACTTGAAAGCCGCCTGGTGGACGTCGTTCCAGAATTCGGGCGGGTGAATCCACGGGAAATCGCCAGCGGACAAGACCCGCACACGCGCGCCTTCGTGCCGGTTGAGCCGCAGTTCCGCGGCCAGTCGGTCGATCCTCGCGAAGTCACGTTTAAGCACCTGCTTACGCATTCCGCCGGTTTGCCACCGTGGTGCTCGGTCTACCTCTTAGCCGCGGATAGGCCCCCGCCACCTCCGACTCACGTCCTTCAATACGAAGAGGATCGCTGGCGGCGAGGTTTGAATGCCATGGTGAACTTTCCCTTCGCCGGCGCCATCGGGGACACGGTTCGCTATACCGACATCGGCATCATGCTCCTTGGCGAAGCGGTCGCGCGACTGCATGGCCGGCGGCTGGATGAGTCGGTAAATGACCTGGTGCTGCAGCCTTTGGGATTGGATTCGTTCACCTACAATCCGATGTTGAGTGGCATCACACGCGATAGAATCGTGCCGACGGAATTGGACAATCATTGGCGTCATCGGCGCGCCTGGGGCGAGGTCCACGATGAAAACGCATGCGGCTTAGGCGGCATCGCCGGGCACGCCGGGCTCTTCGCCACAGCGCAGGATGTCGCCCGATTTGGTCAAGCCTGGCTCTCCGGAGACGAGCGTCTCGCCATCAGCGCGGACCTCCGTCAAACGGCGACCAGCCAGCAGGCCAGCGGGCAGTTCCGTCTCGGCCTGGGCTGGATGCTAAAGGCGGGCAAGGACTCTTCAGCCGGCGACCTCTATAGCGCAAGCTCTTTTGGCCATACGGGATTCACCGGTACGTCGCTCTGGATTGATCCGGAACGTGAGCTAGTAAGCGCCGTGCTGACCAATCGCGTCTATCATGGCCGGGCGGACGAGGGCATTCATGCCTTTCGCCGCGCGATCCACGATCTCATCGTCGAGAGCATTGACGCGCGATGATTGAGCCACTGTTTATGGGCATCGATGGCGGCGGGAGCAAGCTGCGCATCGCCATCGTGGATGCCTATCTGGACAAGTTGTCATCGCTGACAGCGGGTTCCGTCAACCCTAGCATCGTAGGGCACGCTGCGGCACGGGAGCGAATTCAAGGCGGCATTCTCGACGCATTGCGCTTGGCGAAGCTCCGCCATGAGAACATCACTGCCGCAGGCATTGGCATTGCCGGCGCATCCATTCTGCACAGCGAAAACTGGTTGCTCCAGACCGTGAAGCCCGTTCTGCCGGATAGTCGCCTCACGCCAAGTTCGGATATGGAGATTGCTTTGGTTGGCGCATTGGCGCAGCGTCATGGCATTCTGCTTCTGGCGGGCACAGGCAGCGCGGTTTACGGCGTCACACCCGCTGGCGAGCGCTTGCAAGTCGGCGGCTGGGGCTATCTGTTGGGCGACGAGGGCAGCAGCTTTTGGATCGGATTGCAGCTTCTAAGGCATGTCACCGAAACATTCGACTCTGGTGCGAAACGCTGCCTGACGGCATTGGGTCGCGCCTGTCTTGACGAGTTAAGTCTTTCACAAGCGCGTGAGCTGGTCGCCTGGGTATATCGGTCCGAGACGGCGCCGGCTGTACGAATCGCAAATCTGGCGCCATTTGTCTTGGATCGCGCGGAAAATGGCGACAATATGGCGATTGACATTCTGCGTCAGGCCGCGAAACATCTGGCCGGTCAAGTTGAGACGACGCAGCGGCGGCTGAATTATATGGCGGCGCCGATCGCATTTGCCGGCGGGCTGCTCGAGAAGGAAAACTGGCTCTCCAGCGAAGTCGCGCAGCGTCTCGCCCTTGCCGAGCGCCCGCTGGCGAAACATCCGCCAGTTTTGGGAGCGGCTCTTCTGGCGAAGATGGAATGGAGTGCGGTGCATAGAGCATGAACTTGACGACAGAACAGGCCAATCCCGTCAGCGCGAACATCGACCAATTGACAACGCTCGATGCGGTCAGCCTGATCAACCGCGAAGACACCAAGGTTGCCGCCGCTGTGCGAGAGGCGCTGCCGCAGATCGCCGTAGCGGTCGATGTCATCGCTGAGGCGCTCGCCAAGGGCGGACGTCTCTTTTATATTGGCGCCGGCACCAGCGGTCGGCTGGGCGTTCTCGACGCCGTCGAAACTGTGCCCACCTTCAGCGCAGCGCCTGATCTGGTGCAAGGCCTCATCGCCGGCGGTTCGGATGCCTTAACGCAATCCATCGAGGGCGCGGAGGATCGGCCCGAGGGCGCGGGGGAAGATCTGATTGCATGCGAGCTGACGAGCAAGGATGTCGTCTGTGGCATTGCCGCCAGCGGGCGCACGCCTTACGTTGTGGGCGGCCTGGAATATGCGAATGCCTTGGGCGCGAAGACAATCGCCATCGCCTGCAACGCGCATTCCGCGATTGGCCAGCTCGCAGATATCTCGATCAGCGTCGACGTGGGGCCGGAGATTATCGCCGGCTCAACGCGGATGAAAGCGGGGACGGCGCAGAAGATGATCCTGAATACGCTCAGCACGGCCGCCATGATTCGCCTGGGCAAGGTATACGGCAACCTGATGGTCGATGTGAAAGTATCCAATCAGAAGCTGGCTGAGCGCGCTTGCGGTCTGGTCATGCGATTGACGGGCACCGATGACAGACAGGCGGGGACTTTACTGGCGCGCGCGAACAACGAAGTGAAATCGGCGGTCGTGATGTCGCGTCTGGGAGTCGATTACGACGAGGCGCACCGATTGTTAGGACAAGCGAATGGAAAACTGCGGGAAGTCATCGGCGATGACCCCGTGTAAGCGCGCAACTACTCGCCTTCCCAATCTATCGGATAAGTTTTGTCGATCATCGCCTGAATGGCATTGCGAAAGTCTTCGCTGCGGAAGAGCTGCGCCTGCGCCCAGGCTTCTATTTGCAGCCCAGGCGTGTTATCCACAATATCGTTGACGGCCCGTTTGGCGTAGCTCACCGCCAGCGGCGCCGACGCGGAAAGCGCTTCCACGAATTGGGTGACGCCATGTTCCAGTTCGGACTTGGGGAAAACAGCGTTAATGAGCCCCCATTCCAAAGCCTGCGGCAAATCGATATTGCGGCCCGTCATTATCAGATCTTTGGCGCGCGACGGTCCCACCAGCTTGATCAGACGCACTGTGCCCCCGACATCGGGAATGATGCCCAAACGCGCTTCCGGCAGCCCCAGCTTGGTGCGTTCGACCGCAATGCGGAAATCACAGGCGAGCGCCAGCTCCAGCGCCATACCCAGACAATAACCCTGCAATACACAGATTACCGGCAGCGAGCAGCGTTCGATCTTGTTGAAGATAGCTTGATAGCGCTCAGTGAAGGGAAAGAGGTTCTTGCGCAGCCCTTCAGCCGGCGTCAGGAATTGATTCAGGTCGATGCCGGCTGAGAATACGCGCCCCTCGCCCCGGACCAGCACAACGCGGGCGCCATCGTTGAAGTCGCGCTCCGCCTGATCGAAGGCCGCCGAAATAGCGCTCATCATCTCGTCATTGATGGCGTTGCGCTCAGCCGGGCGGTTGAGAATGACTTCGAAGACTTCCCCTGTACGGCGCGCGAGAATCAACTCAGACATGATCAACGCCTCCCTCGTCCAGACGTCTCACGCTAGCGACGCCAGGAAGTCGTCCAGCGCCTCAACCGTGTTGAGACTGACGCGCGCCTTTGAACGGTCAATGCGGCGCATTAGACCGGCGAGCACCGTTCCCGAGCCGATCTCGATGAAAGTTTCCGCTCCCGCTTCGATGATGGCGCGCATCGACTCGGTCCAGCGCACTGACTGCGTCAGCTGCTGATCCAACTCCGTGTGGATGTCGGTCACAGAGTCAAGTGGCCGCGCTTGTATATTGCCATATACCGGTACGGCCGGTGGCGTAAATACGGTGCTGTGAACAACCTCCAGGAAGCCATCCAGAGCCGCTGCCATCAAAGGCGAATGCGCCGCTACGCTGACCGACAGCGCAACCGCCCGTCTGGCGCCCGCATCAGTCGCGCGCTCGGTCAATCGATCAACCGCGGCGATGTTTCCGGAAACGACCGCCTGCCCCGGGCAGTTGTCATTGGCCAGCACGACCACCTGTCCCGTTTCCGCCGAGACCGCGGCACAGAGCGTTTCAACTTCTGCGATATCGAGCGCCAGTATCGCCGCCATCGCGCCGGGGTTGTCGTCGCCCGCCTGCTGCATGAAGCGGCCGCGGGCATGTACAAGACGCAGGCCATCCTCGAAACTAAGCGCGTCAGCGGCTGTCAGAGCCGAGTACTCGCCCAGGCTGTGGCCCGCCATCCATGAAGGCTGCGCCGCCGGAAGCAGCGCTTGCAGAACGCGCCAAATGGCTATGCTGCAAACATAGAGCGCCGGCTGCGTAATTGCTGTTTGATCCAATTCAGCGCGGGGACCGTTGAAGCAGATCCGAGAGAGATCGAAGGCGAGGATGTCATCCGCTTGCTCAAATGTCTCGCGGGCGACTGGATATGTCCGCGCGAAGTCGGACCCCATGCCGACCATCTGCGAGCCCTGCCCGGGGAACAAGGCGGCGCCCGTCTTCCAGTTCATCAAGTCGATTCTTTATCCCTGATCTGCCAGACAAATTATGCCAGACAACAGTGTACGGGGCGAGGTGTCAATGCAACCGGGGCGCAAAAAAACCGCGCATTGCCGGCACGGTCCTTCAGCACAATTCGGAACCTAAGCGGCCGCCTATCCGCTTTCGATCTCGACGACCTGTTCGCCACGATATGATCCACATTTCGGGCAGACGCGATGGGCGATATGATACTCGCCGCAGCTCTCGCACTCCACTAAATGCTTGAGCGTCAAGGCGTCATGGGCGCGGCGACGATTCCGCCGGGACTTCGAGACTTTTCGCTTCGGTAGCGGACCCATATCTTTACTCCTGAACGAATTCGAGCATAATCGGCGCATTATACAGGTCGGACGGCACAGCTGTCAAGTCAGGCGTGACCAGCACAATTCTGATGGACGATATCATCCAAAGCACGATCCAGCCGACGGTCGAGAGCGTACTTCAGCAGCGAATTGCGGCGTGGCAGCCACTGGCAGGCGGCATGATTAGCCAGGTGTTGCGGGTCGATCTGGCGGGCGGCGAATCAATCGTAGCCAAAGTCGGCGACAGCGGCCACGACCTGACGATAGAAGCGTATATGCTGCGTTACCTGCGCGAACACTCGGGATTGCCGGTGCCGGCGGTTCTGTATGATGAACCGAATCTGCTGCTGATGGAATTCGTTGATGGTCGCATCAAGTGGGAGGGTGAACCCCTGCGCCACCTCGGTGAACTCTTGGCAAAATGCCATCAGGTGACGAGCCCGACCTATGGTCTCGAACGCGATACGCTCATCGGACCGCTGCATCAGCCGAATCCGCAGAGAGACTCATGGATCACGTTCTTTCGCGAGCAGCGACTACTCTACATAATCGGCATCGCGCGCGCGTCGGGCAATCTTCCCGCCGAGCTCGAGCTGCGGCTCTTGCGCATCGCCGAACAACTAGACCGGTTTCTCATTGAGCCAGCCAAGCCAGCGCTGATCCACGGCGATATGTGGAAAACAAATGTGATCACCTGCGCTGGTCGGGTGGCGGGCATCATCGATCCGGCACTCTACTACGCCCATAACGAGATGGAGCTCGCATACATGACGCTCTTCGATGGCGCCGGCGAGGAATTCTTCGACGCGTATTCCAATTATATCCCCATAGAAGAAGCGTTCTTCACTACAAGACGCCACATTTACAATCTGTATCCCCTGCTCATACATCTAACTATTTTCGGTGATCAGTACCTTGCGCCGCTGCACGAAACGCTGGTAAGATATGGACATTAGTTTGTAAATCGTTTTGTATATTGGTATATTCGTACAAATTGATTATAGTGAAATCTCGCTGCAAGCGATAAAGTTGGCATTCGAATCGACGCGGAGAAGCATGGCAAGCTGCGATGAGTGCGATCGCCAGTGCAAACGGAAGCAAGAAGGTGAAGAAGACCGACACCCACTGAGTATGGGCTTGTTTGTGCTGCTTTAGGATTTTGAACACAGACCCGCCCATACGGCGGGTTTTTTCTTTAAGATTTGGATACAGGAGAATCGACGATGACAAATGAAAAGCCGCTATGTCCGGAGTGCGAAGGCGAGGTCGAGATCCCGACCGACGCGATGGAGAACGAGCTGCTGCCCTGCCCCGAGTGTGGCAGCGAACTTGAGATCATGAGCCTCGATCCAATAGCGCTTGAGCTGGCGCCCGAAGTGGAAGAGGACTGGGGAGAATAAAGCTGATGCGCGTCGCCCTGCTGGTCACGCATATTCGCGCTGAAGAAAAGCTGATTCTGGCCGCGTTCAACAATCGTGACATCAGCCCGGATATCATTCTCGACCGCGAATTGAACTTTGAAATCACGCGCGGCGCCGAGCAGCTTGCGCCGTCTGGGATTGCCTGGCGCGACTATGATCTGGTCTTTGAACGCTGCGTCAGCACATCGCGCGGCATGTACGCGCTGGCGATACTCAATAGCTGGGGCCTCCGCAGTTTCAACACCTATGAAACAGCGGCGACCTGCAGTGACAAGCTGCGCACGAGCATCGCCTTGATGAAGCGGGACATCCCGCAGCCGCATACGCGCGTCGCCTTCACGCCTGAGAGCGCGATGCAGGCAATTGAAGATGTGAAGTATCCAGCGGTGCTGAAGCCGGTGACCGGTTCATGGGGGCGGCTGCTGGCGCGCGTCCACAACCGAGACAGCGCCGAGGCGATCCTCGAACATCGGCAGACGCTGGGTGATTACAACCACCATACCTATTACGTGCAGGAATATGTCGACAAACCCGGACGCGACATCCGCGCCTTCGTCGTGGGCGACCGCACAATCGCGGCGATCTACCGCGAGTCCAACCACTGGATTACCAATACAGCCCGCGGCGGATTGGCCACGAACTGTCCGCTGACCGATCAATTGAACGATATCTGTGTGCGCGCGGCGGATGCGGTTGGCGGCGGGATATTGGCCGTCGACCTGCTGGAAGACGCGGGTGGCAACTTCGTGGTCAACGAGATCAACCACACGATGGAATTCCGCAACAGCAGCAAGCCGACCGGCGTCAATATCGCGCAAGAGGTCATCGATTTCGTCATCGGGCAAATCGGAGTTGTGGCGTGATTCGCGCGGGCATCGTTGGCGGCAGCGGCTATACCGGCGGCGAACTTCTGCGCCTTCTGCACTTTCATCCGCAGGTAGAAGTGACGCAGATCACAAGCCGCGAACAGGCCGGCCGCTACGCGCATTCCACGCATCCGAATCTGCGGGGCGTCTCGAGCTTGAAGTTCATTCACCCCGACGCGCTGAGCGAGTGCGATCTGCTTTTCTTGGCGCTGCCGCACGGGATCGTTGCGCGCAACATCGAGCGCTATGCCGGCTTGGCGCCGAAGCTGATCGATCTTTCCGCTGATTTCCGTCTCGACTGCGCCGCCACCTACGAGAAGTATTATGGCGAAGGACACCCGGCGCCGCGCTGGCTGTATCGATTCGTTTACGGTCTGCCCGAGGTCAATCGCGAATCTCTCATCGGTGCGAACTATGTCAGCGGAGTCGGCTGCAACGCGACGGCGGTGAATCTCGCGCTGCTGCCACTGATACATGCGGGTATCCTCGAGCGCGCCGCTTGCGAGATCAAGGTCGGCTCCTCCGAAGGCGGCAACAAGAGCAATCCCGCTTCGCATCACCCGATTCGCAGCGGCGCCGTTCGCAGCTACAAAGCGACTGGACACCGGCATATGGCGGAAGCGCGGATGGTGTTGGGCGAAGATATCCCGCTTCATTTCGCGGTTACCGCCATCGAGATGGTGCGGGGCATTCATCTGCTGGCGCACTGTTATTTGAGCGAGCCCAAAGTCGAACGCGACATCTGGCGGCTTTATCGCGGGCGCTATCGAGACGAGCCCTTCCTGCGGCTGGTGAGCGGCAAGGGCGGCTTGCATCGCCTGCCGGAACCGCGCGTCGTTGCCGGCACGAACTACTGTGACATCGGCTTCGAGCTGGACGACGATGGGACACATCTGGTCGTCATCGCCGCGCTGGATAATCTGGGCAAAGGCGCCGCCGGCAGCGCCGTCCAATCGATGAATCTCATGTATGAGCTGGATGAAAGTACCGGGCTCGAGTTTCCCGGCATATATCCGTAGAAGGCGGAAAACTGATGTCTGCATCTGAGCTGCTGGTAGTAAAGCTGGGCGGGGGCGAAGGCCTCGATCTCGCAGCCGCTTGCGACGATCTGGCGGAAATCGCTGAGAGACGCCCGCTCGCTGTCGTGCACGGTGTCAGCGCTATCATGAATCAGCTCTGTCTGGAAAGCGGTGTGGAAGTGCAATCGCTGACATCGCCGTCCGGACACAGCTCGCGCTATACGCCGCCGGCTGTGCGCGATATCTTCGTTCGAGCCGCGGAAATGGCTAATGAGCAGTTGGTATCTGCGCTAAAAGAGGGGGGAGTCAGCGCGGTCGGATTCGTGGGCGAAGATCTAGCGCTTGTTGGCAAACGCAAGACAGCGGTACGAGCGGTCGTCAATGGGCGGGTGCGTGTTGTGCGCGATGATCATAGCGGCTCGATCACCGGCGCCGATTGTCAGCTTCTGCGACGAGCGCTCGACCAGGATCAAGTGCCGGTGCTGCCACCCATGGCGCGAAGCAGCGATGGCCCGCTCAATGTCGATGGCGACCGCGCCGCTGCCGCCGTAGCCGGGGCGCTGAATGCGGAGGCACTGGTCATTCTGAGCAATGTTGGCGGGCTGTACCGCCGCTTCCCAGACGCGTCAACCATCGTCGCTGATGTGCTTCTGGCACAGATCGAGGAGGCGCTGGATTGGGCGCAGGGACGTATGAAACGTAAAGTACTCGCCGCGCAGGAGGCGTTAACCCACGGCGTCGAGCGCGTCATCATCGCCGATGGTCGCATTTCCGATCCGGTGTCGCGCGCGCTTGCTGGAACTGGCACGAGGTTTACCACATGATTGAGACTGCTTCATTGTTCGAGTTAGAGAACCAGCACGGGTCAGGCGTCTACGGCAAGCGACCAACCGCTTTGGTGCGTGGCGAGGGCGTTTACGCTTTCGATCAGTTGGGCAATCGTTATCTGGATGCGACCAGCGGTCAGGGCGTGGCGGCCTTGGGGCACTGCCATCCGGCCGTCATCAATGCCATTAGCGAACAGGCGGCGACGCTGATCACCTGCCACGAGTCCTTTTATAACGATCGCCGCGCCGCGCTGTATGAGCTGCTGGCGAGCGTCATGCCTGCAGATCTCAACCGCTTCTTCTTGTGTAACAGTGGCGCGGAAGCCAACGAGGGGGCGCTGAAGGTGGCCAAACTGCTTAGTGGACGCGCTGGCATCGTCGCCGCGAAGCGCTCCTTCCATGGGCGCACCGCCGGCGCCCTCTCTCTGACCTGGACGCAGAAGTATCGCAAGCCCTTTCAGGAATGGCTGCCGGCCGTCGATTATGTCGCTTTCAACGACATTGAAGCGGCGCGGCAGGCCATCACCGAAGCGACCGCTGCCGTCGTCGTCGAAGCGATCCAGGGCGAGGGCGGCGTACATCCGGCCGATGACGAATATCTGCAGGCGCTGCGCGAGCGCTGTGATCAAACCGGCGCCATGTTAATCATAGATGAGATTCAGACCGGCTTCGGCCGAACGGGAACATGGTTCGGTTTTGAACAGGCAGGCATCGTCCCGGATATCATATCGGTCGGTAAAGCGATCGCAGGCGGCCTGCCGATGGGCGCTGTCTGCTGGCGCGAGGCTCACGGGCCGATAGGCCGCGCCACCCATGGCAGCACATTCGGCGGGAACCCGTTGGCTTGCGCCGCCGCCATCGCCGCAATAACGACGCTTCGCGATGAGGGACTTGTAGAAGAGGCACGGAGCAACGGCGAGTGGTTCATCAATGAATTAACCGCGCTTAACCTGCGCAGCGCGCGCCAGGTACGCGGCCGCGGACTCATGATCGGCATCGAACTGAGAGGTCGCGTGACCCCCGCTCTGAAGGCACTGCAGGATCACGGTGCGCTCGCCCTGCCTGCCGGACTCAATACGCTGCGCCTGCTGCCGCCCCTGATTATCAACCGCGAGCAGCTTTCTTTCGTAGCGGCCGCTATTAAAGAGGTATTGGGCTAGGCGATGACCAGCGTTTCTGACAGCAGCGCGGAACAATTGCTGCACGATCTTGTCGCCATTCCCAGCCCATCGTGTCACGAGGGCGAAGCCGCGGCATTCCTGACGGCATGGATGCGGCGGAACGGCTGCGACGACGCCTTCGTCGATGAGGTCGGAAACGCGGTCGGCGTCATTGGAACGGGTTCACGGCAGATCGTCCTGCTCGGGCATATCGATACTTTCGCCGGCTTCCCGCTGGTTCGGCTAGACGGGCGCGCACTTTATGGCCGCGGCGCGGTTGACGCCAAAGGACCGCTGTGTACATTCGCTGTTGCAGCCTGCGGCGCCGATCTGGCCGACGATGTTCAAGTCATCGTCATCGGCGCGGTGGAAGAAGAAGCGGCCACCAGCCGCGGCGCCCACTATGCCCTGAGCCAATACCAGCCGGAATGCTGCGTCATTGGCGAGCCCTCGCAATGGGATCGCATCACATTGGGATACAAGGGGCGGCTACTGCTCGACTGGCGCTGGGAAGGTGGCTTGTCACACAGCGCCGGCGAAGCGCCCAGCCCGGCGGAACGCGCGCTAAGTTATTGGCAGGATATCAATACATATTGCGATCAATTCAATTCGGGCATCGGATCGCTATACGCCCGGCTCGACGCCTCGCTCCGCGATATCAATACCTGGCAGGAGGGCGTCAACGGCGTCGCCGAAATGACCGTTGGATTCCGTCTGCCGCCGGGTGTAGCGCCCGCCGAGATCGAGCGCCGTTTTCCGGCCAGCGCTGGCGCGACCGTTTCAGCACGTGGCGGGGAATGCGCCTTCAGCGGCGACAAGAACAGCCCGCTAAGTCGTCAGTTCAGACGGGCCATCCGCGCTGAGGGCGGCACGCCACGCTTCGTATACAAAACCGGCACATCCGATATGAACATCGTAGGACCGCGCTGGGGCTGCCCGATCGTGGCTTATGGTCCAGGCGATTCCGCACTCGATCACACGCCGGACGAGCACATTAACCTTGACGAGTATCTGCGCGCGATCGACGTATTGACGCTTGTCCTCGAGACTATCTGAATCAGACAAGGTGACCTTATGCACAGCCGAAAGATCCCGGTTCAGGAATTCAACTTCATCGATTCCACCTTGCGTGAGGGAGAGCAGTTCCGCGGGACGCATTTCAGCTTGGACGACAAGCGAGAAATCGCCCAGCTTCTCGATCGATTCGGCGTTGAGTATATGGAGTTGTCGACACCGGTGGCCAGCCCACAGAGCGCCGATGCCATTCGCGCTCTGGCTGATATGCCGCGCCGCTTCAAACTGCTGACGCATATCCGCGCCAATATGGATGATGCCCGGCTGGCGGTCGATTGCGGCGTTGATGGCGCTGATGTTTATATCGGGACTTCAGAATATATGCGCGAATACAGCCACGGCAAGAGCCTGGAGCAAGTCATAGCGATCGGTCAGGAGGTCATCGCCTATCTCAATCAGCAAGGCATCGAGACGCGCTTTAGCACGGAAGACACTTTCCGCAGCAATTTTGCCGATGTGATGACGGTGTATCGTGCGATGGACCTGGCCGGCGTCGATCGCGTCGGCGTCGCCGACACGGTGGGCATTGCCGATCCGCTGCAAACCTACAATCTTATTTCGAATCTGCGTGATGCGGTCAGCTGCGATATCGAGTTTCACGGTCATAACGACAGCAGTTGCGCCGTCGCCAACGCCTTCTGCGCCTTGCAAGCCGGCGCAACGCACATTGACACAACTGTACTGGGCATCGGCGAGCGCAATGGCATAACGCCGATGGGCGCGCTTGTCGGCCGTCTATATACCTGTGACAAGTCGCTGGTTG
Organism: Anaerolineae bacterium; assembly: GCA_012270545.1. Lineage (GTDB taxonomy): Bacteria > Chloroflexota > Anaerolineae > Aggregatilineales > Phototrophicaceae > UBA6055. The sequence continues at coordinate 508 of JAAXID010000238.1, read as the reverse complement.
AGAAATACGACCTGTGTCTGCTGCCCCAACTTGAACGGATTATCGCGGAGAAACTGGGCATCGAGATTCCCTACAACACGCCAATTACCGGCGAGGTGGCTTTCCATCACAAAGCGGGCGTGCATACCAATGCCGTACTGAAGAACCCGACCACCTATGAAGCGATCGCCCCGGAAGACTTTGGCATGTCGCGCGTCATCGACGTCGCGCATCATCTGGTGGGCCGCAATGCTATCCGTGAATATGCTGCCAGTCGTAATATCGCGCTGCCTGAAGATGTGCTCAACCTGGTTACGGCGCAGGTAAAGCTGATGGCGGACGAACGGCCGATTACGCTGGATGATGTTGACAGAATCCTCAAGAAAATGATGCTGCCGGTCGAAGATTAGTCGGCGACAGCGACTTTGCGTTTTCGCCCGCCCGCCCGGTCCCGCGGGTCTTCCATTGGGATGACATAGACCAATACCGACAGCAATCCAGCGAGCGCGAAGATGCCGAAAGTCAGCTC
>JAAXID010000056.1:10858-41108 GCA_012270545.1 Anaerolineae bacterium | reverse complement strand
ACGAGATAAACGAGCGGATCGGGCTGCTTCTGGCTGCTCTTGCTGTGGATCAGCGAGAAGTAAATCGCCACTCGGCCACCGTTCGGATCATCATAATCCTGCGGCAGCCGCACATAGCCGCAGCGCGTCTGATAGCCATAAGGTGTTTCCAGGCAATCAGCGCGTTCAACCCGCCCTTGTGCGCTTGCGGCCAGGGGCGTCAGCAGCAGGATTAGCGTCAGCAAGCAAAATCGGAAGCGCATTCGTCACCTGCAGTGTTTGCATCAAGTTAACCATATATCGGCGGGCAAATCAAAGTTTTCTCAATTCGAGGCTTCGGTCACCCGCTTTCATTTTATCGCTCTCGCTGTCTGCCAAGGTGGGGGGTACAGCCCGAAGACTCCACTATATCTATACTGTGTCTATATTTTTAGTATATTTCAGACCATTACTCGAGGCTGAGAGGAAGGCGCTCGGCCGACGCTATTCCATTCGTCCGCGCCGCGACTATAATTCGTCATATGTCGAACAGGCCAGCGAATACGTCCAGCTCTTGGCGCAAACGGGCGGCGATTCTTACTACGCTTTTTGTTCTCGTCCTGATTTTGCTCGGTCTGGACTTGCGCGCTCGCGGCCTGGCATGGCAATTCATCTGGTCGCAGACCGGCGAGGAGGCGGTTGCGGGGCAGATCCGCGGCCTAGTGGAAGTAGCGGGCAATCTTATCCGCCACCCGCTGGAGACCGATCCGCTGGCGCCGATAGCAAACAAGGCGGCGTATCCCTATGGCATCAACACCTTTCTGGAGCAAGAAGTCGAGCGTCCGAAGATCGAGACGATGCTGCGCATGATTCGCGAAGCCGGCTTCGTGTGGCTGCGGCAGGAGTTTCCCTGGGAAGATCTCGAGGTCGATGGCCGCGGGCGATTCACTGATTCCAGGCTCGATCGCGATGGCGATGGCCAGCCAGATACGATAAACACCTGGACGAAGTACGACCAGATCGTCGAATTGAGCGAAGTCTATGGCTTGCGTCTGATGACGCGCCTGAGCAATCCGCCGGCTTGGACGCGCGCCGATCCCGACGCCGGCAGCCGCGCGCCTCCCGACGATCTGCAAGACTTCGTTAATTACGCGACTGCCGTTGCCTCGCGTTATCGTGGTCGAATCAGCCATTATCAGATCTGGAACGAGCCGAATATCTATCCTGAATGGGGCAACAATCCCATTGATCCGGCCGGCTATGCTGAATTGCTTTGCCGCAGCTACCAGGCACTGAAAGAAGTTGATCCGAATATCGTGGTGATCAGCGGCGCCATCGCCCCGACAATCGCGCTCGATGGGACGCGCGACTTGAGCGATCTGGTCTTTCTGCAAGCGCTTTATGATCACGGTGGCGGCGCTTGTTTTGATGTGCTCTCGGCGCAGGGCTACGGCTTGCGTAGCGGACCTACTGATCGGCGGCTGCGCGCCACGTCGGTCAATGCCGCTCGCCACACCTATTATCGCGATATCATGGTGCGCAACGGCGATGCGCATAAGCCCATCTGGCTGAGCGAAGCTGCCTGGAACGCCACGCTTGACGCCGAACTCCCGCCCGAGCAGATCAGCCTCTACGGCGCCTACGGCAATGTCACACAAGAACAGGCGGCGCGCTATATGCCGATTTTCTACGAGCGCATCCAGCAGGAGTGGCCCTGGATCGGCAACGTCATGTACTGGTTCTTCACGCGGAAAGATCCCTTTGAAGCCGACCAAGCCTTCTATTACTTCCGCATGGTCGAGCCGGATTACCAGCCGGAGAAACCGAGTTTCACACCGCTGCCAGTCTACCATAGTGTCAAAGACTACTTGACTAAGCGAGAGCCAATTCTGTACCGCGGGAGGCATCAGGCTGAAGCCTGGCAGATCGAAGGGGAGGGCGCTCCGGTTGCCGATGCAAGCGCCCGCTTCGGCCGCGCGATGCGATTCGACTCCGGGCTGCAATTCAGTGCGCGGGGCACGGCGCTGGAGATTCGTTGGCGCCCCATTGATGCGGAAGACCCCGCCTGGCGCAAGACGCGGATTGCGCTGTCGTTCACGCTGGCGCGGTCGCAGCGGGTCACATTTGGCGCCGGCCCCCTAATCGTAGATGAGATCGTCATATTTGACCGCGGCGCTGGCCGATTGCTCTCCTGGCTGGCTTTGGCGGGCGCGCTCATGATTGTCGCGCTGGGCATGGTCGTTCTGGCGCTGCGAGGCCGAGCGCGATGACTCAGGCAGTGCGGCAGCGTCCCAGGCGCGCGCTGATGCTGCTCCTGGCCATTGTCATCCTGCTGCTGGCGGCCGCCGCGCGCTTCCATCGCCTTGGCGAGCAGTCGCTTTGGTACGATGAAGGGCTCGCCTACGCCCATTCCCTGCGCACCCTGCCCGAGCTGATTCCGCACTTGCAGCCCAATGTGCATGTGCCCGCTTACTTCGCCGCCCTCGGCTGGTGGCAAGACGTCACTGGCTCGTCAGAATTCGCTTTGCGGTCGCTGTCCGCGCTCTTCAGCATCATCGGCGTCGCTTGGTCTTACGCGCTGGGCGCGCGGCTCTTTCATCCCATCGCCGGATTGGCGGCGGCGGCGCTGGTGGCGCTCAACAGCTTCAGCATCTACTACGCGCAAGAAGCGCGCATGTACGCCATGCTGACGGCAATCGCCGCGGGCAGTATGTGGCTATTCGTTGACCTGCAGCGTCTTCGACCCCCAGGCGAAAATCAGCGGCGCGCTACTTGGCTCAAAATCATCGGACTCGGCCTCATCAACGCGCTTGGCGTCTATACTCATTTCGCGCAGGCTCTCGTGATTGTTACGCAGACGGCGCTGGTGGCTCTGTGGTTCTGCGCTTCTCTTATCGGTGACCGGATTGCCGTGCGCTGGAGGCTGCTGCCCTGGCAGCACTGGCTCAAAGTCATGCTCGCGCAGGTCTTGACGCTGATCCTGTTTTTGCCCTGGCTGCCGGTCGCCATTGCGCAATTGGGCAACAGGTCGCATCGTTTGCAGCACCTGCCCGTCGATCAGATGCTGCGCGAGATTCTGGGATTCTTCGCCTTCGGCAGCGCTTACGAATTGAGTACGAGCAACCTCATGTTCGTCGTCTGGTTCTTCCTGCTATTCGGGCTGCTGCCGTCTGCGTCTCATCGGCGTGACTGTTGGAACGCGCTGCTGCCGGTCTCTTGGGTTCTCATGTCGACCGCAGTGTTTCTTTTCGTCGGTTTAGGGGACGGCTTCCTGCGCTTCTTGCTGCCGGCGCAGTTGGCCTTCGCCCTTTGGCTGGGCCGTGGCGCTTGGGTTCTATGGCAGCTCCCGATCCGCCACGGTCATAGGATTCTGCGCGCCATTCCCAAGCTGGCGGCCGCCGTTGCCTTTGCCGCCTATCTTTTGGCGCTCTTTCGTGGACTGGAGCCGCTCTATCATCATCCCGATTTCCAGCGCGATGATATGCGTGGTTTAGCGCGGCAGATCGAAAGGGGCCTGCGCGGGGGCGACGCCGTGATCGTCAGCGCGCGCGGTCTGCAAGAATTGCTGCGCTACTACTACAAGGCGGATGCGCCTGTCTTTGGCTTGCCGACGGCCGCCGATGACGAAAGGACCCGCGCCCAGGTTCTGGACATCATCGCCACCCACGATCGGCTTCACGTCATCTTCTATGGCGCCGAACAGCAGGACCCCAATCTGATAGTGGAGACAACGCTCAACCTCAATGCTTTCGAATTCGATGACCGCTGGATCGATGATCTGCGCTACGTGCTCTACGTCGGCCAGCCCACTCTTGGCGAGCGACGGCCGCTTGCCGTTGACTTCGGCGGCGAGATTGCGCTTGACTCGTACGCACTCGGCGCGCCAGTGGTCAGCCCCGGTGACGTCTTGCCGGCGCAACTCGTCTGGACGGCACTTACCAAGCCGAGCGGACGTTACAAGATATTTCTGCAGCTCTTGAACAGCGTAGGCGCCCTGAGCGCCCAGCGCGATAGCGAACCGGCCGGCGGTTCCTTGGCGACGACGACCTGGCAGCCCGGAGATTTTATTGTCGATAATCACGGTCTGCTGATTCCGGCGGATTTGCCGCAGGGCGAATATCGCTTGATCGCGGGGCTTTACGACATCAATGATCCTTTGGTGCGGCTGCCGGTCGGCGATAGCACCTATGTAGAGCTGGGCACAATTGAAGTGAGCGGAGCAGACTAATTCGAGACGTCCCGCTTGTAGACCAGTTCGCCCGCCACGTATGTCGCTGCGATCGCGCGATCGTCGGCGCAGATCATCAGCGCGAAGAGCAGCTCGTCGAGCGACTCGGCCACATCGGCGCGCAGCTCCAGCAAGGGCGTCGCCCGCGGATCCAAAACGGCGATATCGGCGGCGTAGCCCGCGCCCAGCCTGCCGACGCGGTCGGCCAGGCCGAGAGCTTCGGCGCTGCCCAGCGTCGCCAGATAATAGCTCTGCGCCGCCGTCAGCGAGATGCCGCGCAGCTGCGCCATCTTGTAGGCTTCGCTCATCGTCTGCAGCATCGAGAAGCTGGTGCCGCCGCCCACATCGCTGCCCAGCCCGACCGTGACCGGCGGCGCCGCCTTTTTCGTTTTCGCGATATCGAATAAGCCGCTGCCGATGAAGAAATTCGAGGTGGGGCAGTGGGCGATATTGGCGCCCGTCTCGTGAAAGCGCCGCAACTCATCCTCCGACAGGTGAATGCCGTGTCCATAGATCGCTCGCTCGTCAAGCAAGCCGTAATGTTCGTAAATGTCGGTATAGTGCGCCCGCTGCGGATAAAGCTCGGCGGCGCGCGCGACCTCAGCCCGGTTCTCCGAAATATGCGATTGCAGGCGCAGGTCGCTGTACTCGCGCATCAGAGCGCCCGCCAGCTCCAGCTGCGCCGGACTGCTGGTGAGGGCGAAGCGCGGCGTCACCGTGTAGAGGCAGCGTCCCCGCTTGTGCCAGCGCTTGATCAGCGCTTTAGAATCGTCATAGCTCGATTGGGCGGTATCGACCAGGTTCGCCGGCGCGTGACTGTCCATCATTATCTTTCCCGCCAGCAGCAGCATATTGCTGCGCCGCGCCGCCTCGAAGATCGCGTCAACAGAAGCGGGCGCTGAGCTGCAAAATACCGATGCCGATGTCGTGCCATTGCGCTGCAGCTCGGCGATGAAGAAGTCGGCGATCCGCCGCGCGTGATCGCCATCGACAAAGCGGGCTTCCGCCGGGAAGGTGTACTTGTTCAGCCACTCCAAAAGCTGCGCGCCGTAAGAGCCGATGATCTCGACCTGCGGATAGTGGATATGCGCGTCGACGAAGCCAGGCATCAGAATTGCGCCGGGGTAGTGCCGCAGCTTGATGTCCGCCGGCAGCTTCTCGCGCAGGGCAGCATAGGCGCCGATTTCGCTGATGAGGCCGTCGCGGATCAGAATGCAACCGTCCGGCTCATAGACGGCGCAATCCGAAGCCGAGTTCAGGAAGGGGTCGGTGACCAAGGTGTAAGTGGCGCCGCGCAGGGCGAGTTCTGTCATCGACTTATTTTGCTCAGGCGCTCCGCCGGTGGACGCTGTTTGATCGGCCGCGCATCAATCTATCCGCAAGCTTGTGACATCTTCCCAGGCGCCGCTCTCCCACGAGCGGATCATCGCCGCGTGCACTTCGGCGACCGCCAGCGCTTCCGACAGGCCGGGCGCGCGCTGCTTCCCCTCCGCTACCGATTGGAGGAATTGAAAGGCTTCGATCACTTTCAAATCTTCGTAGCCCAAGCCACTGCCTTCGCCCGGGTTAAAACTGCCGTGATAGGGATATTGATCGCCGCCAACCAGCCGCATGTAGCCATCATGCCCGCCATCCGCGTCAGGAAGGTAGACCTGCAATTCGTTCATCCGCTCAAAATCCCAGTTGATCGCGCCCTTGGTGCCGTTGAGCTCAAAAGCCATCTGATTCTTGGGACCGTAGATCGAGCGCGAGACCTCGACCGAGCCGCGCGCGCCGTTCTCGAATTCCAGCAGGGCGCCGACATAATCCTCGTTCGTTACCGCTCCCTTGGGATCGGCCGGCGCGCCCCGTGAATAATGCGTGCCTTTGCCCGGAATTGGCAGCGGTCGTTCGGTGATGAAGGTATGCGAGTTGCTGATCAGCCGCTTGACGCCGCCAGCCAAATAAAGCGCCATATCGGTCACATGCGCCATGATATCGCCCAGCACGCCGTAGCCGGCAATTTCGCGATCGAAGCGCCAGGACAGCAAGCTCAGCGGGTCGCTGCCATACATGCTGAAGAAGCGTCCGCGATACTGCGTTAGTTCGCCCAGCGCGCCATTGCTGATCAGCTTTTTCGCGTGGATGACCAGTGGCGCCCAGCGATAATTGAAGCCCACGAAGCTCAACAGGCCTGCCTTACGGGCGATCGATTCGATTTGAGCCGTCTCTTGCGGACTGCGCCCAACCGGCTTCTCGCAGAAGATATGTACCCCGGCCGCCGCGGCCGCCTCGACGATCTCTACATGCAGATTATTCGGCGTGGCGATATTCACGATCTGCACATCAGGATGCTCGATGACATCCTGCCAGCGCGTCGTGGCCGCTTCGAAACTGAGCAGGTCGCGCGCGCTTTCGGCCCTCCGCTCGATGTTGTCCGAGCAGATGACGAGCCGCGCCGACACCCCGCCGTCAGGGAAACGCTGCCGCGCGAGGCTGTAGGAACGGGCGTGAACCTGCCCCATCCAACCCATGCCGATCAGGCCTATGCCGAGCTCCCTCATTGCCGGTCATTCCTCGTTGATGGCTTGAATGTCTGCAGGCGTTTCCATGACTTCCGAGCGCAGGGGTCTTTATGCCACAGTCTATGTGAAAGCGCTAGTCCGCGCTGCGTCGGGGAAGAAGCGGCGCCGGCGGAACAAGTTGAGCGTTATGAGGGTTCGGGCGGCTCGATATGGATGCGAAAGCTCGACTTGGGGTTTTCCATGTAAGCCCAGGCGCGGGTCTTGCTCACGAGCCGGACGCTCACCCGCTGGTAGGCGTCGCCCTCGTAGGCGTCCAGGCGCTCCAGCTCCGCGGCGCTGACTTCAAACAGCTTCCCCTCGACCGTGGAACCGGGATGCGGCTGCAGGATCGAATACACTTCATGTATGCCAGTGAGCTTCGCCAGCCGATAACCGCGCAGCGTATCCGGTGCGCCTTCACCGAGCGTACGCCCCAGCAATTTCTGCTGCGTCGCCGGATCGCTCAGCGTGCCATAGGTGAACAGTTTTTCCATGCGCCCGAGTCTCTCCTTCGCGCCGGTTCATGGGCAATCAGATTTTACTTTGAAAACAGAGGAATTGGTAATGCCGTTTTGTAGCGTTACTCTTCGCTGGAGGGATGCGCGCCGTCCAGGTAGCCGGCGATCCATTTCATCATATCGATTGACCCCTGCGGGTTCGCCTCGCCCTGCTGCAACTGGCGCTCGATGCTGTCATCGCTGCGGATGAGCGAGGGCTTGCTGCGTTTCTGCGCCATCTGCGTAATCCGATGGGCGAGATTGCGCAGGTTGTTCGCCAGAATGTGACGCTGCTCCGATGAGAGCCCGCCCCCGACTTCATCCAGTTCGCGCCGGATCGTGTGCGAGTCTATCTCATGGATATGCTCGGCGTCAAAAGCCTCGGTGATATGCTCCAGGATCGTGTAGGTCCTGTTTATCGATTCCGCCAGCGCAACGGGATCCTGGTTGTGCAGCCAGCGCCGCATAGCCAGCACCGAATAAAGTATGTGCTTCTGCGGCTCCAGGTGGCGCTGGGGCTCCAGCTCGCGCTCCAGGCGCTGCAACTGCGTGAGGCTCAAGCTATGCGTGTAATTTCGCCACCAGGAATTAAGTGCTTCCTGGAGCGCCTTGCTCCAGCCAATCTGTCGCCAGATCCTCGCGACGCCGTCCACCACGACTGGCAGATCTTCCTCCTCCCCATATTGCAGCAGCAGATGCGTCATCGAAGCGCGCGTCGCGCCCTCGATCTCTAATTCATGACAGGCATCAAACAGTCGCCACAGATGTCGATAGGAAACCTGTATCTCGTGGTGCTTCGCCATCACCCGAGAAAGCGCTTCTATCAGGCGCTGCGTTTGTGGCTCCCATTGATAATAGTCGAGCAATGTGAAGTAGGTGTCGATCAGCTCATGTGGCGGCGCGCTCTTGATGCCGCTAACCGCGTTCATGATGGACAGCACTTTGTCCAAGGGGAGGGCGTCGTCTTCCAGTGCCCCGCTTAAACGCGGGAAGAGCATATCACGGTCCGCGAAGTGATGGGCTGCGTCTACGATCAGCTTGCGATCATCACACGCAATGATGTGGTCGAAGAGAAAGTCAACCGCCGCCTCGGTCATTTGCTGGCTCGCTTCGGTCGTCAGCAGTCGCGTTAGGGCCGGCGGCCGATATACTGCGGGCAGATTAATCCGCTGGTCCGACTCATACAAGGACCAGAGCCTCCGTACAGATGGCAAGGTCACCAGAATTTCGTCGGAAACTTCGATGCCGTGATACAAAGCGAGCAGGAAATACTCCGCTTTCTCGTCGATCAGCTGCTCAAGCGACTCGGCTGACGGATTCTGCAAAGCAATCCGCACATTGGATTCAAGCGCATTGATCAACTTTTCGTCTTCGTAGAGCGCATCGACGATTTCCGGCACACGGCGAACAGCGATCAGAATCAGGTGAATGCCGAGCTCACCGTCGGCATAGGCGCGTTGCTTGGCCAGCAGGATGGCTTGCCGTAGAATATCGTGAAGCTGATACGTTTGCGGCTCATGCGCGATTAACTCCAGCCAACCGGCCAAGGTGCCGACATCGCCCTCCTCAATAGCGACTTCGAGCGACAGTCGCGCGGCGGTTTGCAGACGGGGGATCCACGTCTCGTCGACGCCCAGCCGCGTCAGTCGATTGCGAATGAAGACGTAGACCGCGTCCGGTTGATCTTCCAGCATCTCATCAAAGATCTCGGACAATGCGCCTTCTAGCGACGCGTCATTCTCTAGCTCTTCGGCCACGCGCATCCCCGCGGCCGCGTCTCGCTCGCTTAGCGCGTTATGCAATAGTTTCTGAATGTACTGGAAACGTATCTCATCGCTCGGTGGCGTCGCGCCGTCCAGGATCCGAATGATCGATTCTGTGGCGACATCATCCGCCAACGCCTGCACATGATGATCGATCCAATAACGTTCTGAGATCCGCTCGAGATTGCGCCCGAGCTCGCCCGCTTCGCCGCTGGAATCGGTGAGCTGCGTCAGGCTCTGAATCTCGGCCGCCAGCGCCGCAACACTGCCGCGCCACATCGCGCGCAACACGTCGATATAGGGATGGTTCATCCCAGCGGCGATGAGCTGCGGTTTGGACCAGTCGTAGATCCAGGCCGAGGCGCCATTGCGCTCATCAGCGAACGTCAGTTGTGGGCGATGCTGGATCCTCGAGGGCGCATGGCTAGCGAAGGTCATACGCGCGGCGAGCGGGCCAGGGATGAGCGCCTGGATGCCGGCAATCAGCGCAAGCCGCTGTTGGAAATCGGGCGGATATTGAGCAATGACCAGGCGTCGTTCATGTATGAGGGCGCCAAGCAAAGTCAACAGATGGTCGAAGCTGTCATCCGGCAAATCGTCCAAGATGCGCTGGAGGTTTTCAGCCCGCGTCTCGCTTTCAAGCGAAGTGAAATCGGGCGGCTGCAATAGCGGCAGGGCACTGTTGACATCCTGAGAGACGTCTGGCAGGAAAGCCAGCCAGCGCTCCAGCTGCAGTGCCGATTCCGCAAGCGCGTCAGCCGGAATGAACACATAGTGAGCGGTATAGGCGGTGGGATTATCCGCTGACGGCTGAGTGGCGGCCAGCAGCATTCGCTCCCCGTCATAATCAATCAGGACCAGCGCCGCGCCCGCTCCACCATCAGGGTTCGGCATCGGTTCCAGGTCGACCAGTTGCGCATAGAACTGGGGATCAAGCGAAGGCAGGGCGCCGTTAAACATGAGCAGTTTACGGCGTTTTTTCCCATCCTCGCCGTGATCGTGACCGAGTATGACGTATTCCAGCGCCGATGCCACAGAGGCGGCTTCCTACCTTGCACTACCGTTACGATGCATCATTTTGTCAAATTGTGCCGGGACTTGCAAGCAGCGACGCTCACGGGAGTGGTGAATAGCGTGGATATAATACAATCCTGTCGAAAGCGTAGGGGCGACTTGCCCGTCTTTCATATATTGGTTGTTTCGGGCGACCAGATTGGCCGCCCCTACATCTGATTTAGCTGGACAATAGTATTTTCCTCCACATGCCCAATTAATTCACCACTCCCCACTTACTTGTCGAAGGCTTGGTAGCGTCCAATGGTTGGCGCGGGCCATGATATAATCACTTGATTTCGCGGCGGAAAACGGGGAGTCACCGATGAAAACTGTACTCGCGAAGATGATCTTCGTCTTGATATTCATATTCATGTCTCCGCTTTCGCTGGGGCAAGGTGCGCCGTCACAAATCGATGCCGCGCTGCTGGATTTGAGCGCTCGACTCGGTTACACCGTCGGCATCGGCAGCTTGTCGAATTGGCGCTGGGAGCAGATGAATTTCCCCAATGACGCACTCGGCTGCCCGACCGCCACAAGCAGCGGCAGCACAGCCATCCTCGGTTACAAATTCCGGCTGACACACAGTGCGATCATACACGACTATCGCGTATCCAACGACAGCACACTCGTCGTTTACTGTGGTGAGATTGATATGGAGAACGCGGCAGCTTTCTCAGCACCGGCATCGCAATATTCGAATCGGCTATGCAATGATGCGACGTCCGATGGACCCTACATGCGTTCAAGGATCAACGTCGGCATTGAGGTCGAAGTGCTGGGCGCCTATTTGAACTTGCGCGGGCAGCCTTCGGTCAACGCCGAGGTCCTGTTGCAGATACCGGCTGGATGGCCCGTTGACATCAGCGCCGGTCCCGACTGCGTCGACGGTTATGTATGGTGGCTGGCGCTGGTGAATGGGCAAACCGGTTACATCGCCGAAGCCGGCGACGGCAGCTATCTCGTGACGCCGAAGCCGCCGCCCGAGATGCCAAGTCGCGAACTTCTCAACAAGAATCTGGTTCCCTATCTTCTCGAGTTCGGGACTATCATGGGCAATTTCCAGCCCGCGCACGATTGGTCTTCCGATACCCGTTTTCTCATCCTGCCCGGCGCGGTCGGCTCCGATGGCGTTTGGGTATATGACGTGCATAATCCAACGCTGGCGCCGCAAATCTTGGAGCTGGATGATGGGATTTCGGCGCTTGCGTTCCGGCCGAATTACGATCAATTCATCGTCGGGGGTGCAACGGGCGCGCTACAGTTATGGGAAATAATCGATAGCGCTCCTTTGACATTCAGCGACCGTCTCTTCTTGAATGCGCACGCGGGAGCGGTCTCGGCCCTCGCCTTTAGCCCGGATGGAGAGCGCCTCGTCAGCGCTGGCGCGGAAGCCTACACTCACGTGGAGGTTAACCGCAACTGGGCGGGCATCGTCTGGGATCTACCGACGGTCGTGCAGCGGGCGATTCTGTCCGGTCATCAAGACTTGATCCGCGCAATCGATTATGTAGCGAGCGAAGCAATCATCATTACTGGCGGCGATGATACCGTGCAGCGTCTTTGGTTCGCCGATTCAGGCGAAAACACGAGTTCGTTTGACTACGGGGCGCCCGCCGTTGACGCGGCCTTCAGCCCCGATGGCGCTCTGCTGGCGCTGGCCTTGCGGCGCGATTCGGACAATCTCTTGATCTTCGAGAGCGCGCATGAAGCTCATGTCGCCAGTTATCCTGCGCCCACAAGCAATTTGACATCGCTGAGCTTCAGTCCCGACGGCTCTATGCTGGTGGTCGGCGCGGCGGAAGGCATCTTTTCAGTTTGGGATACCAAGACGCACCGTCTGCTCGTCACGCACGAGACCGATGGCGGAATCTACGATGTCAGCTTCAGCCCCGATGGCACGATGATTGCGGCGTCAACGGATAAACGCAGCTTGATTCTATATGGCGTGCCGCTCGGTTCCGGTTAAGCGCGTCCGGGGGCGTGTAACGGCGTGAAATCGGACGGTTCAGATGTAGGAATGACCAATCTAGTCGCCCGAAACAACCAATACATGATAGACGGGCGACATTATATGCGCTCCTGCGCTTTCGAAAGGATTGTATTGTAGCCACAGTATTCACCGCTTCCCCGCGCCGCGCTTGCTGTCAGGCAACTTGGAGTATGCTATACTGGGCGGAATTGCGGACCGTTTTATCTATATCCGCTTCGCGGGAGAAGTTCATGGAAATATTAGAGTTAACGGGTAAAACGATCAAAGGCTATGAGTTTGGAGACTTTCTGGGGCAGGGTGGCTTCGGCGTGGTCTACCGCGCCCACCAGAGCGCGGTATTGCGCGAAGTGGCAATCAAATTCGTACTGCCCAAATATGCCAACCAGCCCGACTTCATCCGCCGATTTGAAAGCGAGGCGCAAGTAGTCGCCCGGCTCGAACATCCGCATATCGTCCCGCTTTACGATTATTGGCGAGAACCTGATAGCACCTGTCTGGTCATGCGTTATTTGCGCGGCGGCAGCCTGCGAGACTTGATTGACGAGGACGGCAAGCTGGATACAGGCTTGGCGGCCAAGGTGCTGGAGCAAGTGGGCAGTGCGCTGACCTTCGCCCATCGCAACGGCGTCGTGCACCGCGATGTCAAGGCGGACAACATCTTCTTGGATGAAGACGGCAACGCATACCTCAGTGACTTCGGCATCGCCAAGGAAGTGGGCGCCGATGTAAGCGATGGGTCAGGTACGCTTGTCGGTACGCCCGCCTATATGGCGCCCGAGCAAATCCGCGGTGAAGGCGCCGGTCCCCTGAGCGATGTTTACGCCTTTGGCATCATGCTGTATGAGATGCTGTCCGGCAGCCGCCCTTTCGCCGGCGAGACGCTGGCGACATTGGTCTACAAGCACCTTAACGAACCGCTGCCCATGATCGATCACAATGCGCTCAACTTGCCGCCGGCCTTTAATTCGATCATTCAGCGCGCCACCGCCAAGGAACCGGCCGAACGTTATGAAGACGCCCTTGCGCTGGTAAAAGAGTTTCAGCAGGCGCTGCGCCAAGGCGTCCCTACAGTGGAGCTCGAGCTTGAAGAGCTTGACTTCTCCGAGTTCGAATTGCTCGAGACCAAGAATCCCTACAAGGGTTTGCGCGCTTTCCAACAGGCGGACGCCGCCGATTTCTTCGGTCGGACCGCCATGATTCAACGTGTGCTTGACCGACTGCAGGAACCCGTCGTCGAGAACAACTTCCTGGCTGTCATCGGACCGAGCGGCAGCGGCAAATCGAGTCTGGTCAAAGCCGGCGTATTGCCCGCTCTGCGCTCAGGCCGGATCCCCGGCTCGGAAAACTGGTTCTATGCCGAAATGGTGCCGGGCGAGGTGCCCCTGGAAGAATTGGCGGCCGCCCTCTTGAGCGTCTCGACTTCGCCGCTGCCGGGCGTCGTCGATACCCTGCGCGAGCATGCCGATGGCTTGGCGCTCGGCGTCTACGAGGCATTGCACTCCAGAGACAGCAAGCTGTTGCTGATGATTGACCAGTTCGAAGAACTGTTCACACAGGTAGAGCAGGAGAGCGCTCGTCAGCAATTTCTCGATCTGATCCTCAATGCGGTTAATGCGGAAAACAGCCCTATTATTATCATTGCCACCTTGCGCGCCGACTTTTACGATCGACCGCTCCTGTATCAAGGCTTTGGCGAGCTCATTAGAGCGCGGACGGAACTCGTCTTGCCGCTGAACGACGAAGAATTGGCTGAGACGATCAGCGGGCCCGCCTATCGCGTCGGCGCCGTACTCGAAGAGGGGCTGGTAGAGACCATCATCGATGACGTCCGCGAACAGCCCGGCGCCTTGCCGCTGCTGCAATACGCCTTGACCGAGCTTTTTGAGAGACGCGAAGGCGCCTTGCTTACCAGCGCCGCTTATCAAGATATTGGTGGAACGCTTGGCGCTTTGGCGAAGCGCGCGGAAGAGGTCTACCGGCGCTTCAGCGAGGCAGGCCAAAACATGGCGCGGCAGATGTTTCTGCGCCTGGTCACGCTGGGCGAGGGCCAAGAGGATACGCGCCGCCGCATTCTGCAAACGGAACTGTTGACGCTGGGCGACCGGGATGTCGTGGAAGACGTCATCGACCGTTTCGGGCGCTATCGTCTGCTCACATTCGATCGTGACGACGCCACCCGCAGCCCGACAGTCGAAGTCGCGCATGAGGCGTTGATTCGCCGTTGGGAGCGTCTGCGCGAGTGGCTGACCGAGAGCCGCAATGATGTTCGTCTGGAGCGCGAACTGTTGAACGCCGCGGATGAATGGGAGACGGCGAAGAAGGACCAGAGTTATCTGATGCAGGGCAACCGCCTGCTGACCTTTGAAGAATGGGCGGAAAGTACAAACTTGCGGCTCAATGAGCTGGAACTGGAATACCTGGCGGCTAGCCTTGCTGCCCGCGATGAGCGCGAGGCGATCGAACGCGCGCGTCAGGAACGCGAACGGGAGCTGGAACGGCAGAAGGCGCGTAACATGCGCATCGCCGCCGGCATCTTCGCAGTCGCGGCTTTGCTCGCCGTCATCTTGAGCCTGGTCGCTTTCGACCAGCGGAATCAAGCCGACGAACAGCGCGCGATCGCCGAGACGGAACGCGAACGCGCCGATGAGCAGCGCGTGATCGCCGTAGAAGCCATGCATGTCGCCGAGATAAACGAACGCAAGAATCTCAGCTTGGCGCTGGCTGCCAATGCCCGCACCGCGCTTAGCGAGCATGATCCGGCGCTGGCGCTGTCGGTGGCTATTGAGGCGCGTCATGTCTTCGAGCGGCCGGAAGCCGAAGTGCTGCGCATTCTCGGCGCCGCCACCTTCTCGCCCGGTCCGCGTTTCCGTTTCACCGATTCGCCGCGCTCTATCCTCGGCGTGGCATTCAATTCTGAAGGGTCGGTCGGCGCTTACGCCGGTTCCGAGGGTGTGGTCTACTTGATAAATACCAGCACGGGTGAAGGCATAGGCGCGATTATGACGGGGAGTCCGGTCAATGCGGTTGCCTTCAGCCCTGATGATTCATTGATCGCGGCTGCCATGTCCGATATGACGGTCGGCGTCTGGCAAGTCGCGGACAGCGCCGAGCGCTATCGCCTGAGCGGCCATGAGGACATCGTCACCGATGTCGAATTCAGCGCGGATGGAGAGACGCTAGCCTCGTCCAGCGCCGATTCAACTGTGCGGCTTTGGGATGCCACGAAGGGACAGCCGCTGCATATCTTGCAGAAGCACATCGATTATGTCTTCAAACTGAGCTTCAGCGCAGATGGTAGGCGCTTGGCCAGCTCCTCCGCCGCTATTGATGTAGGCGAGAGCGATAGGACGCCCGAACATAACACGATCCAGGTTTGGGACGTCGCCAGCGGCGAAAACCTGTTGACCATTCCACCGGAGGGCATTGGTTTCGTCCGCGATGTTGAGTTCAGTCCGGATGGCGCGACGATAGCGGCGACAACCTGGAGTGGCGCGCTGGGCGGCACCGCCCGCATCTACGACGCGCAAACCGGCGAAGAACTGCAGCGCCTGTACGCCCATCGAAATATCATCGCAAATCTTGAGTTCTCTCCCAATGGCGCGCTGCTGGCGACCGCCTCGCGCGACCAAAGCGTGAAGATATGGGACATCGACAAAGGGGTTCTGGTCACTAGCTACGTGGACTTGGGCGATCGTATCCAGGACATTGAGTTTTCGCCAGACGGCGAGTACCTGCTGATCGGCCTGGGCGAAGCGGGCAACTTCCCCGATGGCAGCGACAGCCCAGCGGATAGCTCGGCCTACCTTTGGGATTTGCGCAATCGCACGCAGGCGCAGGTCTATGCCGGGCATAGCAATTGGGTCTGGGCGGCCGATATCAGCGCGGACGGGTCCCTGGTCGCTTCTGGTTCGGGTCCGCTGTTTGGGCCCGATTCTGTGGCTGCTCTCGACGCTACTGTGCGCGTCTGGGACGCGAAGACGGGCGCAGAGATCATGGCAT
Source organism: Anaerolineae bacterium (assembly GCA_012270545.1). Taxonomy (GTDB): domain Bacteria; phylum Chloroflexota; class Anaerolineae; order Aggregatilineales; family Phototrophicaceae; genus UBA6055. Next base: position 25,074 of record JAAXID010000056.1, on the reverse strand, counting down.
TGGAAGGGCATGAGGATACAGTCGATTCGGTTCGGTTCTTGCCGGACGGTCAGCAGCTGCTTTCCGCCAGTTGGGACGGCACGATTCGTCGTTGGGAGCTTGAAACCGGTGGCGAAGTCCAGCGTTACACGGTCGAGGACGCGCTAATCTTTATGATCGATCTGCTGCCGAATGGGGCGCAATTCGTCTCCGCGTCGAGCGATGCGATCATCCGCTTGTGGGACATCGAAAGCGGTGAAGTCCTGCGCGAATACATCGGTCATGCGGTCGCGGTCAACGGCGTGCATGTCAGCGCCGATGGCAAACTGATGGTGAGCGCAAGCGGGGATTGGGGTGGCGAAGATCGTACGGTGCGCCTTTGGGATATCGAAAGCGGCGAGCTGCTGCGGACATTTGAGGGGCATAGTCATATCGTCAATTACGCGCGGCTGTCGCCCAACAATGGCTTCATCATCAGCACATCCTGGGACGACTCAGTACGGATGTGGGACATCCAAAGCGGCGAAGAGATCCGCCAATTCATCGGTCACGCCGGCAACACCTTTGGCATCGCCATCACCGAAGACAGCAGCACACTGCTGACGACATCGTCGGATACCACGGTGCGCATGTGGGACATCGCCTCGGGCGAGGAACTCAATCGCTTCGAGCAGCATACAGACTGGATACAGGAAATCGTGCTCGGTCCGGGTGAAACCTTCGGCCTCTCCGCCGGGCAGGATTATGTCTTGCGCCGCTGGGTTATTAAGCGGAGAGCCGATGACTTGATTGCGTGGGCGCGCGACAACCGCTACATCCGCAAACTCTCATGCGCCGAGCGTCAATCTTATCGTCTCGACTGCGAGTCCTGAGCAAGAATTCCTCTATAATGGTGGTGTGCTCTCCAAGTATCCGGACGGGGCCGCCACCATGACCGACGAACCGGTCAACGAACAGCCGAATAATGATGAAAACGAGCATTCCGCCTCAGCGATTTTCGTCGAGTTGATGCGCCAGGCGGCGGCAAAAGCGGTTCACAAGCCGGCGAAATCCGATCCCGACGAAGTCGATGGCGCATCTGAAGCGCAGCCGCAGGCGGATCGTGACCCCGATGTGGCTGACGAGCCCAGCCTGGAACCGCCGAGCGAAGAGCATCAGATTCGGCGTGTGCGCCCGCGGCTCGTATTGCGCCGGCCGCAGCCGTCGAGCATGGCTGGCGGTTTCCTCGGCACGGTCTTTGTTGTCGTTGTGAGCACGGCGCTGGTGGCTACCCTGCTAATGTTCTTTGTCAATCCGGAATTCTTGAGTCCGGCCGTCGTGCAGGGCTTGCAGGGGGAGCACGACGAGATCATCGCTGGAATCGGGGCGGCGCGGCCGACCCCGGCGCAGACGCCGCAATGGCTGCGTCGTATCGGCATCATCTCTGGGCATCACGGGCGCGGCCAGAACCTGGATTACGATCCCGGCGCCGTTTGCTACGACGAATATGGGCGGGTGCAGCTGAGAGAAGAGACGATCAATTTCGCCGTGGCGACGCGCGTGGTTGATAATCTTGAAGCCTTGAATTTCACCGTCGATATGCTTGACGAGTTCGACCCGCGCCTGGTCGATTATCGCGCCGACGCCTTGGTTTCGATTCACGCCAATTCCTGCATCGACTTCGGCGAGGTTGTATCGGGCTATATCGTCTCCAAGTCGGACGCGCGGCCTGATACTGGCACCGATGTCTTCCTGCGCGAGTGCATCGCCTTAAATTATGCGGCCAATATTCCTTTGGAGCGCAGCTTCAACGAAACCGAAGACATGATCAATAACCACGCCTGGCGGAAGATACATCCGCTGACGCCCGGCGTCATTCTTGAGATGGGATTTATGCTGGCGGACCAGGAGATACTCACCACGCAGCACGATCTGCTCGCCCACGCGATCACAATGGGCATCCTCTGCTATATTGAAAACGTGGGTCCTTACGCCAGTCTGGCGCGCTCGACCAGCCAATCGGCGGACTATCTCGTTCCGCTATTGGCGACGCCAACGCCGATATTCGATCGTTGAGCCGCTGGAAGCGGTCGCGACTTGGAAACCGCGCCCGCGTTTGCTATAATGCAAGCGAAGAACAATTGTATTTCGGATTCAGGGAGAAGTCGCATAGAGGCCTAGTGCGTCCGCTTGGAAAGCGGATACGGGAAACCGTACGTGGGTTCGAATCCCACCTTCTCCGCCTTGAGGAGCCCGCTGGTCGGGCTCTTTTCATTGCGTGCCCAGAAAGGAGATGAGGATGGCAAACATGTCCGAGCCAGAAACGATTGCCTTGCGTGTCAACGGCGAAACGCGCCAGCTTGATGTCGATCCCACCACGCCCTTGCTCTACGTCCTGCGCAACGATTTGGGGCTCAAAAGCGCCAAATATGGCTGCGGGACCGAGCTTTGCGGCGCTTGCAAGGTGCTCGTTGATGGCGTCGATGTGCCCTCGTGCCAGTTGCCGGTCAGCCACGCGACGGACCTGGACATCATGACGCTGGAAGGCCTGGGCAGCGGCGATGATCTCCATCCGCTGCAGCAGACGTTTCTGGAAGAGCAGGCGGCGCAGTGCGGCTTCTGTACCGCGGGCATGATCGTTGCCGCGCAAGGCTTGCTCAATCGCGTCCGCTATCCGACCGACGACGACATTCGCGTGGCGCTGTCGAAGAATCTCTGTCGCTGCGGTGTCTACGACCGCGTCCGCCGGGCGATCAAGCTCCGCATTGGTCGGCCCGACTGGGAGCCGATCCACGAAGTCATTCATCTCGCGCCGCTCGACGTCTCCGCGACTCCGCGTGAATCTTCAGCCTCGCTCGACGCGCATGATCAAATTGATGACTGGATTCGCTTCAACGATGATCGCAGCGTCAGCGTGTACAGTGGCAAGGTGGAGCTGGGGCAGGGGATTTCGACGGCGCTGGCACAGATCGCCGCCGACGAGCTGGATGTCGCGCTTGGGCGCGTTCGGGTGCTGACAGCGGATACTGAGCGCAGTCCCGATGAAGGCGGCACCACCGGCAGCCGCTCGCTGGAGACCAGCGGGCTCGCCATCCGCAGCGCCGCCGCCGACGCGCGCCGTCACCTGCTGTCGCTTGCTTTCGAGCAGCTCGATTCGCTCACGCCGGCCGCCGATTTGCCGGTCGAGGACGGCGTCATCACCGATCCGCAGACCGGTCGGCAGACGACTTACTGGGATCTGCTGGCGGGAGGACGCTTCAACCGGCCCATCAGTGGCGATGCGCGTCCGAAGAATCCCGCGGAGTACGCCGTCGTCGGCACATCGGCGCGGCGACTTGATCTGCTGGATAAGGTCAGCGGCGGCCTCAGCTACGTGCATGATTTGGAACTGCCCGCTATGCTGCAGGCCCGCGTCTTGCGACCGCCGGGCTACCACGCTCGTCTCGCCAGCTTCGATCGCGAGGCCGTCATGGCGTCGTCGGGCATCTTCGATGTGATACAAGATGGCCAATTCATCGCCATCGTCGCGGAGCGCGAGGCGGACGTGGTTGCGGCGCTGGATAGGGCGCGCGACGCTGCCGAGTGGGCTTATGATGCTGACTTGCCCGCCGCTGAGGATATCTACCGCGACTTGCTGGTTAAGCCGGCGCAGTCGCATCTCATCGTCGATGGTACTGCCGTCGATGACCCAATCCCGCCGATTCAAAAGCCGGCGGAGTCCCAACGCAGTCTGCAAGCGATGTATCAGCGCCCATTTCAGATGCACGCCTCGCTGGGACCCTCGGCCGCCGTCGCGCTTTGGCAAGACGGCCGGCTGACGGTCTGGTCACATTCGCAGGCGGTATTCACGTTGCGCGGGGCGCTGGCGCAGGTGCTCGAGATCGACGAAGCGGCTATCCGCGTCATCCACATGGAAGGGGCCGGCTGCTACGGTCACAACGGCGCCGATGATGTCGCGTTGGATGCGGCCCTGGTCGCGCGCGCCATACCCGATCGACCGATCTCGCTCAAATGGACACGTTGGGACGAGCACACCTGGGAACCATACGGCACGGCGATGATTATGCAGCTGGGCGCGAGCTTGTCGGAAGCTGGCGAAATCATCGACTGGCATCACGATGTCTGGAGCTACGCCCACGCCACTCGTTCAGCGCTTGGACTGGAGACCTCGGGTCTGCTGGCGGCTTGGCACCTGGCGCGCTCCCTCCCGCCCCAAGCGCCGCAGCCGATGGGCGGTTACCACGCCGGCGCCCATCGCAATGCCGACCCCATCTACAATTTGCCGCAAAAGCGCATCGTGCGTCACGCCGCAGCCGACAGCCCACTGCGCGTATCGGCGCTGCGCAGCCTGGGCGCCTACGCCAATGTCTTCGCCATCGAATCTTTTATGGACGAACTGGGGTTCGCCGCCAATGCCGACCCGTTTGAATTTCGCCTGCGCCATTTGGCCGACGAACGAGCGCGAGCCGTCCTGCGGACCGCCGCGGAAAAGGTCGATTGGCCCGTATGTCGCGAGGGGAATCGTGACGGAGAAGGCTGGGGCATGGCGCTGGCGCAATACAAGAATCTCCAGTGTTATTGCGCCATCATCGTTAATCTGCACCTGGATCGTCAGCGTGGTGACATCGAGTTCAAGCGCGTCGTCATCGCCGCCGATGCCGGGCAGGTCGTCAATCCCGATGGCTTGAGCAATCAACTCGAAGGCGGCTTCGTTCAGGCGGCGAGTTGGACGCTATTCGAAGCAGTCAAATTCGACGCGCGCGGCATCACCAGCGTCGATTGGGAGACCTACCCGATTTTGAGCTTTGAGTCCGCCCCCAAGATCGAGACGCTGATCCTCAATCGCCCGGGCACGCGCATGCTGGGCGCGGGGGAAGCGGCGCAGAATCCCACGCCGGCCGCCATCGCCAATGCCATCTACGACGCGGTCGGTCTGCGCCTGCGCGATATCCCGTTCACGCCGGAGAAGGTACGGAAAGCGTTTAGCCAGTCACAGCCATCGTAAATGTTCGGGCGACCTACCAGGCCGCCCGAATTTGAAAATGGCATAACCGTAACGGGCGGCCCATGAGTTGCCCTTACAATACATCAATCGATGGGTTTGGCCCCGGCCTATCGCTCCAGCCGAATCACCGTCACATGCTCGTTCGGCGCTTCAGCCGGAGCCTGAATCATCAACTGACCGCCCACGCGACTCAAGCTCAAAGGGGCGTCGCAACTCGTGTCCAGCCAGCTGGCTGAAGACGCGTCCAATCCGGGCAACGCAATGCTGCCGCTGGGGGGCCAATCGAATACGTGCAGGTAGACTGTATCGCCCTTCCTTGTCGTGCGATACCCTTCATAACCTTGAAGCGGACCCGGTAGCGTCCCATAGATCGACTCGCCGTTCACATCCAGCCAGGCGCCCATCGCCAGCAAGCGCTCGATGCTCGGCTCGGGAATCGCCCCTTCGGCATCGGGACCGATATTCAGCAGGTAGTTGCCGCCCTTGCTGACGATATCGACCAGGTTCTGGATTAGCTGCGTCGTTGACTTCCAGTTGTGGTCATGCGTCTTGAAGGCCCAGGTGTCGTTGATGGTGGCGGGCGTCTCCCAGTCGATCTCGGCCTGCAAATCGGGCGGAATCGCGTTGTCTTGCGCCGTGGCGTAATCACCCAGCTTGTTGCCCAGCCGGCCGCAGACGAGACAATCTGGCTGAAGCGAGTGAACCAGGTCAAGCAGCTCTTGGCTCTGATGCCGCTCAATGATGCGCGGCGTATCGAACCAGATGATGCAGATCGGCCCGTAATTGCTCAGGATCTCGCGCACCTGTGGCTTGACGTAGTTGTCAATGTAGTCGGCGAAATCCTGCTCGTCCGCGTCGAAATCCCAAGTGTTGCCAAAGCCGTTGGGATGGTGCCAGTCCTGCGTCTGCGAATAATACAGCCCGAGCTTGACCCCCTCGCGCGCGCAGGCAGCGGCCAGTTCACCAAGCACATCGCGTCCAAAAGGACTGCCATCGACGATGTTGTAGTCGGTCTCCTCGCTGCCGTACATGCAGAAGCCATCGTGATGCTTGGATGTCAGCACGATGTACTTTTGTCCGGCCGCTTTCGCCAGCTTGACGATCTGGTCAGCATCATACTTGACCGGGTTGAATTGCGGCGCCAGCTTTTCGTATTCGGGGATGGGAATCTCGGCGCGCAGCATGATCCACTCGCCGATGCCCGGGATATGCTCGCCTTTCCAGACGCCGGCCGGGATGCTGTAGACGCCCCAATGGATGAACATGCCGAACTTGGCTTCGCGCCACCAATCCAGCCGCGGATCTTGATTCGCGCCCGGCCGCTGGCCCCGTTCCGGTTTGAAGTATTCGATTTCTGTCATTTATCTGTGCCTTCTGTACTCTATTGTCATTAAACCTGCCAGCTTCCAGCCACTATCTTGTCGAAATCTGCAGAGGCGAGTTTTGAGTCGCCCGATTGCGCAGTGGAGATGTTGTGGGCGGTACAAGTATCGCCCCTACATTTCTTGCAAATTGCGACGGCGGCATCAGGCGCCAAAATGATGCTGTCTGAGCCACGCCGTGTCATGCGAGAGGCTGCGATTGAAATTGAAGTCAGCCACCCAACTCAATCGCATAGGCGCAGACATAATCGCAGGGCGGCGTCGCCGGCGCCGACAGCCGCAAGCCATCGTCCCCCTGGCTCCAGCTGATTGCCTCATCCGAGCCCAACATTCGCACGCTCGCGATGTTCACCGCGTTAAGCGACTTGATCAGCGCCTCGCCTGGGGGATAAGCCAGCAAGAAGGCGTAGAGCGTATTCCCCTTCCGCGTGAAGCGGATATCAGCCGGCGTGAAGGGATTGCGCTGCGTATCGGTGAAAGCGCCGGTCGGCACCTCGGTCGGTCCCTCGCCGTAAACATTCCAGGGCCGTGTGTCGTAAATGCCCTCGCCATTGACCGCGATCCAGCGCCCGATCTCGCGCAGCATCTCCCGCTCAATCTCGGGAATTGTGCCATCGGCACGCGGACCCACATTCAATAGCAGCGCGCCGTTTTTGCTGACGATATCGACTAGGTCGGCGATGATGTCACCCGCCGTCTTGTAATCGTGATTGTCGATGTAGCCCCAGGAGTTCTTGGAGACCGAGGTATCGTTCTGCCAGAAGAACTTGCGGATATCGCTCAGCTGCCCGCGCTCGATATCGAAGACAGCCACGCCTTCAGGATAAGAATCGTATTTATGGTTGATGGCGACGCCTTTACCCCACTCCTCGCCGCGGTTGTAGTAGTAGGCGGCGAAGCGCTGCAAATAAGGCTCGAAGACGACCTGCTCGATCCACCAGTCGAACCAGACGACCTGCGGCTGATACTTGTCCACCAGCTCGCAGCAGCGCGCCAGCCAATCTTCCAGGAACTTGGCGTCCGGGCGCGGCGTCCAATCCTTTTTCTTCCACTCTTCGCGATTGAACTTGTCCTTTGAGGCCTCTACCGCCGGTCCATACAAGCCATCATTAGCGGGATCCGGCACATCGGAGGGGAAGCCACGCCCGCCATCGAAGTACCACCAATGTTCGGCGCGGTGAGAGGAAACGGCGAAGACCATATCGAGCGCGCGCACGGCATCAGCCAGCTCGCCGCAGATATCGCGCTTCGGTCCCATCTTTGAGGCGCACCAATCGGTCAAGTCGCTATCGTACATGGCAAAGCCGTCATGATGCTCCGCCACCGGCATGACGAAACGCGCGCCGGCCTCCTTGAATAGCCGCGCCCATTCCCCCGCGTCAAACTTCTCCGCCGTCAGCATGGGGATGAAGTCTTTGTAACCGAATTCCCTGTGGTCGCCCCAGGTCGACCGGTGGTGCGCGAAGGCGGGATCGTCCTGCAGGTACATCCGCCGCGGATACCATTCGTTGCCGAAGGCGGGCACGCAATAGGGTCCCCAGTGGATGAAGATGCCGAATTTGGCATCCATGTACCATTCGGGAATCTCGTACTGGCTCAGCGATTCCCAGGTGGGTTCGTATTTTCCGCTTGCAATCGTCATCGTCTTCCGCTCCTGAAGCTCGTCCTGGTTTGAATTCGTTGCCACAGATTGGCGCTTGCCATATACTTGCGCTATTGTGCCGGTTAAACCGGTTGCGGAGAGTCTAGTTTAGCGACAGGCGCCTGTCAAGCAAAACGGGCTGGGTGATATAGGTACAGATTTACTTGAGTTGCTAATTAAGAAAGGCTGCAATAGAAGACTTGACATGCGCTTAAAGAGACGACGCTGTTTCATTTGTATCTCCGCGCTAGTTTGTACACTGGTCGTCCTGGCCACTTCATGGTTGCCGCCCGCTGCAAACGTATCGGCTGCTGATGATTCCCCGCGCGCCGAATTAGACATTGCTGAAATCTATCGCCGCGTCAGCCCATCGGTGGTTTCGATAGAAGTCGAAATCAGGCTGTTTGACGACGTCAGCGGCACCGGCTTTGTTGTCGATAAGCAAGGGCATGTTGTGACCAATGCCCACGTTGTCGAAGACGCTTTAGATACAACTGTCGTTTTCCAAGATGGTGCGAAAGCCTCGGCGGTGTTGGTAGGTATGGACAGGTCTGTAGACATCGCTGTCTTAAAGGTCAATACTGTGGTTTCCCGTCTCAAGCCAATAACTTTTGGCGACTCCGACGATCTCGCTATTGGGCAGTCCGTCCTTGCGATTGGCAATCCCTTCGGGCTGGAAGCCAGCCTGACCACCGGAATCATCAGCGGATTAAAGCGCGAGATTGAATTAAATGATGGCTCAATCTTAAAAGGCATGATCCAGACAGACGCGGCTATCGCGCCCGGCAGCAGCGGCGGGCCTTTGCTGTCTCTGTACGGGGAGGTCATTGGCGTCAATTCTGCTGGTGTGGGCGCCCGCTTCGGAGGCACAAACTTTGGTTTCGCGATCCCTTCTAACTCGGTGAAGCGAATCTCCGAGAGGATGATTGCTTGGTCGACTAACCCGCCGACATCGCCCCCGCGCCCGACCCATTGGGCTGTCAAGACCGCTACCGATGTGCCGACGTTTACGCCGCTGCGAGTCTTGCCCCGTACGGCAACTTCAACGCCGTCGCCAATGCCAACCTGTGTCCAACCGCAAGCGCCAAACCTTCCGCAACGTGTGGAGGAGGTCGTTCCCACCCCGACGTCAACAGACACGGACGAACCGACGGCGACCAACACGCCAACGCCAACAGACACGCCGACAGCGACGAATACGGACGAGCCGACAGATACGCGCACACCGACCGCCACGGACACGCCAACCGCGACCACTACGACGACCGACACGCCGACGGAGACCAGCACAACGACGGCCATGCACACGGCGACGATACCGCCAACGGCTACTCACACCGATGTGCCGACTGCCACGAGCCCGCCAGCAGCGACCTCCTCGCCGACGGCCACAGCCACGGAGACTACGCCGCCGCCGCCGCGAGTCTCGCCCGATACGGCAACTTCAACACCGTCGCCAAGGCCAACATCAGCGCAACCGCAAGCGCCAAACCTTCCGCAACGCGTGGAGATAGTCGTTCCCACGGCGACGAGCGAACCCGATGTGATCGCGCAGCGCGAATTCGAGCCAACGCTTACCGCTTTGCCTACGGTAGATGAAACTGTGATTGCGCGGCTCTTGGCGACGCCGCTCCCGCGCCCGACCCTGCCAGCTACCTGGACCGCTGCGCCGACGGTGCAGTTGCCCGCTACAGTTCGCGGGCCAGCAACAGCAACTACGCCAATTGGCAGTCCGACGCCAGACAGCGGCTTCCTCTTCAATCCGACAGAGAGCGGCGCGACGCCACCAGCGGAAGACGGAATTCAGAATTTGCCTCCCACTGCGACGGCCACAGTCTTCCAGCCGACAGTGGCAGTACGACCCGATTTGCTGCAACCGACGATTGCGGCTGTTTCGATAGCATCGACCTTCAGTACCAGCAGCGCCTCAGCCTATCAATTCAGCGTCGGGTTGGGTCAGATATTCACGTTCCAGAATATCCAGTTGGGTGGTGGTGTACGCTTGTTCCTGCCCAATCCGGCCGATCCCAATAACAGCTGGATTCGAACCGATCACTACGGGATTCTGCGCTACCGACCGATTGGCGCGCCGCGAGAGGACGTGATGAGTTATTCGCCCTTCTTCGAAGGATTCGGCGTGCCCAACATCGACCAGAACAAAAACCGCATCGTGGAATTGGATTGGTCGGCTGACGGTCAGCAATTCAGCTTCCGCATCGCGCCGCCACAAGGCACCGACACCGCCAACGCGGGCGTCTGGTTCTGGCAGCCGCGCAACGAGAGCCAATATGATCCGACTTATCCGATCATCCGCGACTGTCCGAATTCGGGCTATAACTCCTGCTCGCTTGTCCGTCCCAGCAACGCGGGGCATTGGGAAACCAGGGCGGTTTCATGGTCGCCAATTCAGGGCAGCAACACGGTGCTGCTGACGGCGCATCTGCCTGATGAAGGCCGCAACGCGCTCGCCATCGCGCAGGCGGTTCGGGCGCAGTCTGCTCATCAAGCCAGTCAGGCGCCGCACTTCGTCCGTTATGATTACGGGCACTGGAATCCGGATGGTCAGGGCATCATCGTCAGCGGCCGCCGCCCGGATGGACGTGTGGTCATCGGCGAAGTCAACAATGACCTGTCAGGTGAGCGCGTCATTCTGGACGCCTCCGCGCATGGGCTGTGGCTACGTGACGCCGTGCGACGGCCAAACGAAGGAGGCGTCGTCGCCTTGGGACGGCCTGGCGCGCCGGGCAGCGGACCGGTCGCATTATACGATAGTGCTGGCCGGCAGATTTCCGGCTTCATCGGAGATGCGCCGCCCGAGGACGTTCGCTGGTTCCCCAATCGCAGTTCGGTGGTCGTCTCGGTGCAGGGTCGGCAGTATAGCGTTCAGGTGGAAGGCGGCAGCATCACCGATGCGACCGAGCGGCTGCGCGATCCGCAATTCAGCGCCAGCGGCTTCGGCTCAGTGACAATTCCCGCCGGCGTCATTGAGAATTCGGAGTACTATCCCGGCCAGCAGCTGCGGACGGTGATACCGCGTCTGAACATCCGCCAGAGCCCGAGCACGGCTGCCGCGCAGATCGGGCAGTTGGTCGAGGGTGATTACGTGGCAATTCTCGCTGGTCCGCATCAGAGCGGGGGCTACCCTTGGTGGAAGGTGCAGACAGCGAACTTCATAGTCGGTTGGATCGCCGGCCGGATCGGTGGCGCGCCAACCATCAGATAGTTCTGAAGTTTGCCGCTATTGCTATTCGAGGGGCTCACTTCTAGTATGTCATTCGCATCAGTGCAGGTCTGATGAAATCTTATGCGCAATGATCCGCTAGTCAGCATCGTCATACCGACCTACAACCGCAAACAGTTCGTCTCTGAGGCGATTGACAGCTGCCTCGCCCAGACCCACGGCAACTGTGAGATCATTGTGGTCGACGATGGCAGCGCTGATGGCACTGAACGCTTCCTGCAGGAGCGCTACGGAGGGCGCATTCGCTTCATTTTTCAGGACAATCAGGGTCCCGGCATCGCCCGCAATCGCGGTATTGAAGCGGCGCAAGGGGAATTCATTCACTTTCTCGATGCCGATGATCAGCTGCATGAAGAAAAAATCGAGATATGCCTGGAAGCTTTCCGACAGCAGCCGGATGTTTCGGTGATCTATACGCATTACCAGCAGGTGACGCAGGACGGCCTGACGCCAGTCGAAACGGGACCCTTTGAGCAGTATTCTGATGATGTTTTCTGCGAGTTGCTGCGCCAGACCGGCTGTCGCATCTTGACCAGCTCAAGTATGTGCCGCACCGCCGCCCTGCGCGCCGTTGGCGGTTTCGCCGACGATGTCAATTTCCGCAGCGCCGAAGACTGGGATCTTTTCTTGCGCTTGGCAATGCGCTATCGCTTTCACGGCATTGATGAACGCCTGGTTTTACGGCGCGTACACCCAGGCATGATCTCGGACGAGAAGCTCTATGGCGCCTACGGTCGTTTGAAAACGATACAGAATGCGCGCCACTATGGCTGGGAGCGCTGCATGAGGCCGGCTGAGTTTGATCAGTTGGAAGCGGCACGACATCATGTCTATGCGCTTTATTTGTGGGGGGAGGACAATCGGGCGGAAGCCAGGCAACACTTCCTTCGCGCCGCCAATCTGTATCCGCCGCTTGCCAGACAGCGCCGGCTATACGCCTTCTACACGCGGTTTTTCCCGCCGATATCGCTGGATTTAACGCTGGCGCTGGTTCACCGTTTGCGGCGACTAGCTGGGAAGAATACAGTCGCGCGCCAGTGATTGTTTGTGACCACCGACAGAGTCGAACCGATTCCGTCTGATTGACGTATAATGTGTCAAGACGGGGTCCTTCCGAGGTGAGTGCATGATGCCGATCAAGACCGACAGCTTGCGTTACGACATCAAGGAATTGCTGAAATCCGGCGCATTTCATGAAATCGTTGATCGCTGTCACGTGGAGTTGACATTGGCGCGGCGGGAAAACCGGGAGAGCGTGGAGGTTACTGCGCTGCTGGGTTTGGCGGAGGCGCAAACTTCGCTTGGTCATTTTGGCTTCGCTCGCGACTATGTCGATCAGGCGCTGGCTCGGGCGGAGGACATCCGGTCAATTGGCCAGACGGTCGATGCCTTAAACGTTCGGGCTCGGATCGCGCGCGAGGGCTTTTTCCAGACCGCGGAGGCGCATGAAGATTATCGCCGCGCCGTCGATCTTGCCTTTGAAGCGGGCGATCTGCGCCGTTACGCCTGGTCGCTGCTGGGCATGGGCGAGATTGCCGCCAACCCATCTCACTCGAGCAAACACGCGTGGAGAGTCATTGATATTGCGCGTGAAGCCAATGACGGGCAAATGGAAGCGCGGGCGATTCTCTTGCAGTCGAACGCCTTCATTCGTCAGGCTGATTATAAAAAGGCGAGTGATGGCTTATTGGTGGCGCTTCGGAAGGCGCAAACGATCAATGACCGGCTGCTCGAAAGCGTCATCATCGGGCAGCAGGGCTTAGTTCTGGCGCAAGACAGCGATACCTTTCAGCGCGGTATCGAGCAGCAGTTGACCGCGCTGGAGGTCGCGCGTGGCATGGAGGCGATATTCCACGAATTCATGCGCCTCTATACCTTGGCCATGACGATGCTGGCGTCTGAGGACTTTGACGATGCCCGCGACTATTTCGATCAGATGCTGGCGCTATCGCAAGATGTCGAGCACAAACCCTACGAAATGTATACCTTGGGGATGCTCGGACAGTGGCATGAGCTAAGAGACAAGCTCGATATCGCTTTAGCCTATTATGGACGGGCAGCAAATGCCGCTCGAGAAGTCGGCAATCCAGCATATGAAGCGCGTTATCTTTACGCGCTCGGTTCGGTTTATCAGTCGCAGTGGGACTTCGAAGGCGCCCGGCGGCAATTCGCTCAAGCGCGAGCGATTTATCGATCACTGGAAGACGGCCGCAACGCCACCCGCGTCAGCGCCTCGATCGTGTACAGCTATATTCTGGCCTTCGCCTCGCGGATCATGAAGCTGATAGGCTTCCAGCCGAAAGCTGATTGAAAGCTCGCGTCTGAGAGCGTGCTCAAAGCTCAAGTTCGCCTTGACGCCAAAGCCGCGTCAGTGTTAGCGAGGGATAGAAGACAAGCGGCGGGAGATTGTCCCGCGCGAACCAGCCAACCGCGGCGGCGTCATCACCGGCCCGCGCTTCGCCATCTAATACTTCAGCGCTATAAGCAATGATGATGTCGGCCAAGCCGTGATCGCGCTTGGGGAAGACCGCGAGCAGCTTGTCAATGCGAACCTGAAGTTGTGTTTCTTCAAGCGTTTCGCGCACTGCCGCCGATTCCGGCGCTTCATCGTGATCGACGAATCCGGCCGGCAGCGCCCATTTGCCTTTGCCGGGATCGACCGCCCGCTGTATGAGCAGAATGCGATCATCGCGTTCGATGAAGACCACTACTGCGACTTTGGGATCGAAATAAATGGGACTGTCGCAGCGCGGGCAAAAGGGCCGCATCCTTCCCGATGCGCGCCGGCTTTCCAAGGGGCCTCCGCAGACGGCGCAATAATTCGCGATTCGGGTCATTTGAACTCCGGCGCCGGCGGCAATGCTATTGACAATTCAGGCCCCTCAAAATACACTACCTTACCGCGCCGGAGTGGCGGAATTGGCAGACGCGCACGACTCAAACTCGTGTACCTTCGGGTGTGTGGGTTCGACTCCCACCTCCGGCACC
>JAAXID010000056.1:0-10786 GCA_012270545.1 Anaerolineae bacterium | reverse complement strand
TTGACGTAGGGCAGGGCATGCTCACTGATGTCATCGCATTCCCTTAACGCGACGATAAGGCGTTCGGCACGGCGGCAGACAGCGCGCGCGACCTGAAGATGAGCCGCGGCCGGCGTCCCACCTGGCAGGATGAAGTTGCTGAGCGGCGCCAATTCGTCGCTCATGCGGTCGATTGATCTTTCCAACCAGGCGACCTCCGCTTCGGAAACGCGCGTGATCCAATCTGCCTTGGCATCGAGCGGCGTCGCCAGGTCTGATCCAAGATGGAACAGCTGGCTTTGCACCCTTTCCAGCCCTTCATCGCCTTGTTGGCTGAGTCCAGCGGAGCGCGCCACACCCAAGACTGAATTGACTTCGTCTATCGTTCCATAGGCTTCGACGCGCAAATGATGCTTGGGCACGCGACCGCCCCCGAAAAGAGAGGTCTCGCCAGCGTCGCCTGTTTTCGTGTAGATTCTCATCTCGCTCCTTCATTCACATTTGCGCTATGCGGCACATGCTCGTCATTTCTTCAGTTCTAATCGGCGATCGGGTTTCTGCTCCAATTGTGCTGCCGCCTCAGCGTCTCGGCCGCCGTTGGTAAAGCTCTGCCAGCGCGATGCCAGCGAAAACGAGCCAGACCAGCTCGATGGGGAAGAGGTATCTTGGCAGCGCCAGCAGGAAGAAATGAATAGCGACAGTATAAGCGGCAAATCCTGCCAGCGGCGCCGCGATGATCCAGCGCTTGCGCGACCAGAACATGCCCAAGAGTCCGAATCCAATCCCGATATAGTAAAAGATCCAGAACGCCAACTTGATTGCGAAGCCCTCAATCCGCAGTACGTCAACCAGACCATCGAGTGAACGGTCCTCCGATAGCCAATAGCGTGCGGCTGCCATGATGCTGGCATCGCCGAATGGCGTCGTGCCATAGGGCTGCAGCATGGCGTAGGCAAGCTCGTTAACCCGGAGCACGAGATAAGCTCCCGGATCGGCGCTTACGATTTCGCCTATCTTGCTGACATAGGTTTCAGTCGCATGTTCAAACATGCAGTCAACTTCGCAATCAGCGGATGTAGTGACTTCTAGGCCTTCCAGAAGCAAGCTGTCGTTGTGCTTCGGCGAGCCGTCGTCGCTCTCGGCGCCACGCCATAGCGCCCCCATCAATTGGTCGCTGACGATGACGAAGCGATTCCAGTTTACGAGATTGTATATGGTCCAGGTCGATACCATCGCCGTGTAAACGAGGAGCAGCAGCAAACAGTGTTTTCGCCAGTTGCGCAGACTATGATGGCGGCCCAGCCAATACAGATGGAGAACAAGGACGAGCGGAAAGAGCGCGGATACACCTCGCGTCAAGGTCGCCAGACCAAACGCGGCCGCCGACAGCGCAAGCGCGCTGGCTGGGCCTACTCGATACAAGCGCCAACCGTGTGAAAGCCCAGCGACGTATTCGGTGTATAGCCATAGCCCCATCGCTAGGAAGAATATGTACAGCGTTTCAGTGCCGATTTGGGACGCATCGGTGATGAACGCAGGATGAAGCGCCACAAGCGCCGCGGCTACAATCCCCGCGCTGGCATTGCCCGCGATGGATGTAGCAAGCCGATAGGCCAGGTATGCTGTCGCCATCGAGGCCAGGCACTGAACCAGGCGTATGGCAATTATTGCCTCGTGATCGGGTAGGAATACTTGAAAGATGCCGACAAAGAGAACGTAAAGTGGAGCCGGTTTCAGGTTGGAGATATAGAAGGGAATGCTGCGGATCCAGCCGTGTTCTTTCCCGCTGAAGAATCCCGCGCCATTGACCAGATACCCGCTGCTGTCGCCACCGGGCGCGCCGGTAAACTGAATCAGCGTCGGTTGATCCAGCGCATAGGCGACGCGCATAACAAAGCCGAGTAGCAAAATCGCCGACAGCAGCCATGAGTAGCGCTTGTCAATTCGTATTGGCCTCACCCCAACCCCAATTGACACTGCCGGAAGAATAGAAGAATGGGCTCAGGCAATCCCCAAGGATTTCAGCCAATTTAACCGGCATCTTCCGCTCTCTATATTACACGCTCGTCCGCGCTTATCCATCATTGTTTGTCTGTCGCTGTCAATCAATCCGACTATAATTGATCGAGAGGGAGTATGAAAGAAACGCAGGCCTACATCGAACGAATAAAGCGGGTCAATCGCGGTCATCAACGGCTGGAATTAGCGGTTGATCAATCGCTATCGGCGATGCTCGCGGGCCAAGCCATGCTGGTGCGTCGAATCGACAAGGATTACGAGGCCGAGCACTGGGATCCCTATCTGCGCGAACTTTGGTTCCCCGTTGAGATCCAGGCGAGCAATATCGTGATCGTCGAGCGCCCCGCCCGAACGCATTATCTTCCAGGCCAATTGCTGAGCATCATTGGACCAGTCGGGCAACCCTTTCGCTTTCGTCAGAAGCTGCGCAATATTCTGCTCATTGCCTATAATACAACACCCGCGGCGCTGCTGCTGATGTTGCCGCCTCTCTTGGCGAAGCAGATCAGCATTACTATGATCCTGATGGGCTCGGCCAGACAATACGAAACGAATCATCTGTCGGAAGAAGTCGAAGTTTTACAAGCGGACGACAATCTGACCTGGCCAGATATGGTGATGACATTGGGCTGGGCTGATCAGGTCTTCGTCCTGGTCGGGCAGGGAGACGAATTGGGATACTTCGCAGACATCATGCAATTAATGCGCGAGCGGCATAGCGACATACCCACCAATTATGTATTCGGTGTTATACAGCGTGATTTGCCTTGCGGCGTCGGCGCCTGCCACGCTTGCGCGCTGAATCTGCGTGGCGCTCACAAGCTGCAATGTGTGGACGGTCCCGCCTTTGACTTAACTGATTTGCCTTTGAATTAGCGCGACAGGCAGCTGATGGCGATTGAAATTGCACGGCCGGGAAAATACAGCCTCACTGTTTCGACGCCGGTCATGCCGGCCGCCGGGACGGTCGGGTTCGGCGACCGCTACCGAGCGCTGCTGGATTATGAAAAGCTGGGCGCCATCGTAACCAATCCTGCCACGATCGACCCATGGCGCCCGGCCACAAGCACGCGCGTCATCGCCCTGGATGCTGGGGTATTGGTGCATACCGGGCTCCCCAATCCCGGGCTCGCCAAGGTGATCAGCCAAAATCGCCGTACTTGGGCAAGCCTGCGGATTCCGGTCATCTTGCACCTGGTTGGCGCCTCGGTAAAGCAATTGAAGCGGGCGGTCGCATTGATCGACGACGCGGACGAGATCGCCGCGGTCGAGCTCGGCTTGAGCGACGACATTGACGCTGCTGCCGCGGTTGAATTGGTAAGGGAGACATCGCGAATGGAAAAGCCCTTGTTGGTGCGCCTGCCATTTTATGAGTGTCATCAGCTGGCTCTGCCAGTCGCCGACGCCGGGGCTGACGCGCTGGTGTTGACGGCGGCGCCGCGCGGAACAGCTCGCGACCGACACACAGGGCGGCTGGTCAGCGGCCGGGTGTATGGTCCCCTGATCAAACCTATAATTCTGCGCCTGGTGGGCAGATTGCGCCGTCAGATCCCAGACGAGCTGCCCATTATCGCTTCTGGCGGCATACACTCGCCACAGGATGCGCGCGATTATATTGACGCCGGGGCGATTGCCGTACAGGTTGATGCGGCGACCTGGGCACAGCCAAAGATGCTGGAACGCATCGCTCGCGATCTCGGCGGCTGGATTGCCACCAGGCAAAAGGATGCGTTGCCCGACGAGTGGAATCCGGACATGACGCACACCGAGGCGATCCAGCGGCGGGCGACCTAGGCGGGCGGGCGACAGGACTCGGATTAAACACGAGGTTGAATTTATCGCATGCCCGAGTACGACTTTCGCTGTGATGCCTGCGCGCATCGTTTCACCGCTCGATTCAAAACCTACGCGTCCTACGATTCGGCGACGCTGCGCTGCCCCGAATGCAACTCCGGCGAATTGACCCGCTTGATCTCGCAGGTAGCGATACCTAAAGCGAACAGAGACTATCGGACCCTGTCATCCCAAGAGATGCTCTCGGTGCTGGAGTCGGGCGAGACCGGGCCGGTTGATGAGATGTTCAGGCAAGTTGGCGGAGGCTCAGGCGCGGGCGCTGCTGAGTCGAGTTCGGATTCAGTTGATCCGGTAGATTCTGCTTGAGTCTACAAGTACCAGTCTCGTAGAGCGTCGCGCGTTTCGTCAATAATCGCTTCCCAGGGATGGTCAGGCGCACGCGTTATAATGAGGCGATCTCTTTCAATCGTCAGCATCTGGATGCCGTCGATGGCGGCGAAGAGCAACTGGGCGATTGGCGAGCCCAAGTCGCCCGCCTGTGGATTTATGTAGCGTTCCACTTCACCGTCGGTTAGCGTCTGATTGATGTAAAGCTCGGCGACGTTTGGGTCGTCGCTGAACTCAACGTCCACCGTGACGTATTCAGACATGCGTCAAGCTCGTTTCACCTGCCTCGGTCAGCCGGCGGGCTGCTGCTGAGTGATGCAATGGATATTGCCGCCACCGAGCAGGATCTCCCGCGAATGCACGCCGATAATCTTGTGCTGAGGAAAGTTTTCCGCCAATTTCCGCTGCGCGTTTTCATCGCGCGGATCATCGAATTGCGGCAGGATGATACCCCCGTTTGCGATGTAAAAATTGATATATGAACCGGCCAGGCGCTCGCCCGCCGGACGCAAGAAGGCACTGTCGACGACATCCAATCCGTCCGCTTCTTCTTGGGTCATCGCCATCGGATCCGGCTGATGAATCTTGTGCACTTTAAGGGGCCGACCGCGGGCGTCCCGCGCCGACATCAGCGCGTCGTATGCTTCTGCGGAGCGTTCGTACTGCGGATCCGCCTTGTCGTCCGTCCAGGTCATTAGCACTAGTCCCGGTCGCGCAAAGCAGCACAAGTTGTCAATATGCCCATCGGTCTCGTCTTCATACACGCCGCGCGGCAGCCAGATGACCCTGTCGATGTTCAGATAATCTGCCAGATGCTGTTCAATCTCTCCGCGCGCTAGATTCGGATTGCGATTAGGATGCAGCAGGCATTGTTCCGTCGTGATTAAACTGCCTTGGCCATCGACGTGGATTGAGCCGCCTTCCATCACCAGGGGCGCCTTGTAGTGGTCCAGCGATTCTATTTCGAGCATCTTGGCCGCGACCTGGTCATCTTGGTCCCAGGGGAAATACATCATTTTCTGCAGTCCTCCCCAGGCGTTAAAGGTCCAGTCCACGCCACGCGTCTCGCCTTCGCCGTTGATGACGAAAGTGGTGCCGCAATCGCGCATCCAGGCGTCGTTGTTGGAAAGCTCGATGACGCGTACAGCCGAAGGCAGCAGCGCGCGAGCGTTTTCAAACTGATCGCTGTTGACGCCCATGGTCACCCGTTCAAAGCGAGCAATTTGCCGAGCTACTTCGACGAAGGCGCGCTGAGCCGGCTTGCCACCATTGCGCCAGGTATCGGGCCTTTGGGGCCACAGCATCCAACAACCGGCATGCGTCTCCCACTCGGCTGGCATGCGGAATCCGTCCGCTCTTGGTGTTGAATGAATCACGCTCGGCATCGTTACAGTTCCCTTGCAGCAAGACTCGGGGTCGATATTATGCCGCTATCATCAGCGCAAAGGCAGGTGGAGTTTCGTTAGTCTAAGGAAAACTACGCTCGTTCATAGTACAATACGGTCTCTAAGGAAGATAAGGGACCGTGGCAGGGCCTGATGCAATTGCGAGCGATCTCGCCAATCGATGGACGCTATGCCGATAAAGTAGCCCCCTTGAGAGACTATCTCTCGGAATGGGCGCTGATGCGCTATCGGGTGCTGGTGGAAGCGCGCTGGCTCATGGCGCTGTCCGCGCATCCCGCCATCACGCACGTGCGGCCTTTCACCCCGGCCGAGAAGGACATCCTGGGTGCGCTGTCATACGAATTTGATGATGCTGCCGGGCGGCGTATCAAATCCCTTGAAGCCGAAACCAACCATGATGTCAAAGCGGTGGAATATTACATCAGGGAGCGCCTGAGCGAGACCAGCCTTTGCGACGTGGTCGAGTCGGTTCATTTCGCCTGTACCTCCGATGACATCAATAATCTGGCGTATGCGCTGATGTTTCGCGATGCCATTGGCAATGTGTGGCGCCCACAGGCGCGGTCGCTAATTGGCAGCCTCGATGAACTGGCGCGCTCTAATGCGCATGTCCCGCTGCTGGCGCGAACCCATGGCCAAGCGGCCACACCCACAACGATGGGCAAGGAAATCGCTGTATTCGCCCATCGACTTCGGCGGCAGTTGAAATCCATTGATTCGCAAGAATATCTTGGCAAATTCAACGGCGCGGTCGGCGCCTTCAACGCGCACCATGTCGCCTATCCCCAATTGGATTGGCTCGAATTCGCCAAGCGCTTTGTCGAGGGACTCGGCCTGGCTAACAATCCGCTGACGACGCAAATTGAGCCGCGCGACTACCAGGCCGAACTGGCGCAGGCCTTCATGCGTTTTAACACGGTGCTGCTCGATTTCTGCCGCGACATGTGGTCGTATATTTCCTATGGGTATTTCCGACAGAAGATCAAGGCGGACGAGGTCGGATCGTCGACCATGCCGCATAAAGTCAATCCGATCGATTTCGAAAACGCGGAAGCTAATCTGGGAATCAGCAATGGGGCTTTTGCCCATCTGGCGGACAAGCTGCCTGTATCCCGCTTGCAGCGTGACCTGAGCGATTCGTCAGCTTTGAGAAACTTCGGCGTCGCTATCGCTCACAGCTATCTCGCGCTGCTCTCAGCTGAGCGCGGATTGTCACGAGTCGAAGCCGATCGAGCGGCGCTGGCCGCCGAACTTGACGAGGCTTGGGAGGTGCTGGCGGAAGCGGTACAGACGGTCATGCGCAAGCATCATTTGCCCGGCGCCTACGAGCAGTTGAAGTCGCTGACCCGCGGCGCTAGCGTCCGGCAGGAGGACCTGCGTGATTTCATCGACGCGCTGGCGATACCGCAAGCCGACAAGGAAGCGCTGATGCAGCTTAAGCCCGACGCCTACATCGGCCGGGCTGAGGAATTGGCATTGAAAAGATTCGCAAGCGAATAGGCTGTTCTGGCAATTGACGATTCTGGCCTGACGAGCTAGCCGGGCGCGAAAGGAGCGTACCTCGATGTTTCAACCTTTTGGCCGTCAAGAGACGGTGAGGCTGACGATGGGGCAGGCTTTAATCAAGTTCCTGCAGATGCAATATACCGAGTACGACGGCGAGGTTCAGCGCTTTATTCCCGCCATCTGGGGGATCTTCGGCCATGGCAATGTCAGCGGCTTGAGCCAGGCGCTTTGGGAATACGGCGCTGAACTGCCCTATTATCAGCCGACCAATGAACAGTCGATGGTACACGCGGCTTCCGGTTTCGCGCGAACCCGCTTGCGCACACAAACTTTTGCTTGCACGACTTCGATCGGTCCTGGCGCGACCAATATGGTCACGGGCGCGGCCACCGCTCATATCAACCGTTTGCCCGTGCTGCTGCTGCCATCCGACTATTATGCGACTCGCTTTCAAGGGCAAGTCTTGCAGGATATCGAACATCCGGTGTCACTGGATATGAGCGTGACCGACTGTTTTCGCGTGGTGAGTCAATTCTTCGATCGCATCACCCGTCCGGAGCAGATACTTTATGCCGCCCCCGAAGCAATGCGTGTGATGACCGATCCGGTTGCTGCGGGACCGGCGACGATCGCCTTGCCACAAGATATCCAGAGCGTTGCTTTCGACTGCCCGACTAATTTCTTCCGGAAGAAAGTCTGGCGCATCGAGCGTCGTCAGCCCGACGAGCGGCGGATCGATGAGGCGATCGCCTTGCTGAAAGATGCCGAGCGTCCATACATTCTGGCCGGCGGCGGCGTGCATTACGCCAAAGCCTGGGCCGAGCTGCGCGAGTTCTCCGATAGATTCGGCATCCCGGTGGGTGAAACCCATTCGGGGCGGGGCGCGCTGAAGGAAGAATCGCCCCTTTTGATCGGAGGAAGCGGTCACACTGGCACGCCGCTGTCGGGGAAATATGCCGCCGATGCCGATCTCGTCTTTCTCATAGGCACCCGTCTTGCCGATTTCGCCACCGGCTCCTATTCCGCCTGGCAGCACCCGGATGTCAAATTCGTCAGCATCAATGTCAGCGGCGCGCATGCGCACAAGCTCGGCGCCTTGCCGATTGTCGCGGATGCCCGTGACACTTTGCGGGTGCTTATTACTGCGGGCGCGCAAGCCGGCGTCAAACCCAACGCGGGCTACGTCGAGTCGGTCGCCGTCGATCGGCAGGGCTGGCTGCAGCAGAAGCGCGATTCAGTCTACGTGCAATATCCGGACGAGCGGATGAGCCAGGGGCAGGTGATCGGGGTTCTCAACGAATTAATGAATGCCGGGGACACGCTAGTCTGTGCGGCGGGGACGGCGCCGGGTGACTTGCATCAACTCTTCGAGGCGACGGCCGGCCGCATTCTGCACCTTGAGTTCGGCAACTCCTGCATGGGATACGACATCCCGGGCGCGATCGGCGTGCGGCTGGCGCGTCCTAATGATGATGGTGAGGTCTACGTCTTCCTGGGCGACGGGAACTATCTCTTGCATCCTATGGAGCTGAAGACAGCTGTACAAGAGGGCCTCAAGTTGACCGTCATCCTGTTGCAGAATGACGGCTTCCAATCAATTCATGGTCATCAGAAGGTGCTCGTTGGGCACAGCCTGGGCAATGAATTTCGTGTGCGGAATCAAGACACAGGCAAGCTGGATGATGGCGACTTCGTCGAGATCGATTACGCCAAGAATGCGGAGAGCATCGGCTTGCGCGCTTGGAACGTGACCGACGAAGACCAGCTCAAAACGGCGCTGGAAGAGGCGCGACAGGAGCAGCGTTCCTGCATGATTGTCGCACAGATCGAGCGTTACAGCCGCTTGCCGCGCTCGGGCATTTGGTGGGATGTTTTTGGCGCTGAAGTCACCAACGACGAAGGCACGAAAGCGCTGGTGGATGAGCGCGAAGAAGGCCGCCAGGGTCAACGCTTCTATTGGTGAGCGAAGGGACGAAAGGCGGAGCAGAATGCAGAATGGCCGTTCAAGAAAACTATACGACATCATTGTATTTGGCGATACCTGCGTCGACCTGATTCTGCGTGATGACGACGTTGTTCCGCAGTTTGGGCAAGTTGAGAAAACGGTCGCCGGTTATGACTTGGTGATGGGCGGCTCCTGCTGCATCTTTGCGGCGCAGGCGGCCAAACTTGGCATGCGCGTCGCCATTCTGGGCCGCGTCGGCGCTGATTACTTTGGCAAGCTGATCGTGGACACGCTTGCGGCGGCCGGCGTCGATACGCGCTTTATCGAGGTGGACGATGAGCTGCGGACCGGCATCACGGTTCATCTCGTTCAAGGCGATGATCGCGCCATGCTGACGCACATGGGTTCCCTGAACAGGCTGACGGTCGATGATGTCAGCGACGAAATCCTGGCGTCGGCGCGGCATCTTCATTACGGCAGCCTTTACCTGCAGACGGGTTTGTTGCCGCATTGGGTCGATATCCTGGGGCGGGCCAAGCATCTCGGATTGACGGTGTCATTAGATACGAATTGGGATCCCGACGAACGCTGGGATCAGGACCTCGACCGCGCCTATCCATACATTGACGTGCTGCTGCCCAATGAACAGGAGGCGATGTATCTCAGCGGACAAGATACATACGCGGAAGCGATCATCAGATTGAGGAAACGCGTGCCCTTGCTGGTTGTCAAACGGGACATCGCAGGCGCTGTTGCCTGGCAGGGTGAGCGGGAATTTGCCCAATCCGTCTTTGAAGCCAATGAAGGCGGTGATGGGATCGGCGCGGGCGACAGCTTTGACGCCGGTTTCCTGGCGGGCTGGCTGAATGACCTGCCATTGGCGAGCTGCCTGTCGATAGCCTGTGAGTGTGGTCGTGGCGTCGCTGGCGGGGTGGGCGGCGTCGCCGGGCAGCCGCGCCAATCAGATATCGCGTCGCTGCAGCCTGCGGTTCTGGGCTAAGAAATCTCTTTGTCAGGCGGTCAACTTATTATTCGCTGTCGTCAATCCCTCTCCGTTGTAGCCACGGCCGACGCCGCGATACTCAAATCCCAGCATCCTTAGCTCATCGGGATTGTACATGTTGCGACCATCGATCAGGATGGGTCGCTTCATCGCTTGGCGAATCCGTCTCATATCGAGTTGCTTGAACTCGTTCCACGGTGTCAAAACGAGCAGCGCCTCGGCATCTTTGGCGGCGCTGTATGAATTGTTGCAAGGAATAAGGTCGGATACCTCGCTGCAGGCGTTGTCCATGGCGACCGGGTCGTAGGCTTTTACGACCGCCCCTTGATTCAACAGCGACCGCGCCACCGTCAGCGCTGGCGATTCACGCGTGTCGTCCGTGTTCTGCTTGAATGCCAAGCCCAGAATCGCGACGGTCTTGCCGTTCAGATTCCCGCCCAGCATTTCGCGCGCCTTAAGCGTGATTTGGCGCCGCTGAAACACGTTGATCTCCATGACTGCGTTCAGCAACTGCGGGTGCATTCCGTGCGTCTGCGCCATATTAGCCAGCGCTTTGACATCTTTTGGAAAGCAGGAGCCGCCAAAGCCCACCCCCGCTTGCAGAAAATGCGGTCCGATCCGTTTGTCGAAGCCCATGCCGCGCGCGACTTCTTCCACATCGGCGCCCAGTCGTTCGCAGATGATGCTGATCTCGTTGATGAAACTGATGCGCGTGGCCAGGAAGGCATTGGAGGCGTACTTGATCAT
>JAAXID010000159.1 GCA_012270545.1 Anaerolineae bacterium | reverse complement strand
TGGCAGGCGGTGATGAATCAGGCGATTCGTCTGCTGGCGCCCTTCGCGCCTCATATCGCTGAGGAGTTGTGGGCGCGCCTGGGCTGGGGGTACAGCGTGCATACGCAGCCATGGCCCGAATATGACGCCGAGCTGGCGCGGGAAGATATGGTCGATCTGGTGGTGATGATCAATGGCAAGCCGCGCGAGACTATTACGGTAGCGGTGGATATTGATCAAGAACGGGCGCGGGAGCTGGCATTGGCGAGCGGCGCTGCACAGCGCTTCTTGCGGGGAGCCGCGCCAAAGCGCGCCATCTTCATCCCCGGGCGCAACGGGGTGGACCCGAAGGTGAATATCGTCGTTTGATCGCAAAGTTGGATTTGCAATCGCCTGACCTTTGCGCTATGCTAGGGGCATCGATATAAATGAGTCGCTGAAGGGGAGCGTTTGCCATGCAAGAGGGTGGAATGGACATCGTCGTCAAGTATTGCGCTACTTGAGGACACCAACCTAATGCCGTCAGTTTGACGGACGAAATCTTGAACGAACGTGAAATCGAATATTTTATCAGCAGTTGGAAACTGATTCCGGGCACCGGCGGCGTCTTTGACGTCTCGGTGAATGGCGAGCTGGTTTTCTCAAAGCATGAGGTGGGACGTCATGCGGAACCCGGCGAAGTGCGGGCTGGCATCATGAAGGTGCTGGAGACGGTCCGCCCCGCCGACTTCGAGTTGGCCAGCAAGTAACGAGACCGTGGTCGCGAGTCTGATTCACAATTGCACCGACCATACAAAGCCGCCCGTTAAGCGTATTTGACGGGTGGTTTTTATTTTGGCAAGCCCGTCAACGACTTGGCAGACCTTGCTTTATACTGTAGACTGAGCATGCAACAAATACTGATGCGTGATGTAGCCGCGGGCATTCAGTATGAGAAGTAAAGGTTAATTTACGTTTCCGAAGGAGGGTGGTTCAGTATGAAACGTCTTGTATTGGTAGCACTACTTATCATTGCCGTGCTCGTTGTCAGCGCGGGGCTTACCGCCGCGCAGGATGGGCAAATCGTTCAGCGCATTCGCGACCGCGGCGAGCTGATCTGCGGCGTGAACTCGGTTTTGCCGGGTTTCGGCACGCAGAATGACGCCGGTGAATTTGAAGGCTTTGATGTCGATATTTGTCGTGCTGTCGCCGCCGCTATTTTGGGCGACGCGAACGCGATTGCTTTCCGCCCGCTGACGGCTGCCGAACGCCCGACCGCGCTGGCTGCTGGCGAGATTGACATGCTCAGCCGCAACACCACTTGGACGCTCAGCCGCGATACCGAATGGGGCGCTACGTTTGGTCCCACGACCTTCTATGACGGTCAGGGCATCATGGTCAAGGTTGACTTTGGTGTGAGCACTATTGAAGAACTCGGCGAAGAGAGCATTGTGATGTGCGCTACCGCCGGCACCACCACCGAGCTGAACATCACAGACAAAGCCAACGCGCTTGGCGCTGACTGGGAACTGAATACATTCCCGGACTTTGACGCCATTATGGATGCTTACGAAGCTGGCGCCTGCGACGCCTTCACCAGCGATATCAGCAGTTTGGTCTCGCGCAAAGCCACTTCGGCTGATCCGGCCGCGCATGTGATTTTGCCCGGCGCCATCAGCAAGGAGCCGCTCGGACCGGTCAGCCCGCAGAATGACGCCAACTTCGCGGATATCATCCGCTGGGTGGTTTGGGGTCTGTTGACCGCGGAAGAATTTGGCATCGACAGCATGAATATTGGCGACTTCATGGACAGCGATGATGCGGGAATCGGCCGTCTGCTCGGCTTGGGCGACAATGTGGCCGGTGACTACCTCGGCATCAACGACCAGTTCATGGTTGATGTGATCACGCAGTTGGGCAACTACGGTGAGATTTTCGACCGCAACCTGGGTCCGGATACGATCTTCGGTCTGGCGCGTGGCTTTAACGACCTGTGGACAAACGGCGGTCTGATGTACGCCGCTCCCTTCCGTTAAATCGACGATCGTTAAGCTAGAGCAAGTTTGAAGAGCTGTGTTATCGGCAAGGTGACACAGCTCTTTTTGTTGTTAAATCTGCCAATTCCCGCTGGACAATATGAACGCTGAAACCTAATTTGTCATATCGCTTTCGATTGAATAGAATTGTTGCAGTTAACTGACTAGCCTGGCTGACAAGTTCCTCAATCCGCGTGAGGAAAAGCAGTGGCGATCAAAGCACAGAGCCAACAAGAAAACTTGCTGCCGGCGATGTTCCGCGATGGGCGAATTCTTCAAGGCATTGCTCAGATTATCTTCGTTGTCATCGTTGTCATTGTGCTCAACGATTTACAGACGCGCATCAATACCGCGTTGGAGTCGACCAATCAATCGCCCAATTTCGAATTTCTGCAGAACCGTGCCGGCTTTGCTATAGCCGACTCGGGTGATTATTCTTCAAACGACCGTTATATTGACGCGTTTGAGGTTGGTTTCATCAATACCTTGCGCGTCGTCTTGCTCGGCTTGGCATCCACGACATTTATCGGCATCATGGTCGGCATTTTTTTGTTGAGCCGGAACTTTTTGCTGCGCACGATTTCGCGCGCCTACGTAGAGGTTTTGCGCAATACGCCGATCTTGCTGCAAATTATCGCCTGGTATTTCATCGTCATGCTGTCTTTGCCGCAGCAGCAGGAATCGATCGCCATTCCGCATGAGGGCGTGCGCAGCCTCCCGCTCATGCAATACGCGCTTTCGCTCGTTGTGATCTTGATCATCTGGCAGTATGGCGGGACTTTGCGGCGCCCGGCCTGGCGGGCGCTCGTGCGCGAGGCAGGCATCGCTGTCGTCGTGCTGGTCAATCTATTGGGCATCGCTCTTGTAGGGGCGGGCACGCCAATCGAGTTTCATCCCGGCATCTATATCAGCATCAAGGGCATCGCCATATTCGAGCTGATCCCGTCTTCGCTGTTTGGCGTCTGGATGGTCTTCGTTGTGATTGGGGCGGTGGTCGCGCTTGCGCTGTCCCGCTATTTCGCTTTTCTCACCGAGAGCACGGGGCAGCCGATTCCGCGGACGCGCTTCGCCTTGGCCGCCTTCATCGGGTTTGCGCTGTTAGGTTGGATCGTCGCGGGCATGGGACCCACGCCATCGATGATTGAGGTCTACGATGGCGGTCGTGGCGAATTCGTCGAGCTGGAATACGAAGATGCGTTCGAATCAGGCCTGCTGACGATCGAGCAGGAGCTGGCATATACGCGGCAGCCGCTGCTCTTCCGCCCGCCAACGCTTGATCGCCGCGGACGCAATATCGAGACGGGCATCGAATTCTCGCCCAATTATCTGGCCGTCTTTCTGGGATTGGTGATTTACACCTCAGCCTTCATCGCTGAAATCGTTAGGGCGGGCATTCAGGCGGTGCCCAAGGGGCAGTTGGAGGCCTCTCGCGCTTTGGGATTGTCTAAGGCTGATATGCTGCGATTGATCATCTTGCCGCAGGCGCTGCGTGTCATCATTCCGCCGCTGGGCAATCAGTTTCTCAATCTCTCGAAAAACTCCAGCCTCGCGATCGCCGTGGCTTACACCGATATCTATCAGGTGACGTTCACGATCATCAATCAGTCGGGCCAATCGGTTACCGGCATTGTGATGATCATGCTCTCGTACTTGTTGATAAGCCTGTGTATTTCGTTGCTGATGAATGTGATCAATCAGCGCTATCAGCTGGTGACGAGGTGAGCCGCTGATGTCGGAACAGCTGAACGCGGACGCGGGCAGGTCGATCATCAGCTATGACGATGAGCCGGCGCGGCCGCCACCGAAGCTTGAGGTTGGTTTAGCCGGCTGGATGCGGCAGAACCTCCTCAGCTCGCCCGTAGATATTCTCATTACAATAGTTACTTCGCTGCTTATCCTGGGCCTGCTCATCAGCTTCTTCGACTGGGCGATCCGCTCGGCAAACTGGTTCGCCATCATCAACAATCAGCGCCTCTTCATGATGCTGTCATATGAGCCAATCTTCGAGTGGCGCCTCGCGCTTGCAGTGCTGCTGGCCGCCCTGTTGACGGGCATGAGCCTTGCCGCCTGGGCGCGCCGTTCGCTCCGCATTCTGGCGAGCGTATCGCTTGGCGCAGTGGTAATCGTCGGCACGCTGCCGCCGATTATTGAAGCGACCATTGAGCAGCCGCGCTCATACTTCACGGCCGGCAATGTGGACATTGTTGATCGCGCCACCGCTCTGACGCCGCAGCCTGAGCTGGCATTTATCGCGGGGGCGGGTGAGCGGGTATCGGTGAGTCTGGCGCTTGAGGAAGTCAGCGATATCGAAACATTGAGCCGGCTCTCGGGCTTTTCCGACCGCGGCTCGAACGCCTTGGGGAACGCCGCGCTCAATCGAATTGAACGGCGCGCCAAGACCGGCGAGACCTTCGACCAAATGGCCAGTGGCGAATTGACCGAATCGCTCGAAGAACGCACGCGCCTGAATATCCGAACCTTCACCCGCACGAACGACATGTTGGCTTCGACCAAAGATTATGTCGCGCGCATTGGCGGTATCCTAACCACGGCCGGCGCCGAAGTCGGCGAACTGCGCTTTTGGCTGGGCCGGCTGGAACGCGCGGCCAAGAGCCTGGACCCGCGCGAAGCCGCCATACTGGAAAAGGTGGTAATCGTAGAGGACGCGGTCAAAAACCTGTCGATCAACGATGCGATACCGGCGGAACTGTGGGATGCGGTCGAACAGCTGACCAATGTGGTACTCGCCAGCGAACGGCTGGAAGACCTGGGCGAGCTGCTCGTCGTACAACTGTCGGAAGACCTCATTGGGGAGGCAGACCAGTCCGATGAGGAAGAAGAACTGATCAGGCCTCTGCCGCGCGAAGTCGCCTTCCTGCGCGATATGTTTGTGCGCTTGCTGACGCCGCAATCCGTGCTGGACTTGTATGAGCTCGGTCAGACGCCAATGGCGGTGGCGATCCTTGATGCGCAGTCGCGGGAAGCGCTGGCGGCGGGCGTCTTGAGCGGGGCGGGCGACAGCGTCTCATACGACATACCGCGCGATGGCTGGTATATCCTGAGTAAAAACGCGGCTGAGGGCGAAGAAGGCAGCACCATCTTGGCGGCGTCGGGCATCTATCCAATCGTTGAGCGCACGCTCAGCGCCACTGAATCGCAGTTCGCGCGCTTGACAGACAACGAGCTGCTGGTCACAGAAAGCCGCCCGCTGCGCGATGGCAGGCCGATACCCGTTGCCGTATTGATCGACAATCAGTTTCGCGGCCTGCGCGATCTGCAGACCTACCTTATTCACTTCATTCCACCGTTTTTTGCGCAGGTTGAGGCGCTGCTGATTCCCTTTCTGATTACGGTCGCCTGGGGATTCAGCCTGGGGCGAGCGGCGGCCCACCTGCTCGGT
This sequence comes from Anaerolineae bacterium, assembly GCA_012270545.1. GTDB lineage: Bacteria > Chloroflexota > Anaerolineae > Aggregatilineales > Phototrophicaceae > UBA6055. The sequence continues at coordinate 38,233 of JAAXID010000159.1, read as the reverse complement.
GAGAACTCCGTCTTCAATAACAACAGCAGTCGGGTCCCGGTTTTGGCCTGGTCGCTGACGCCCCTGCTCATCCTGCTTGTCTACTTCGCTTTGCTTGAGGGCGAAGGAGGCGCTGTTGGGGTGATCCTGCAAATCGCCGCTGCCTTCGGCGCTGTATTGGCGGCGCGTCGGGGCGAAGCCTGGCTCAACCAAAGCAATCGGGGCGAGGATGCCGAAGGCTCAACCAATCGCTTTCTGATTTATGGCTGGGGCGCCTATCCCTTAATCATGTTCGGCTTGGCATCGGGCATCGGCGGACTGTCTGGCGCGACGCTCGGCAGTATGGTCGGCGGTCTGCTCTGGCTGCTCTTGATGTATTTCGTCGGTCTCAACTTCAGGGGGACGCTCGGTTATGCCTTGTTAGTTGGCGGCTTCTTTTTGCAGATTGCGCAAGCCTTTTTGATCAACCTGGTTTGGGACGGCTGGTATACAGATCCTTCAATTTCAATACTGCTTTGGCTCGCGCTTGCCGCCGTCGGGGTTTTGGCCGGCATCGGCGGGCTTCGGCTAAATGGCGCGCTGGATATGGCGATCAAGCGTTATGGCTTTTTGATCGGCTGCATCGCTTTCCCCTTCGTGCTGCTCGATACGAATATTGTGTCCGCGACTGCTGACAACACGGCGGCGATGCTGGCGAGCGTCGCGTTCCTGCTGTGGATCGCCTGGATGTTCTTCAGCGGCGCCAGCAAGTGGACCTCGAATCGAATTTGCATTGGATTACTCCTGTTGACATTCTTGTGGATGCAAAGTTTCACGGGGGTTGATCGCTGGTCAACAATCTATTTTGTCCTTTGGCTCGCCGGCGGTGTGGTCGCATTCAAACGAGGGGAAGAGGCTCAGACGGACAAGCGCATGGAGCTGGGCGCGCGCAGGGGATGGCTCTTTCAGCGATACTCTCTGCAAGGTGCAGCCGTAGTGGCAGTGGCCTGGCTTGCCGCCCTGTGGATCATCCCTAGCATCGTCGCCGGATTGGGTGCGCAGGGCGCCTTGCAGACAGCGGCCGATGACCTGCTGCCACTGTCTGACATGCGGCTGTGGGGTGGTCTGATGATCACTATGCAGCTGACGGTGCTTGGCATCGCTGCGTCGTTCCCCATCGGTCTGGCGCTGGCGCTGGGGCGGCGCAGCAATCTCGCGGTAGTCAAATACACCTGTATTCTCTACATCGAGCTGGTGCGCGGCGTGCCCTTGATTACGATACTGTTTCTGGCGTCGCTGCTTGTCCCGCTGGTGGATCCGAATTTGGCGGCGATCGACCAGGCAGTGCGCGCTTGGGTCGCCTTCACCTTGTTTAGCGCCGCCTACCTGGCGGAGAATGTGCGCGGCGGCTTGCAGTCAATCGATCGCGGCCAGACCGAAGCGGCGCAGGCGATCGGTTTGTCGAACTGGCAGACGACGCTGTACATCTTGCTGCCGCAGGCCCTGCGGGCGGTGATCCCGGCGCTGGTGGGGCAATTCATCTCACTTTTCAAGGATACATCGCTGGTATTCATCGTCGGCCTGGCGGATATCTTGGGCGTCGCTTCGCGCGTCGTGGCGCAGGCGGAATTCCTGCAGAAGCGCCAGGAGACGTTCTTGTACGTGGCGATCCTCTTCTTTGTATTCAGCTACATCATGTCATATATCAGCCGGAAGATAGAAGCGACCGGCTCGGGGGCGATACGGGCGCAGGAGCTCTGATGCCTGCCCCATTTGGATAGGCGGAGGTTCCAATGGAAAACGGCAAAAAGCAAGTCATGGCGGGCGATGAGCCGATCATAATTTGTCGCGACATGAACAAGTGGTTCGGCGAATTCCATGTGCTGCGCAATATCTCTATTGAGGTGATGCCACAAGAAGTGCTGGTGATCATCGGTCCTTCAGGTTCTGGCAAGTCGACCTTCATCCGCTGCATCAACCGCCTGGAAGAACATCAAGACGGGCAGATCATCGTCGATGGCATCGAACTGAGCCATGATGTGCAGAACATCGCCGACATTCGCCGCGAAACCGGCATGGTTTTCCAGCAGTTCAACCTCTTCCCGCATTTGACCGTCATCGACAACATCACGCTGGCGCCGATGAAGGTGCGGCATTGGGCGCGCGACAAAGCCGAGCAGCGGGCGATGGAATTGCTGGAGCGCGTTGAGATTCCCGAACAGGCTTTCAAATATCCCGGCCAGCTGTCCGGCGGGCAGCAGCAGCGCGTGGCGATCGCGCGGGCGCTGGCGATGGAGCCGAAGATCATGCTCTTTGACGAGCCCACATCGGCGCTCGATCCGGAGATGATTAAGGAAGTGCTTGATGTGATGAAAGAGCTGGCGCGCACCGGCATGACCATGCTCGTCGTCACGCATGAGATGGGCTTCGCGCGCGAAGTGGCCGACCGCATTATCTTCATGGACATGGGGCGCATTGTGGAGCAGGGACCGCCGGAGAATTTCTTCAGCCCCGATATCGAGCATCATCCGCGCACGCAGGAGTTCCTCGATCAGATTCTGTAATGGGATTCCAGGCCGCGCTTCTTCCCCGCGTGCTGCAAAATGGGATTGCTTTTGAACTTGTGGGAGCAAGAATGTGACTGACGATTCATCACGCCGAGCACAGTCGCTGAAACATATATTCAGCCTCGTTGCCGTCATCGGCGCAGCCATCTCGATTCTGGGCGCGCTCCTCGACTTTATCCCCGGCACCAGCCCTGGATTGAGCTTACCACAGCTAATGATGATTCTCGGCGGCGCAGTCCTGGCTTTGGTCGCCTATGTTTTGCGCGGGCAGCGGAAGCGGCATCTTGCCGTTAGCGCTTTGAAGAATCATCTCCTTGCATGCGCCGCAATCATTGTTGCGACGTTGTTTGTCTTGGAAATTGTTTTGCTGTTCGGCGGGCTTCCGACATATTTCCCCCAGGACATACCGGAGAAATTCCTCGATCCCGTGCCCTGGTGGACCTGTGACGCCTCCGGCTGTCATTATGTCTACGAAGAAATGGTAGCCGCTTGTGAGCGGGGTGACCTGGCTGACTTCCGCTGCATCGTCAATAAGCAGGGCTTTCACGATACGCAGGACTTTGTTGTCGGCGCTGATTTCGCGGAGCGCACCCGGATCTTGAGCTTGGGGGATTCATTTGCCTTTGGCGGTTCGGCTGATGTGGGCAAATCTTATGTGGAGACAATCGAGCGCCGCTTGCCGGACGCTGTCGTCTGGAACACAGCGATTCCGGGAGCGGGCACCAACCAGGCATTGATGTCCTTCGAGGTGTATGCCCCGCTTCTGCAGCCGCAAGTCACCATCCTGGGCTTCTACATGAACGACTTCGACGACAACATGATGCCGGTTGATAGCTATTTCATGGGTGTGGACGCGGTGAATTTTCCACTCTCAATTCGGCAGTACCAGATTGACCTGAGGGGAAATCTCGTCAAGCTTGACCGGCAGTCGGATCTGTATTATCGCTATCATAGGGTGGATCCGCCAGCCAACGAGCTTCACCGTCTCCTGGGCAGTACGCGCCTCGGATCCATTGCGATTCGAGTGAGCGACGCTGTACAGCAGTTAATCAGCAAAGCAGAGGGCACGCGCCTCAGGCGGCGAGTCGAAGTCACGCGCGAATATCTTATTGACTTGCGCGATGCGGCGACGGCGCAGGAAACGCAGCTGCTCGTCCTATTGATACCACGCCGTGAAGATATATCGGCTCCTGGACCGCTTTATGAAAATGCCCTTCGGTTGGTCGAAGAGATCGGCATAGCTTACCTTGATCCAATCGATGTGCTGGATGGCGAGTTGGACTATGCGCCGCCGCCTGATGTGCACTGGAGTAACGCTGGGCACGCGAAAATTGGAGCGATTTTGCTAGGTTGCTTGGAGTCATTTCAAGCTACTCAAGATATTTCGCAATGCCGAGGTTAACCTTTTGTCAGCTGAATCGAAGTCTGGCTGCGCAGGTCAATCTGCGGCATAAACTTCGGTGTCGGGATAGAAGGCGGCCCAGGCAAACCAGAAGTGCGGGAAGGCGTGCACCCAATTGAGCTGGCTGCCGGCGAGCTCGCCATCAAGCGCCTCGCCGTAGGCATTCCAGGTCGACCGCGTTGCTTCATCGGTGAAACTGCCGTCATCGTTCGCCACGAAGTGCAGGACTTCTCCATCGAAACTGGACTGATACATGCCAGCTGTGCCGATATCGCGGGAATTGTCGATGACATAATCGCCAAGCGCGCTGGCGACGCTGCTTTGAAAAAAGATCACAATTGGCGTCTCGCCCACCGAATCATTGATCACCTTTTCCTGGCGTAGAATCTCGAAGGGATAGGCTTTGGCGCTTTCGCCGATAATCGCCGCCAATACATGATCCACTGCCGAATCCAGACGTTGATCTATCTCACCGCGGAAGAGGAAGGGACGCCCAGACTGGCTATCATAATTCCTGTAAGGGTTGGTGCCATATTGCCGGTTGTAGCCGGTTTCGCGCGACGTCACCAGCCCATTGGGATATCGTTCTACGAAGCTGCCGAAGCCGATGACCTGCGACGGAACGATGTCGAGCAGGACGCCGGCGTATTCGCCGACCAATCCTTCGCCGGTCAGTTGCTGCCACCAGGTTTCGCTTTGGCGATCGAACATGATCAAGTCGCTGTTGCGCAGCAAGCCGCTGACCCCGAAGTCCAGCACGTCGTCGTTCACGCGCCTATCGAATGTGATTGAGCTATTGCAGAGCGGGCAGAAGGTGACGGCGACGGGCCTGCCGGCGATCTCATCATTGGCTATCTCGTGCCACATGAGAATGGCCAAGGGATAAGCGCGCGCTTCGCCTTCGATCTCAAGCGCGATCACCGGCGAACGGTCGCTGAGCCAGGCGGACGCTTCTTCAATGGATTCCATAGAGGGATTGGTTACGGATGGAATGCCGCCCTTCACCGGGTTCCCCACCAGTATCTCGCTGAAGTCGACGTTGCTATTGCAAAAGTCGGTCCTCCAGTTGGCGCTGCTGAGGTTGGGGGGCTGGCAGCTGTCTTGACCGCGAACGGGCGCCTGCAACACGCTTAGCGCGAGAATGCCAGCCAATGCAATGACGATTGCTGCGCGAAGGGGCGTGCTTCTCTGTCGCTTCGGCTTGAACATGGTGATAGTCCTTTCATCATACAAGTTACGCATCCAGGTTACGACAAGTTCCTTACGCCGACGTTACAAGTAAGGGTATGTTAGTGATTGGGGGAAAGGCCGTGCATCATGGTCATTGTCGTTGCGCCGCGATTCATGGAACGCGCAGCGGCGACGAGCATGAACTGTTCTGGATTTGGGCGCCGGCATTGACGAAGTGATTGTTGAATTGTCCGCATTTACAAGCCATCATATAATCGTGAGCGGCTGCATGCCACTGAAATGGCTGCCGTTCTTTATTTGGCTGAATCAATTGGAAGACGCTTTGGAGCAGGCATGAAACACGCTTGGCGGCTGCTGCTAATAGTTGGCATTCTCATTACGATTCTCGGCGCAGGCAGCGATTTCCTTTTGCCAAGTACGAGTCCCGGCTTGAATCTGCCGCAGATGCTGATCATTGTCGCTGGCCTGGTCATTGCCTTCAGCGCGCTTCGACTGCGGCGGGCGCGGCTTCTCAATCGGAGCTTTGGCGGCGCCCGCAAGACATTGCTGAAAGCCCTATTGATCACACTGTTTACTTTGATTCTATTAGAGGTTGTATTGGCTGCTTGGGGCAGACAGACCTATTTCCCAAGGCAGATGCCCGCGCAGAATGTACGAGAAGTCCCTTGGGGAATCTGTGATGAGCTCGGCTGCCGCAAAAAATACGAGGCGGTCCTCGATGCCTGCGCTGCCGGCTATCTCTCGGGCATTCGCTGTGTCATCAATCGCGATGGTTTCGGCGACATGGATGAATTTGTCGAAGTTGAGGCGCTCCCGCAGAGCGACCGCATTTTGATTATGGGCGATTCCTACACGCGTGGCTTTCACGCTGATGTTGGAAAATCTTATGTAGATCGTCTTGAAGCCGAGATGCCCGAAGCCATTGTATGGAACGTCGCCGAGCCCGGGACCGCGACCAATCAGGCAGTCCTCACCTTTGCCGGAATCGCACCGCGTCTGAAGCCCCAGCTTTCCATTCTTGGCTTTTATATGAATGACTTTCCCGAAAACCTCGTGCCGAAAGACATGAGCCTGCGTTTGATTGACGATGAGGGCAAACAGTATTTTGTCACACGATTTGAAGAAGACCGGTGGGGAAACCCGGTAGAACTGCCCGCGGACATGGTGAACGCTTATCTGGCGGTTGGCGCCACCCCGCCTTTGAGCGAATTCGAGCGTCTCTTGGGGACGACGCACCTGGGTACATTGGCACTGCGGACATTGGACTATGTCTTGGGGATTGACGGTGAAGACCTGTCGTTTGACAGGCAGAAACACGTGACGCGCCAGCTCCTGGCTCAATTGCGCGACGACGTTGCCGCCCTGGGCAGTCAATTTCTTGTGTTGCTCATTCCGCGGCAAGCCGATGTGGATGCTCCTGGACTGCCTTATCAAACGGCCATCCAACTATTTGAAGAGTTGCAGATCCCGTATATTGAGGCGAGGCATGTGCTCGAACCCGCGGACTACACAGGGCATTGGAGCACGGAAGGGCACCAGAAGGTCGGCGCCTATCTTAGCGAATGCGTTATCGCATATTTTGAAAAAGGCGCCCTTTCCAGCTGCGAGCACGTGGTCATGCCCGAGTAGGGCGCGGGCGGGTCCTGGCTGAGATTGCGACTTTCATGCTATGAGCAAGCGACGCAGTTCATTTGTTTGCTCGAATTGCGGCAAACGCAGCCCCGCCTACTTCGGGCGCTGTCCCCAATGCCGCCAATTTGACACGATGGTCGAGCACGTCGAAGAAACGCGGCCGTCCTTCCGCCGGCCGGCAAGAGCGGGTGGCAACGCGCAGGAAGGGGCGACGCTGCTTTCCGAAATCATCCTGGAGGGCGAAGCGCGCATTCCCGTCCCAATTGCTGAATTCAGTCGTGTGCTGGGCGGCGGGCTGGTGCCGGGCAGCCTGGTTTTGCTCGGCGGCGAACCCGGCATCGGCAAATCCACGCTCGTGCTCGAATTGTCGGCGCTCTTGGCGCGGGCGAATGACAGAGTGCTATACGTCAGCGGCGAAGAAAGCGCGCAGCAGATCAAGCTGCGGGCCGATCGCATGGGCTTGGGCGATCCCGGACTGTACCTGCTGACGGAGACCGATTTGGATCAGATCTTTCAGCAGATCACAGTGCTTGAGCCGACGCTGGTCGTGATCGATTCGATCCAGACGACCCGCGTCGCCGAGCTGGATTCTTCGCCCGGCCTGGTCGCCCAGGTGCGGGAATGCTCGATTCGTCTGCAAGAGCTGGCGAAGCACGCGGGCCTGAGCATTTTGCTGATCGGCCACGTGACCAAAGATGGTCACATCGCTGGTCCGCGCACGCTGGAACATATCGTCGACGCCGTGCTCTATCTCGAAGGCGATCCATTTGGACAATATCGGCTGCTGCGCGGGGTCAAGAATCGCTTCGGCGCCACAAGCGAGGTTGGCGTATTTGAGATGCGCGGTAGCGGCCTAGTAGAGGTTGCGAATCCGTCGCAGGTATTTCTCGAAGAGCGGGTGATCAACTCGCCCGGTTCAGCCATCGCAATCACCATGGAAGGCACTCGGCCTTTGCTGGTCGAACTGCAGGCGCTGACCAGCCCGTCTACTTTCGGCAATCCACGGCGCACGCCGAACGGCATCGACATGAATCGCCTGCTGCTGATCAGCGCGGTCTTGAGCAAACGAATCGGCCTGAAGCTATGGGAGCAAGATGTCTTCGTCAATGTCGTCGGGGGCTTGAGAATCTCGGAGCCGGCCTCGGATCTGGCTTTGGCGCTGGCGATCGCGTCCAGCTATTACGATCGCGCGCTGCCGGCCGATATTGCGCTCGTCGGCGAGGTTGGATTGAGCGGCGAAGTGCGGCGCGTGGGGCAGTTGGCGGCGCGGCTGAAGGAGGCGCAGAAGATCGGCTTCAAGCGCGCTTTGGTGCCAAGGCTGCGGCACGCTGGCGATGACTTGCCAAAAGGCATCCAACTGATTGAGGCGCGAAGCCTGGCCGACGCCATCCGCGCCGTTTTTCCCCAAGATTGAGCCTGGCTATATTGGTGATGCGGGCGCCTACGGGTACTTCCGATTGAGCAGGCGTGCGTAGGGAATCGTCTCGCGCACATGGCTGAGCCCGCAGATCCAAGCCACCGTGCGTTCAATGCCGATGCCGAAGCCAGCGTGCGGCACTGTGCCAAATTTGCGCAGGTCGAGATACCATTGATAGGCTTCTCGCCCCAGTCCCATTTTGTCGATGTTCGCCGCCAGCAGCTGCTCGTCGTGGATGCGCTCGCTGCCGCCGATGATCTCTCCGTAGCCCTCCGGCGCCAGCAGATCGACGCTGCGGCAGACTTCCGGACGTCCAGCGACCGGCGTCATATAAAAGGCTTTGACCGCCGTTGGATAGTGGTAGACGAAGACGGGCTTGTCAAACATCTCGGCGAGCGCCGTCTCGTGGGGACTGCCGAAGTCCTCACCCCATTCGATCGCCAACTCCGCCTTGGCTGCCGGATCGTCGATTTGTCGCTGAAGCGCCTTGAGCCGCGCCACCGCGTCATCGTAGTCGATGCGGGCGAAGGGCGGGGTGATCGCTTTGAGCTTGTCGATGTCGCGCTCGATGATAGCGAGTTCCTGCTGATGCTTCTCAAGCACTTGCGTCACGACGTAGGCCACCATGCCTTCTTCGATTTCCATCAACTCTTCCAAACTGCAGAAGGCGATTTCCGGCTCGAGCATCCAGAACTCGATCAGGTGGCGCCGCGTTTTTGACTTCTCGGCGCGGAAGGTGGGACCGAAGCAGTACACTTTGCCGAAGGCCATGATATTCGCTTCGTTGTAGAGCTGGCCCGTTTGCGCTAGAAAGGCGTTCTCGCCGAAGTAATCGACTTCGAATAGCGTGGTCGTTTCTTCGCCGGCGGCGGGCGTAATAATCGGTGTATCGACGAGTAGGAAGCCTTGATCATCCAGCCAATCGCGCAGCGCCTTGATAATGGTCGCGCGAATCCGCAATATCGCCCACTGCCGATTGCTGCGCAGCCACAGGTGCCGGTGATTCATCAAGAATTCGGTGCCATGCGCTTTCGGCGTGATGGGGTATTCCTGCGCCTCTTGCACCAGCTCGAGCTTTTGGATGCTTATCTCGTATCCGCCGGGAAAGCCGGGCGCGCGATCATCGGCGCGTACCGATCCGGTGATGATGACCGATGACTCCTGCGTCAGGCCGCGGGCGATCTCGAATTCGACGGGCTCCATCTCTTTCTTGAAGGCGACGCATTGCGCCTGCCCACTGCCATCGCGCAGCAGAATGAACTGCAAGCGACCCTTGCCGGTTTTGTTATAGACCCAGCCGCGCACGGTGACTTCTTGTCCCTCGTGGGCCGCGATATCCTTGATCTGAATGACTTCCGCCACCGTAAGTTCCTTTAGCGAGATAATCTACACGCACGTGATTATATCATACGAGGATGTCACGGTCGCTGAGCCGGTCAATCCGTATGCCCGGCTGGCACCTCGACCAGCGAGCCCGCCGCCGCGCGCAGCAGACGATCCCAAAGAGCCAGACCCAATCCCGTCTTTGCCGGCGCGCGCGCAAGAATGCAGTCCATCCCCTGCTGATCCAGGGAACGCAGCGCGGCGAACAAACGCCGGGCGGCGGCGTCGGCGTCTGCGCCCAGCCGCTCGATTGGTATCTCAAGGTCGGCAAATTCGACCGCATCGGCATCGCTCGCCAACAAGCCCACGCGCTTATGCCCTGCGATCTCGGCGCGCATTGCCGCGTAGACCTCAGCGTCGTCAGCGCCCGCAAACAAGATGACCCGGGCTCTGGGCGAATAGTGCCGCAGCATGTTGCCCGGCGCCGGCGCGGGGGATACATCGTCAGCGAGATATGCTGGCTCATAGTGTAGATCGGGCAGCGCCTCACGCAGCGCTTCTATGGGAATGCCGCCCGGGCGCAGGACGCGTGGTGGGTCATCGACTAAACTGAGGATCGTCGATTCCACACCGATCGGCGTTAGGCCGCCATCCAGTAGGACATCAACGAGACCGTCGAGATCATCAATCACATGCCGGGCGCTGGTAGGGCTGGGGCGCGAGAATTGATTGGCGCTGGGCGCGGCAATGGGGGTATTCGCCGACCGCAGCAGCGCCAATGCCACGGCGTGATTGGGCATGCGCAGAGCCACAGTGTCGAGACCGGCCGTCAGATTGGCGGGAATGCGCTCAGCCTTTTCCAGCACGAGGGTTAATGGTCCCGGCCAAAAGCGGCGGCTGAGCTCGAGGGCTTGCGCGGGTATCCCTTTTGCAACCTGCGGCAATTGGTCGATGCGCGCGATATGCACAATCAGCGGGTCATTCGCGGGCCGGCCCTTGGCGGCGAAAATCTTTGCTACGGCCGCGTCATCAAAGGCATTGGCGCCCAGGCCGTATACCGTTTCCGTCGGAAAGGCGACCAATCCACCAGCGCGTATCGTTCGGCCAGCGACAGCAATCGCCTCTGGCTGCGGCGCCTTGGGATCGACGCGAAATACACGGGTCCGCTTCGACATAGATTGAGCCATCCCCACTATCGAGCGCCGCTGGTTGGTTGTCACTGCAGGGCGGCGCGCCGGCGTATTCTACCACGTTACGCGATCACTTCTGCGGCGAGGGAGCGGCCCGTACAGTCTGCAAATCTTAGGTGATTATAATCTTCTGACGCTATAATGGAAGTAAGCCCGGGGCGAAAGGCGCGCGCGATGACGATACTGGTGACGGGAGCAGCCGGCTATCTCGGCAATCAAACGGTGAAGCGATTGGTCGCTGCTGGGCATTCAGTGCGAGCGCTGGTGCGGCGCAAGGCGAAGGCGGCTTTGCGCTTGCAAGAAGTCGCCGACCGCATCGAGATCGTCGAAGGCGATGTCACGCGACCGTCAAGTTTGACGCCAGCGATGGAAGGCGTCGACAGCGTCATTCATTATGTCGCCATCGCGCTGGAGAAGGGCGGGCAGACCTACGAGGCGGTCAACTATCGCGGCACAGTGAATGTGTTAAAAGCCGCCCGCTCGGCCGGCGTCGAGCGCTTCATCCACATGAGTCAAAACGGCGCCAGAAGCGATTTGCCCTATCGCTTCCTCGCCAGCAAGGGGCGCGCCCAGGAAGCGGTCGCCGCCTCGGATTTGAAATGGACGGCGCTGCGTCCGTCGGCGATTTTTGGGCCGCAGGATGAATTCTTCAACTCCTTCGCGCGCCTGCTCAAAGTTACGCCACTGGTCTTCCCGCTGATCGGCGGAGGCAAAGCCGTATTCCAGCCGGTTTCAGTCGATGATGTGGTCGAAGCGGTGATCCGCTGCCTCGATGATGAGAGCACGGTCGGCGCCGAATTGGCTCTTGGCGGTCCCGAAGTGCTGACTCTCGGTGAGATTGAAAGGCGCGTCATCGAAGCGCTCGGCACCTGGCGTCTGCTGCTGCCAGTGCCGGTCGCGCTGCTGCGCCCGGTCGTGATGATCATGCAATCGCTGCTGCCGGGTTCACCCGTGAGCACCAGCTTGCTGGACCTGCTAGCCCTGCCGAATACCGTGCCGGACAATGCTTTGGTCGATCACTTTGCTATGACGCCCATCCCCTTTGCCGGCGAGCACATCGCTTATCTGAACGACAACACGCTCAGTGATACGCTCGCCAGATTCTTCGGCAACGCCACGGTCAACTAGAGAGCCAGCAAGTCTTCGAATATCGCGCTGTGGGCAGCGGCGGCGGCATCAACCGAGAAGCTGCGCTCGACGTGTTCACGGGCGGCCGCGCCCATACGCGCACGGAGAGGCGCGTCGTTGAGCAGGCGCAGCACACCCTTCCCCAGCGCATTCGCATCGCCCGGGTCAACCAGGAAGCCGGTGACGCCCTCCGCGATCGTCTCCGAGGGGCCGCCGCGGCGAGTGCTGACGACCGGCAAGGCGCAAGCCATCGCTTCCAAATTCGCCAGGCCATAGCTTTCGAATTCCGAGGGGCAGACGACAACATCAGCGGCAGCGTAGACGGATTCGACATCACCCCGGAAACCGAGATAATGGAGCCGGTCGCGCAGTATGGCGCTCGATCTGGCATTGGACAGAATCTCATCGCGATAGCGCTGATCGGCGGCCACGCCGAAGACATCGTCGCCGGCCACAATGAAGCGCGTATCGGGTCGTTCTGCCAGGATGCGCTGCGCCATCGCCTGAAAGGTGTGATGCCCTTTGACGCGCTGAAAGCGAGCGACCATGGCGACTACCCGGGCAGCGGCCGCTATGCCGATTTCACGGCGCAGCGACGCGCCATCCAGCCCGGGACGGAATCGCTTGGTGTCGACACCGGAATAAACCAGCGGCAACTGCTCGACCGGCATGAAGGGCGGTTCCCCGAGAAAACCGTCGCGTATCGCTCGGGAACGCGCAGCGGCCACGGGAATCCGCCGAAAGAAGGATTTCTGCCAGGGCTTCGGCTTGAACCACCAGCCCCAGACGGTCCAGGTGAGCGGTATGCCAGCGATTTGAGCGGCCGGCGCGATCAGGGGAAGCGTGTGGTAATCGCCCTGCACCAGATCGATTTTCTGCCGGCGCAGCAGTTCAGTCATTCGGCGAACTACCGGAAAGCGCTTCCAGAGGGCCGGGATGAACCAGGTCGAGACGCCGCGGTATGGCAGGATATGAACGGGCCAGCCGGCGCTCCGCCAGCGCTCCGACAATTGACCCGCGGCCGGCAGCAGGAGATGGGGCTGGTAGCGGCTTCGGTCCAGCGCGTCAACCAGGGTGAGAAGGTCAGTTTCGCCGCCCCCGAGCCCGGTATACCAAGAGGTAAAGAGGATGCGAAACATGCCCGTCACTCGCAGAGCGGGGCGACCAGGTAGCGCTCGCGTTCGGCGCAGGTCAGTTCACGCGGGTTATGCTCCGCCGCGATGCGCGCGAGCAGTTCCGCCGCGCTTTCCACTTGCCACAGCCGATAAGCGCCGCTCTCGTCGGCCGTCAGTAGGCGCCGCTCGTCTTGGCTGAGGCTGAACTCGGCGAGGGGCTTGGGATGCGCGAAATGCTGATCAGCGACGCCCGCCTCAGCATCCCAGAATATGAGCTCCGAACCGGCGATGGCAACAAGCGTGTCCGTCTCCGGCAAGTATTGCAGCTTGCGCAGGTCGCCCACGTCGGGGCGAAGCTGATGAATGATCGCGCCGCTGTCCGTTGAAACGATGTGAATGCGACCGTCGCTGTAGACGAGGGACAGGTGATCGCCGTTCGAAGCGAGCGCCGCTGATTGCACATCGACGAAGGTCTGGCGCCGCAGGTCATTGTCAGCCAGATCCACAATGGTCAAGCTCGCCAGACCGTCCGCCAGTTGCACGAAGAATATGACGCTTTCGCCGTCCGCACTGAAGGCCGCTTTTACATCGGCGCCTGCTGCTGCGCCAAGCGGATAGGCCGCCCGCGCCAAGCCAATTTCGCCGTCCCAAAGCATGGCAAGCTCGTCTTGCAGCATGAGGATCGTGTCGCTGGTCGGCGCAAAACGGACGAGAGCCGGTCTCGTCGTATCGTCTGCCAGTCGCAACGGCGCATCGGCATCGCCCCGGGCGAGCCAGAGTTCATTCGTATCACTGAAGACCAGCAGCAGTTCGCCGTCGGGCGAAAGGTGCAGGTCAATCACTGCGTCGCCGTCCCAATCCCAGCCGCGGGCTTCGGCGCCTGTTTCAAAGTTGTAGACGTTCAGGCGTCCATCGCTGTAGATGGCGAAATGGTCGCCGGCAACGCTGACCAAGCTCGCCGGCAGCTGGACGAGCGTATCCCCGGAATCGACTTCTCGCAAGCTGACACTTTCTTCCTCGACGAGGAGAATGGTGGCGCCGCCTGGGCTGATGGATGTGCCGGGCAGCGCATTGCTAAGCATTAGCAGCGGTTCCGCCGCCGCGTCTTTGAATTGCCAAAGATGGGCTTTGTCATCGGCTGTGCGGGCGATAAGCAGATTGGCCGCCGGGCTGACCTGAAATTCTTCGATAGCATGCGGCGCGCTGCCGATCTCGCGAATCACCCTGCCATCGCGGCTCGACCAAAGCAGGGCGCGATTATCGCTCGTGGCGGACAGGATCGTCTCCGCGTCTATGAAATCCGCCGATGTCAGGACTGCTGCGACCCCGCCCGCGAAGCTGCGCAGGAGGCGACCGTCCTCGATATCAACCAAGTTGGCGCGTTGCCCAGTATCGCTGTTATCCACCACAACAAGCGCAAGGTCCTCAAAAAAAGAGACAAAGAGCAGATCATCAGTTGCCGTCGCCAGCCCCTCTCCACTGAGGAAGGACCAGTTGAAGCCCTCAGTCAGACGGGCTTGCTGTCCACCGCTCGTCAGATTCCAAAGAATGAGATCACCCGTGTTGCGGTCGCCGGGGTAGGCGGGCAAACTGCCGCCGCCGCTGTAGCTGATTCGCCCTTGCCCATCGTAGCCGCGATAGACGCGCCCGCCGCTATCGGCAGTGAGCAATTCAAGCGTATCGGCCGTCCATTGCGCCATCACCGTCCGGCCATCTGTCTCGGACCAGCCAATGATGCGCTCGCCCTCAGCGGTCACGATCAGATCTTGAATCTCCAGGTCGCTCCCGTCATCTGTCGTATAAGCGGCCAGTTCCTCGCCGCTGTCGATGTCCCAGGCCACCAGCAGCGGGTCGCTCCCGGCGCTGATCAGCCCCTTGCCGTCCGGCGCCAAAGCGAGAGCGGTAACGGCGCCTCGATGCCCCTTCAGGCGATGCGCGACGGCCCCGGTTAAGCCGTCGCGAATGACGATCTCCCCGTCGTCTGCTGTGGAGATCAAACGCTTCCCGTTGGCACTGTAGACGAGGGTCGTAATCCCGCCTGTATGATCAGTCAATTCGTATTGGCGAGCCCAGGATTCGCCGTCGTAAATGTGAAGTTCGTCGCGGCTGCTCGGCACGAGCGCGAAAACTCCCTCCGCCGGATGCACCCGCAGCAGCGCGACGTCATCTAGCGACACGGTGCGCCTGGTTGATGCCGCGCGGCGCAAGAGGCGATAGGCCGATCGGGGATTGTCGAGCCCGTCTTTCGCCTCCCAGGCCAAAGCCAGCGCCAGTTCGATATTGCCCCGATTGAGGAATTCTTCGCCCGCTTGCACCAGGCGCCTGGCGACTTCGTCCCTTTCCAATTCGGCGATTTCGCTGGCGCGTATCCGCGTGGCGCGGATGTCGGCCAGTGCCTGCGCCGTCTGCGTGACGCGGGCTGCTGCCGTCACCGTGATCGATTCGGCGGTCGCCACTTGAGCGGCAGCTCTGCGGACGCCCGCGCTGGTCGCCGCGACATTATCGATCAAGCCGACGGCGCTGTCGCTGTTGGTGGTGGCTTCGGCGGCGGCCAAGGCCACTTGTGTCCGCGCTTCGTTCGTTAGTGAGCCGGCGACTTGTCCCGCCCCCCATCCCGCTACCACACGTTGGAGCAGCAGCAGACCAGCGCCCAGAGCGATCAGCGTGACAATGCCCAGCGCGATGTGCCGGCGGCGCGCTCGTCCGCGTCGGGGCGGCTGACGGCGGCTGCTGTGCACATACTCAAGTTGCAGCGCCGACGGTTTCGGGTGACGCGCCGGGGCGGTCGCCAGCCAGCCTCGCGCTTCGTCCAGTCGATCGGGCGGCAGGAGCAGCTCGGGCGGGCGTCCGCGATCTCGCCAAGTTTCAGCCAGCACCAGCAACTCAGTATGCAGTTTGAGGTTGTCATCGGCTGTCAGGTAGGCGCGGAGCTCGTCGACTCGCGCGACCAGATCGTCGCCTGCGCGGAAAAACACGTAGGGATTCTGCGCGATCGCGGGATGCACCTCGACCTCGATGTCGTCCTCCAGGATCAGCGTCAGCAGTCGCTTGCCCTTGCTGACGGCATATTGCAGGAGTTCATTGCAGAGTTGACTCTCGGCCGAGTCGGGTGACAGCACGAAGGCGACAGTGTAGGCTCTCAGAACGCCGGACTTAAGCTGTTTGATTCCGTCGGCGGTCTTCCCAAACTCGTCTTCGTTGAAGCAGGCGTTTATCCCGGTAGCGCGTATCTGCGCGACGATCCGCCCCAGCTTGTCGCTGTCGGCTGGATGGTAGATGAAGTAGATATCATAGAAGCTGTCGTTTTCGCGCATGGTAGGTCAAGCAGGCCGGCGGCGGATGCGAACACTACCGACTATAGCATAGATGAGCCTTTGGCATGGCACTACCTTCGCTGGTCCTAGGCTCTCACGCTTGGCAAAAGAAAAACCGCCGGCGGCTGCCAGCGGTCTTGTTTTGACTTGTGTGCGGAGGCAGGCAGCAGCGGCGATGTCTATCCAGCAGCCTGGTGCGTGATGCGGCCTTCGAGCTCGGCGTTGAGCGGGCTGTTGGCGGCGATGTAATCGGCCACCACCTGATCCAGCGGGCTGCCCTGATCATAAGGATTCATGGCATTCGTCACCAGGATCGCATAACCATCGCCGCCGCCGCGCATGTAGTCGTTGGTGGCGACGCGGTACACAGCCTCTGGATCCAGCGCGCTGAATTCGCCATCGCTCATCACTTCGGCGCTGACGATGCGGCTGCCGGCTTCTTGCGTGGCGTCAAAGGTATAGCGCATGCCCGCCACCTGCGGGAAGCGACCTGCTGCGCCATCGACCAGCGGATTGCCATCGGCGTCGACTGTCACTTGGCTGACGCCATTTTCAAGCGCGGCCAAGACATCTGCGCCAGTCAATTCCAGCGTGCTGATGAGGTTGCCAAAAGGCAGCACATTCAGCACCTCGCCCAAGGTGACCTCGCCTGCGTCGATATCGGCGCGGATGCCGCCGCCATTTTGGATCACGATATCGGCGCCGGTGTTTTCCAACATGGCATCGGTGATCACGTTGCCCAGCAGACATTCTTCAATGCGGCAGAGGCGCGGGCTGGTGCCGGTCAGTGCCACGCTGGTTTCGCCCACGCGCTGCGAGGTCAACTCGGCGATCGGCTCTGCCAAGCCAGCGATGAGCTCGCTGACATCGTGGTCGGGACTGATGTATCGGCTCAGCAGAATGGCGTCGCCGTCCCAGTCGGTCAGCAAGCCATCGGCGTCAAACTCCACATCTAGCCGGCCCAGATAGATTGTCTTCGTGTTCGCCTGGACGACCAGCGCGGGCTCGCCGCTGGCACTTTCGAGCACTGTCGGGTATTCGCCGAGCGCGCCGGCATAGGTATTGCTGAGGAAGGTATTCGTATGCCCGCCGACGACCACATCGACGCCGCTAACTGCCTGCGCGACCTCAAGATCCGGTCCATAGCCGAGATGCGAAAGCAGGATGATCTTGTTGACGCCTTGGGCGCTCAAGCTGTCGACCTGCGCCTGGGTGATTTCAGCCAGATTGTCGTGGAAGACGAGATCTTTGCTGGGCAGGTTCAGGACCACGGTGTCTGGCGTAGTCAGCCCGATGATGCCGATCGACTCGCCGCCCACATCCAAGACGACCGACGGCGCGACCAGACCCGCCAGATAGGGGTCTTCGCTGAAGTCGATATTGGCGCTCACAGTCGGCAAGTCCAGCCCCTGGACGAATTCCGCCAGCTTTTCGCTGCCTTCATTAAATTCGTGGTTGCCCAGCACGATGGCATCGTAGCCGATGGCATTCATGATCTGTACGCTGTCCTGCCCGCGATGCTGGACGTGGAAAAGCGTGCCGGTGAAGCGGTCGCCGGCATCAAGCAGCAGGTTGTTGCCGCCTTCCGCACGGATTTGCTGGACGACCGTCGCCTGGCGGGCGGCGCCGCCATCGCCGTTGCGCTGCGGTTCATGGTGGCCATGCACATCGTTGGTGTGCATGATCGTGAGCTCATAGGTGTCTTGCGCCCCAACGACGCCGGCGAGCAGTATGAGCAGGACAAGAATTGAAACTAGTTTTCGGTGCATGACTCTCTCCTTGAAATTAGGCTTTGTGTCCGCACTCCGATGAACGGATCATCCGGACGAAATACTAAACAACGATTGTAACGGATAGCGCGTTCGCATCTCAATGTAATTGTAACCTATCTGCGCTGGTTCTCCACATTTGAAGAAAATTGCGCTGATTCATTCGCCTGCGGATTCGCGATTAGTCCGACGACCTGACACCAGGGCGGTTCCAAATTCGGATTGTGGAAAAGCCTCATGCCGAGTTTCTCCATGGTCCGCTGGGAGGCGATGTTGTCGCGCTCTGTCGTCGCCACCACTTGCCGCGCCTTCAACTTATGGAACAAGTAATCCAGCAGCGCAACAGCGGCTTCGGTGGCGAATCCGCGCCGCCGAAATTCGGGGGATATGCCCCAGAAAAGACCGATCTCCGGACTGACCAATGTGTCCTGAGCATCGCCCTTTAGCGCGCCCCAGGGCAGGACCGTGGGCACAATGCCCGCAGAGCCAATGAACTCGCCGCTGCCTTGCAGAACGATAGCGTAATCGGCGTAGGGCGGCTGCCCAAGATTGGCCAATTCGCGGTAACTGTCGATCGTCCATTTGAGCCAGCTTTGGGAATTCGCGCGGGGTTCGTCGAGCCCGAAAACGTCTCGGCGAAATCGCAGGCAATGCTCCAGGTCGCGTTCATCGAATTGCCGGATGCGCAGGCGCGCAGTTTCCAAATGCTCGAGTTTCATTTCTTGGTGACTTGCAAGGCTTGTCCGTTAATTCATTTTCACACAGAAAACTTGGGGCAAGGCCTCATCAACAAGAAAATTGGGCACATGCATAGCCCTTCTCCTCAGCATACGTGGCGGGAGGGGGCCTCAACTGGCGCTACCAATAGGTGTCAAGCGCTGTTAGCAGCTTCCAGACTTCGAAAGATAGTCTGCGCTCAGCCAGCCGATGATTTGGTAGTAGTTCACACGGTAGTAATTATTCGCCTTTCTATCGGCTGTTAACTGCACCTCATTGAGCACATTGCCGATGATCGAGCTTGAGCTGTTCGGTTCGCTTCGCAGATTCAGGATTGCGGTGGTGGTGACTGTGCAGCCGCCCAGGTCCCAACTCGGCGCCGGCACCAGACCAGATCCGGAGAATGTCACCGGCATTAGCACGACGGTGCCGGCGCGAGTGATATCGGCGCATACCATACCGTCTTCTAGCCGCGCGCTCAATGGAACGATATTGCGTGGGGAATTGGCGGCATCCAGCAAAATGATTATGCTCGGTCCGTGTTGGAAGCAGGCTTTCACTGTCGACGACAGGTCTCCAAAGATATCGACGGCCTGGTAGAAACCGAAGTCAATCACGGTCTGGTTGCCGACGCCAGCGGCGTTCACAACCTTACAGGCCGTGCCGTTTTGGTAACCGGACATAACGATGTTGGGCGGCATTTGGCTGCAGGTTGAAGGCACGGGGGTTGGCGGCAGCACTGGTTCAGGCGGCGCCTGCGCCTCTTCATCCGCCTCTGCGCCACCACCTGGGTCCGGTGGCGACAGGATTGCCAAGGCGCTCTGGATTTGAAACTCGAATACACCTTTCTGATACTCGGCGGCTCCAATGTCACAGGAATCCGGCGCACGATCAATTCCACGCTGGTCAGCCAGCAGACAGTGGTCCGGCGATGCGGCATCAAGAGCGGGACTGCCTGGTTGCGGTAAATAATATGCTGGCGCGCCGCCCAAAAGCAGCAGCTTGGGATCATCGCGCAGCCCATCATGCCCGCAAGACAAGTCGCCTATCAAGTTGCCGATCGTGGCGTTCAAAGTGCCAGCGCAATCGCCGCCCTCATTGTCAGTGAGGATGCTGTTATACAGAAGCAGCGTCGCTGCATCGACTATGCCACCGGTATAGCCAGCTGAATTTTCCACAACAGTCACGTGAGTGAGGGTGGCGTCGCCGGCACTAAAAACCCCGCCGCCATCCCCGGCCGAGGTGTTGCCGCTGATGGTGGAGTTCGTTATCGTCGCGTTGCCGCTGGCAATATACAAGCCGCCGCCGCTGGAATGAGATGCGTTGGTATCGAGGCCGCTCTTTTCTATTGTCAGGCTGCTGTTCTCGCCCTCGAAATAGAGGCCGCCACCATAAGTATCCCAGGTTATCGCTTCCTCTATCGCTTCCGTCTGCGCGGTGGATTGCGTCTGTTCTGACTTAACCGATTGCGCCGTACCGTCGTTGTTGTCTGTACCGCCGTTATTGTCCGAGCCGCTGTCGTCAGTTTCCGCTGGGGCGGGCGCTTCCGGCTTAGTCAGGACGCCGGTCGCGTTGCTATTGACGACGCTGTTGATCAGCGACAGATCGCTATTGAGCGCGTAGATGCCGCCGCCCAAGGCTTTTGCGCCGCTTCCGCTCACGACGCTGTTGTTGAGCCTGACGGCAGCATTGCTGACGGCGATCGCTCCGCCGTTGGTCTCCGTCCAACCGCCTCTGATATTGAGATTGTTCGCCGTGAGCGAACCAGCGGTGACCATGAAGACCTGATGTCCGGCGCCCTCAATGACCATGCCCCTGCCTTCAATCACGATGTTTGATGTGACGGTCAGCGTCGCATCGAGTGTGATGACGCCTTCAACCGTGCCGCCGACATCAATCGTTATCGTATCCTGGCCAGCGGGAATCTCCACGCCATCGTCATCCACTTGTGAGTTGCCGTCATCGATGTCGCCGGCTTCACAAGCGGCCAGCGGTTCGACCATTTCTTGCTCGTTTGCGGAAAGGAAGGCGTTCCGCAAGCTGCAATCGGCGTCTACGGTAATGTCGGCAGCCAGCGCCTGCCCGATCGGCATGAGCAGCAATGCGAGCATTGCAATACAAATGTATCTCATGGATATGAAGCTTGGTGTTTTCACGGCTCGTTCCTGTCCTTAACTCGGGCGAGACAATGGCTTCCGCAGCGATCCAAACCAGAAGTGTGGCGCAGCGTGCCTTCGCTGTATCGCTGTAAACTTGCCATTCACGCGGCATTCAATCGATTGCCGACAGCTCCTGACTAATCTCATTAAAGTACGAATCACAATATCGCACAAACGCATCTGCCACCTATTGCCAAGCAGCAGAGCGCCTTTCGCGGCGGTGAGCAAGGGGAAACAGCTTGCTGTCTTTAACTTGAGAGCTAGCCGCTGGCGGCCATCTTGTGGACGAGCGAGAGGGTCATCCGGGCATCGTCGAGCGCATCGTGTGCTCTGGTGAATTGCAGCCCTTCTTGCGCGACCGCGACCCCGAGCTTATGCCAAACATAGTTGCGGCCGTTGCTGTGGCGGACGCCTTTGAATCTGGCATATTGTTTCATGGCACAGTCGCGCTTGCCGATGCGCATAGGGGGGAGCCGGTAACGCGAAGCGGTCTGCTGCAGCATGCGCCAGTCGAAATCCATGTTGTAGGCGATGACTACCTGCCCGGCTAAAAGCGTGGAAAGCCGGATATAGATGTCTTTGAAGCTGGGTGCTTTTTCCACATCGCTGTCGCGGATGCCGTGCACCGCTGAGGCGACCGGCGGAATCGGAATCGTCGGCTTGATCAACTGGTGCATCACGGCGGCGCCAGTCCCGTCAAGGATGGCGATCTGCACGATTTCATCGGAGGGGCCAAGACCGGTTGTCTCGGTATCCAGCACGTAGAACCGGTGCGCGATCAGGTTCTGCGCCCATTGTATCGCCTGACGGCGATGCGCCGGGTGAAAATGCCGTGTCACTGTGTTGCTGGCTCCAGCCTGATTGGGACATGATTATAGCATAGCGGCCAAATCGAAGTGGATTCGTAGGCTTAGTTGGGCGACTTGCGCTGGAGAGGGGCCTGTGTTATGCTCTCTGCATCGTTGGGCGAGTAAAGGAGGTGATCAGAAATGTCAGGTTCTAAGGGGGCTACCCTCTAACTGATTCACACCTCTAAGGGTTTCTCCGTTAGGGGGTGAACCCGAAACCGCTAGACTGTGAAATTGACAGTCGAGGGACCGCAGACTAATCCTCTGCGGTCTCTTTGGTTATTTCAGCGCCAACGGCAGCGCGGCCGGCTTTGTAGTCCCGGCGGAGAATGGCGTAGCGCACTTCGTCTTTGTATTCATCGTGATGGAAGAGCGC
Source organism: Anaerolineae bacterium (assembly GCA_012270545.1). Taxonomy (GTDB): domain Bacteria; phylum Chloroflexota; class Anaerolineae; order Aggregatilineales; family Phototrophicaceae; genus UBA6055. The sequence goes on along the minus strand of JAAXID010000159.1, from coordinate 16,127 downwards.
GCTCCGCAATAGGCCCTCATAGCGCATGTTCGCCTTCTGCATCACGCGCCCGGAGGCCGGGTTATGGGGAAAATGCCCCGCGGCGATGCGATTGAGCTTCAACGCTTCGAAGCCGAATTGAATGATCAGCCGCAGCGCCGCCGTCGCCAGGCCCCGTCCCCAGTAGGGCAGGCCGATCCAGTAGCCAACTTCGGCACGATTATGCGCCGGCAGGGGATGGATGCCCATGCAGCCGGTAAATTGTTCGCTCGTTTTCTCGATGATTGCGAAAACGTAGGCTTCATCATGTCGCCACTGATCGCGCGCATTTCGAACAAACTCTTCGGCCGCCCCAGGCGGATAGGGATGCGGCACGAAGGTGTTATTCGCGATCTCTTCCGCCGCAGCCAAGCGCTGGATATATGGAATATCCGCAATCCCTAACGGTCGTATGCGTACAAGGTCGGAAACCAGTTCTTTCCGCTTCATAATCTTCCCGCCTATGGCGTCGTGTCGCAGTCAATTGTGGGACGATCTCCCTCCGGCCGGCGCTGCAGTTTGAGGCTTATATCGACTGCCTGTCGGTTGCGGATGACGACCAGCTCCACTTCATCGCCTGGGTGGGTATTCTGGACCAGGTAGGTTATCAGCGCGTCTAGATCGTCAAAATAGACGCCGTTGATGGCGACGATCAAGTCGCCACCAACGCAGACCCTTTTACCCCGCACATCGACCAGTGTATCGCCACCGCGCAGCCCTGCCAAATGCGCCGGCGAGCCTTCGCTTACGCCGCGCAGCAGCACGCCGCGTTCTACCGGCAGGTCCAGCGCTTCGCTCAAGCCGGCTACGCCATAACCGCCGTCTTCGGGCATCACCGAGATGCCCATCCAAGCGTACTCAACTCGTCCATCCGCGATCAGATCGGGTATGACGCGGCGCATCGTATCGGCGGGAACGGCAAAGCCGATCCCTTGAAACTGTCCGCTGTCGGATTGCATGGCTGTTGTAATGCCGATCACCAATCCAGCCGAGTCGAGCAGGGGACCGCCTGAATTGCCCGGATGGATAGCGGCATCGATCTGAATGATCGAGGGATTATCGAAGCCGGCCGCCAGGCCTGCGTCAATCAGTTCGGCTGAGGGCAGGGTTCGGCCCAGGCCGCTGACGATGCCGGTCGTCATGGATGCCTTCAAGCCGAAGGGATTGCCGATTGAGATTGCGCGCTGCCCCACCTTTACCGTTGCCGATTCGCCGATTCTCAGCGGTGACAGGCGTTCTTCGCCAGTGCTGATTTTGAGTACAGCCAGATCGCTGAAGCTGTCCAAGCCCAGCAGGTCCGCATCCAATACGAAGGTATTTCGCAGCGTCACCACGATGGAGTCGGCATCTTTGACCAGGTGCGCGTTAGTGATGATATGCCCCTGACGATCATAGACGAAGCCGGAACCCCGACGCCTTTCATCGCCGTTCGTCGCCTCGATGTTGACGACCGACGGGCTCGAGCGCGCGTAGATCTTAGTCAACAGCAGATATTCAGCGTCGGCAGCCTTGACGATCTCGTCGGACAGGTCCGTTGGCGGCGTCGCGGCGGCCGTCTCCGCTCCGGCAGATGAGGCGCTTTCGCGCGGGACCGACAAGCCGCTGCAGGCCGAAAGCAGGAGGAACGCCGTGAAGCAGACCACTGCAATCGCATTCGCTCTCTGACTCATCACTCAGATCCTGCTGAAAACCACGCCGACTTTGCGCTTCCCGCGATTGCTTGCGCATCTAGCGGAGGCTCTTGCGCAGCGCTTCCGCCCATTCTCGCTGATCGGCGTCCAACTGTGTAGGCACGGTGATCAGCACACGAGCGTACAGGTCCCCGTGTTCCTTCCCTTTGCGCAGCCTGGGCATGCCTTTGCCGGTCAAACGCAGTTTCTGACCGGTCTGCGTGCCGGCGCGGATTTTGGTGCGCACTGGGCGGGCCAGGGTGGGCACTTCGGCGTCGCCGCCCAGCATGGCGGTCATGGCGTCGACCTTGACATCGACGTGGAGATCGTCGCCTTTCCGCTCAAATTGTGGGTCATCAGCGACTTGCACCACCAGGTAAAGATGCCCCGCTGAACCGCCGTTGTAGCCGGGATGCCCTTCACCAGCGAGCCGCACTTTGGTGCCGGTGGCGGCGCCACGCGGGATGCGCACTGTTATGTCGCGCCCGTCTTTGCTGACGATACGCTGCGTGCCCTCGTACGCTTCGCGCAAGCTGATATGAACATCCTGCTCGATGTCTTGGCCTGCACGTGGAAAGTCGGCGCGGGTGTGGAAGCCGCCGTGCCCAGTCCGCCGCCCGCCCGCCCCGCCGAAGATTGTCTCGAAGATGTCGGACATGTCGGTGAAGGGAACTTCGCCGCTGTTAGGGAAGGGATTTTCGCCGTTGAAGTTTTGGTATTGCTGCCAGTTTGCTCCGAAGCGATCGTAGGCTGAGCGTTTCTCTTCATCGCTCAATACCTCGTAGGCCTCGTTTACTTCCTTGAAACGGGCTTCGGCAGTTGCGTCAGCCGGATTGGCGTCGGGGTGATACTGCTTCGCCTTCTGGCGAAACGCTCTTTTGATCTCGTCCTCGCTGGCGTCCCGCGAGACGCCGAGTACGGCATAGTAATCTCTGCTCATGGCACGGTTCCGTTGAGACAATCGCCTGCGCCCAATGGGCATATTCTAAGGCGTTCATATGCGCCGGTCAATTCCAGCGCCGCCTTGGACAAAACAATGATGGCAGGCACCGCAGGAACGTTTCATCCTTAGTTTAGCGCGGCTCTGTTAGAAACGCGTTGGCGCGCGGACGAATCGGGACGCGAATTGTTCTGTGTTATGATAAGCATGATCTTGCCACGCTGTATTGCTTGCGAACGGGGAACCGGCGGGTAGTACGCATATTGATATGCTCGTCGCTGCGATGCTCAGACTTTGAGGCTGGACTATGAAAGGGCGCAGAGACGTTTCGGGATCGTCGCAATCGGTTGAGGACTTCCTGAAAGCGGTTTACAACCTGCAGAGAGATAGCGATCGCGTCTCCACCAACGCGCTGGCGGATGCCTTGCATATCTCGGCGCCCGCGGTGACTGATATGGCGCAGCGCCTGGTGGAAGAAGGCACGGTGGATTATCGCAAATATCGCGGCGTGAGGCTCACCGAGGCAGGCGAACGCGTAGCTCTGCAGATGCTGCGCCGCCATCGGCTGATAGAAACTTATCTCGTTCAGGATTTGGGTTATCAATTACATGAAATCCATGATGAAGCGGAAGCGCTGGAGCACAGCGTGTCGGATCGCTTCGTCGAGGCGATCGCCCGCAAACTGGGCGAGCCAAGCTATGACCCGCACGGCGATCCCATTCCCAACCTGGAAGGCATCATGCAGGAGCGGAATCTGCAGCCGCTTTCGACCTTGCGCTTGAATTCGCCGGCGCGCATCCGCCGCTTCGTCATGGATGACCCGGCCATGCTGCAGAATACCCAGGAACGCGGGCTGATGATGGGCGTGACTTTGGAAGTTCTCGAGCGGGATCCCTTTGACGGTCCGATCACGATCCGCATGGGTGCCGAAGGGAGGCAAACCATCGGCTACAAGATGGCCTCATCTATACTTGTTGAATTTATTGACCACATGTGTTAACATCCAGTCCCTTTTCAACTGAATAGCTTCGCGAGATGCTTTTGATCTCGGCGGACAAGAGTGGGAGCCGCTTCGCCATCTCTATTGGAGATGCTTTTAGTCGAACTGCGCTCGAAGCTTAAACGTCGGCAAAACTGAGATTAACACTTCTCGAATAGCGCAGGAATTGCTTTGAGCGGTTTCTTGTCCTGGAAGCGCCAGTGGTGTTGAGCGATGTTAGCGGACACTAGACGGACAAGCGCAATCAATCAGCGTGTGCGCGCTATCTTGCTGACCGGCGACGGGTCAATCCTGTTGATCAAGCGGGTCAAGTCAAATAGTTCAGCGCCTTATTGGGTTGCCCCCGGTGGCGGCGTCGAATGGTCGGATATCGACCTGATCGCGGCGCTGGAACGTGAGCTCTATGAAGAGTTGGGCGCCAATGCGACCGTCCTCGCCACGGCCTTCGTCCTGGAGCACGAGAAGGCGCGCAAACAGCTGGAAGAACATTTCTTCGTCTGCCTCCTGCAAGATTTTGACATCAGCAAGCGCTACGGTCCGGAATTTATTGATTCGTCGCGCGGCGAGTTTATCCCCGAATTTGTCATGCTGGATCGCGCGCAATTGGACGCCATCAGTTTCAAGACACCTGAATTGCACGATTGGATGATCCGGCATCTCGACTATCTGCGCAGCATTCAGCTTCAGCCAGCCCGCCTCTCATATTGACTGTCTTTGTACACCTGTGGTCGGCGGAAGCTGTCCACGAAGACAGGCTGCGCGTCCACAGGCATCACTTGTGACGCAAACTGGAGAGCGTCTCTCATCATCCCCATTACATCCGCACCGAGCGCGGCGTCGGCTACCGCTTCACGCAGCGGTAACGCTGGACTATGATTGTGCCTGGCATCCGGCGAAGGAGCGGCGCTCATGCGCATCAACATCGGTTTGGCGCAGATATACCCCAAACTCGGCGATGTAGAACATAACCTCGGCGTCCATCTGGATTACGTCCGGGGTGCGCGGAAGCAGGGCGTCGATCTGCTTGTTTTCCCTGAACTTTCGATGACCGGTTATCAAGTGCAAGACCTGGTGCCGGAGGTGGCGCTGCGGACAGATGGCGACGACCGCGTCTTCGCCGAACTGCTGGCGGCGAGCGCCGATATCGATATCGTGGTCGGCTTTGTGCATGAAGATTTTCGCAATCGCTTTTACATCGCCAATGCCTACTTGTCCCGCGGCGAGCTGGCGCATCTGCATCACAAGCTCTACCTGCCCACCTACGCCATGTTTGACGAATCGCGTTACTTCGCGCAAGGCAACAGCGTGCGCGCCTTCGACACCCGCTTCGGCCGCCTGGGCATGCTCATCTGCGAGGACTTCTGGCACGTTTCGCCGCCTTACCTACTCTGGCTCGATGGCGCCGACATTCTGATCCTGAACAGCTCAAGCCCCTCGCGCGGACTCACTGATAGCGACCGAATGCTGGGCACGCGCTGGGTCGAGCTGGTGAATCAGGCATACGGCAGCATGTTCACCTCGTACATCCTGCATTGCAATCGCGTCGGCTACGAAGACGGCAAGAACTTCTGGGGTGGCTCCTCAGTCGTCGACCCTGATGGCGAATTCATGACGCACGGGCTCTACTTCGACGAGACGCTGATCACGCAGGAGATCGATTTGAATCAGCTGCATCGGACGCGGGCGCGTCTGCCCCTGCTGCGCGATGAGCGTCCCGGCCTGGTAAGGCGGGAACTGGGTCGGATTCTGAGTGAGAATTTGGGGTAGGTGAAGACGCAACTGCTTCGAAGCGCGTAAGGCTATTGAGAGAGAGTATAGGATGACCCCACACACAACCCTCCTCCGTAACGGCGCTATCTACGACGGCAGCGGCAGCCCACCCACCACTGCCGACATCGCCATCGCCGGCGACCGCATCAGCGCTATCGGCGACCTGCGCGACCACTCCGCTGCCACCAGCATCGATCTCGACGGACTGGCCGTCGCGCCCGGCTTCATCAACATGCTCAGCTGGGCGACCGAATCCCTGATCGAAGACGGCCGCAGCATGAGCGATATCAAGCAAGGCGTCACGCTCGAAGTCATGGGCGAGGGCACATCGATGGGTCCGCTCAGCGATGAGATGAAGCGCCGGCGCGATACCATCCTCTCCACCGCCGATATCCAATACGATATCGAATGGACGACCCTGGGCGAATACCTTGAATTCCTTGAGCGCCGGGGCGTGGCGACCAACGTGGCCTCTTTCGTTGGCTCAGCCACCCTGCGCATTCACGCCGCCGGCTACGATGACCGCCCGGTGACCGAGAGCGAAATGGGGGAGATGAGGCGGCTGCTGCGCGAGGCGCTGCGCGAGGGCGCCATGGGCATGTCGGCCGCGCTGATTTACCCGCCGGCGACTTATCAGAGCACCGAGGAGCTGATTGAGCTTTGCGCTGTGGTCGCTGAGTACGGTGGCATGTACATCACCCACTTGCGCAGTGAGGGCGCTCAATTCCATGAGGCGCTCGACGAGCTGATTCACATCATGCGCGCGACCGGCGTCAGCGGCGAGATCTACCATCTCAAGGCGGCCGGTGCCGCCAACTGGCACAAGATGGATGAGGTCATCGCCCGCGTGGAAGCCGCTCGCGCCGAGGGCTTGCCGTTGACCGCCGATATGTACACCTATCCTTACAGCGGCACCGGTTTGGCCTCTTGCATACCTGCCTGGGCGCACGATGGCGGCTTTGATGCCATGATATCGCGCCTCAAAGATGCCGAGCTGCGCGAGCGGATCAAGCGGGAAATGGCGCTGCCCTCCCACCAGTGGGAGAACATGTTCGAGGAGAACGGACCCAATGGCATTATGCTGGCGGGCTTCGCCAAGAAGGAACTGCGCAAATACCAGGGGATGTGGCTCAGCGAGGTGATGGCGGAGCGCGGCACAACGGCGGCCGATACCGCGATTGATCTGCTGATCGAGGACAACAGCCGCATCTTCTCGCTCTATTTCAGCATGTCGGAGGACAATCTGCGGAAGCAAGTGCAGCGGCCCTGGGTCAGTTTCTGCTCCGATGCCGGCTCGATCGCCACCGAGGGCGCCTTCCTCAGTTATCATCCGCATCCGCGCGCCTATGGCAGCTTCGCCCGCGTCATCGGCAAATATGTCCGCGATGAGGGTTTGCTGAGGCTCGAAGACGCGGTTCGCCGCCTGTCCGGATTCGCCGCCGACAATCTCAAGCTGAAGGATCGCGGCTATCTGAAACCAGGCTACTTCGCCGATATCGCCATATTCGATCCGGCGCGCGTGCAAGACCACTCCGTGCCCGGCGATCCTCACCAATACAGCGAGGGCATGGCGCATGTCTTCGTAAACGGGACGCAAGTGCTGCGTGATGGCGAGCACACGGGGAATTTGCCCGGGCGGGTGCTGCGCGGACCGGGTTGGGCGCGCGCCTGACGCAACCGAGGGGACGCAATCACGTATCAATAGACGTCTGCCATAGCCCTGATTATTGGGGAGTCCGGCGGGCGAACAGAATATGATATAATCAGCAAGTGTAACTTAGCTAGCAGACGCAACTGCTATGAAGGAGCGGACATGAACTTTGGTGGACTATTGGGAATCGTCGCGGTACTCGCGTTCGGGGTCGGAATTTTGGGCGTTGCTTTCGCCTTCACCCTGGCATCGCAGGGCCGGTCGTCGAAGGGTGGCGTTATGCTGGCGCTGGTGGGTTTCGCCGCTGGTATTGTGCTCTTTGTCATCAGTTCCGGCATCTTGATCGTGCAGCCGGCGCGGGCGGCGGTCATCGTCAATGTCTTGACCGGTGAGCTGGAAGATCCGGCGCGCGCCCCCGGCACGTCGATCATCATTCCGGGCTTGCAGGAGTACATCATCTATCAGACTGATCAGCGTGAATACACGATGTCGGGCATAAGCACCGAGGGCCGCCTGCAAGGAAACGACGCGGTCGAGGCGCTGACGGTCGATGGTCAGGAAGTGCGGCTGGATATCACTGTGCTTTACCGCATTGAGCGACAGGATGTCAATCAGATTCATCTCAATTGGCAGAATCGTTACGAATCCGACTTCATCCGCCCGACTGTGCGAGCAGTGGCGCGCGATGTCGTCTCCCAATTCGAGGCGGAAGCGATTTACGGCTTGGAGCGCGAGGCGCTCGGTGGTCGGATATCCGAGCTGGTCGGCCTGCGCATGGGCGCCGAAGGCTTGACGCTGACATCGCTGCTGGTGCGCCAGATCGACTTCAATGACGCCTTCGCCAACTCGATTGAAGAAAAGCAGATCGAGGAGCAGAAGCTGCAACGCGCCCGCACCGAGGCGGAACGTGTTCAGACCGAGGCTGGCGGTCGCGCCGATGCGCTTGAACAGGAAGCCCGCGGTCGCGCCAATGCCCGCTTGATCGAGGCGCAGGCGGAAGCGGAAGCGCTGCGCGTCATCAGCGATCAGATCGCCGCCAATCCGAATCTGATTCAGTATCTCTACGTCGCCAACTTGTCGGATAACGTCTCTTTCGCGCTCCTGCCAGCGGACGCCCCCTTCATCTTCAGCGTGGATGATTTCACTGAGCTGGGCGCCGACTTCGAGGCGCCGGAAGCAGCGATCGAATTGACCGACGCCGGCCGCTAACGAGCCAGCCACATAGCCAGGCAACAGTTAGGACGCTCTTTTCAGGGCGTCCTTTTCCTATGCGACGGTTTCAGTGAGTTCACTGTGCTGCTGAAATTATTGCTCCTCTTAACCCTCTTCCTCGTCTCTGCTGCACTGGCGCGCGTCTGGCGTCGGCGGTTGGCACGGGCGACGAGCGCTTGCGTGTCTGGCTGCCAAGTCCATCCAGAGGCGGCGGATCATAGGGACAGGTTATCCATCAACGTTCTTGACTCGAACTTTCCGAATCTAGCGTAGCAGGCGATTGAAGAGTTGAATGCGGACTGGCCCGACCGCTTAGAGATCGACCTCCATGACATCGAGAACCGTTTGCATCGGCGTGAAGATCGTCGCCCGGCGTGACCCGGCGAATAGCAGGCCGACTGCGTTGAGGCTGTCGCGCTCGACGATCAGCGCGCCCGAGTCTCCACCCTGGCTCATCGGCGTGGTGATGACCTGCCCAACGAAGCGCGCCTGCATGTCCTCGCCGTAAGACACATCGACGGTGGCGTTCATCAGGGTCACGGCGCCTTCCGTGTAGCCGGTGGTGCGCCCCTGTTTGCGCACTTCCATACCCAGCTGAGCGAGTTTGATGCCATTGGGTCGTCCAATCTCCGCGATCGCTTGTTGGAAAAGCATGGGGTTGTTGGGGCGGGCGAGCGCGGCGTCGACGCGATTCGCGTATATCGGCGTCGCTTCTGTATGCGGCGTCGCCCGGGGAACGCTGGTCAAGCGTTTTGATGAGCCGCTAATTTTGCCTAGCGCGTTGCCCACCGCTGCGAAGAGTTCGACGATGTCGCAGCCGCCCGGCGGAAAAAGGGGCGGGGTGGACCTTGGCGGCGACGGTCCCATTCCCGTCTCGTCGTAGAAGCGCAGCATTTCAAAGCGATGTAGTTTGGCGACGACATCGTCCGGCCGTACGCCGTGATCGGTAGGTCCCGGCTGCAGGATGACATCGCCGATTTCGGCATCGTTACTGTTCGCCAGCACATGATTGTTGGACAGGATAAGGGGCTCGCCTGTGTTCTTGTCAAACACGATGGCGCCGAGCGTGCCGGCTGTGACCTTGTAATGCCCTATGCTGACGCCAGCCGGAATATTGGGTCGATAGCGATCGCGCGGGTTCAGCAGCGCTTCAAGCCGTCCCACCTCGACGACATCGGTTCTTGCCCCCTTGACATCGGATGGAACAATGTCGTCCGCGCTCAGCGCCTCAATCGGCTTCTTCTGCTGAACCAGAACAGCCAGCGCCAGCTGATTGGTGACTTCCTCTTTGTAATTGCGAAAACCGACCGCTACACCGACCACGCCGCGCCGTCGCAGCAAGTCCGCCTGAGCCATTCGCTGCGCCTCCAGCGTCTGGCGGAGCAAATCTATCGACATTCTGCGTCATCCTCGTTGTTTGTGCCAAGCCATTATACGACAGAATGAGTGAGTGAGATAACGCGCGGCTTATACAGGCGCCGCCGAGGAACCGAGGTTCTTGAGACCGCTGCCGGTGAAGGCGATTACCAGCTCAGCTTCGTCGCCGATCCGCTCGCGAATCCGGGTTAAGGCGGCGGCTGTTACGGCGCTGGTCGCCTCAATCATGAAACCTCGCGCCTGCATACGTTGCTGTGCCGCTTCAATGGCGGGATCCTCCACCCGCAGCGCGAAGCCCTCCGTGTCATAGAGCGCGCGCAGGATCTGCTCGCCGCGCACGGGAGTATCGACGAGAATGCCATCGGCGACGCTGGAACCGGGCTCAATCTGAGGCGGTGATTCGGATTGTGTTTCCCAGCCGCGCACGACGGGATCGACGCCCGCTGATTGCACAGCGATCATGCGGGGAACTCGCTCAATGAAGCCAGCAGCATACAGTGCCTTGAATCCGCGGTAGAAGCCCAGGAATAGCCCGCCATGGCCGACTGGCGTCGCTACCGCGGCCGGCGCGCGTCGCCCAAGTTGTTCCCAGGTCTCCCAGGCCGCTGTCTGCTGACCCAGGACGAAGTACGGGCTCCAGGCGTGGCTGGCGTAGGTGGTCTCTTCAGCCGCGGCATAGACCTCCGCCAGGTAGTCATGCGACTCGATGATGGCGCCGCCGAAAGACCGTATCAGCCGCTTCTTGCTTTCCACCGCTGTGGCCGCTGGCACAAAAACGGTGGCGGACATTCCCGCGCTGCTCGCATAGGCAGCCAGCGAGGCGCCCGCGTTGCCCGATGAGTTATCGATTACTTCCGTAGCGCCATGGGCGGCCAAATGGTTGAGCACGGTAGTGGTGCCGCGGTCTTTGAAAGAACCGGTCGGATTCAGGTATTCAAGCTTGGCGTAGAAATGAATCCCGTCCAGCTCAGCGGAGACCAGCGGCGTCAGGCCTTCGCCCAGGCTGAAGCGCCGTTCCACTGGCAGCATGGCGCGGTATCGCCAGAGCGAGAAGTCTCCCGAATCGATGGCCGAAGGATCGAAGGCGGGGAGATTGACCAGGTCCAAAGAGCCGCCGCATTCGCCGCAGCGCCAGTCAAGTGGCCCCGCGAGCGCGCCGCATTCCTTGCATCGTGATTGCGCCATCGTGATTTTTACTCCGTTGCTTGTACAGTATTAACTGAGACGGGGCAGCGCTAGCGCAGATGACAGCCCGCTCGTCCCTTTGCGCTTGGCATCAAAGCCGACAGTCTCTGGCGTCGGCCGAAAGTCTAGGATATTGTGACAGCGACAAGCATCGCAAACTAAGCGCGCAAACTCAATTCTAAGAGAGATGCGATATACTTGCTATACGCGAGGACAGCGCCGGCTGCATCGACGACTAGCGGGCTTGATAAACGAGCCGCGCCTCGCTACACTGACGCGGCACTTGAACGGTATGAAGCGGGACGATGACCCTTCACGATAAATACGAGCGACCCCTGCGCGATCTGCGGATCTCGGTGACCGATCGCTGCAATTTCCGCTGTCCCTATTGTATGCCGGCGGAGATTTTCAACGAGCGTTATCGCTTCTTGCCCAAACCGCATTTGCTAAGTTTTGAAGAGATCACCCGGCTGACTCGGATCATCGTGCGGCTCGGGGCGGTGAAGATCCGCTTGACCGGCGGGGAGCCGCTTCTGCGTCAGGACATCGAAAAGCTGGTGGCGATGCTGGACGCGCTTGATGGCGTCGACGATTTAGCGATGACCACCAACGCCTTCCTGCTGCCGCAAAAAATCGACGCCTTGAAAGCGGCCGGATTGAAACGCTTGACCATCAGCCTGGACACGCTTGACGATGAGATTTTCCGCCAGATGAATGGCGGTCGCTCAGGTGTGGGCAAGGTGCTGGAGGGCATTTACGCGGCGGAAGACGCCGGTTATTCGCCGCTGAAGATCAACGCCGTCGTACAGCGCCGCGTCAATGACCACACGCTGGTGGATCTGGCTCGTTTCTTCAAGGAGCGCGGGCACATCTTGCGCTTTATCGAGTATATGGATGTCGGCAATATGAACGGCTGGAAGATGGATGAGGTCGTCTCCGCCGCCGAGATTGTCGAGATTCTGGACGCCGAAATGCCGCTGGAGCCGGTGGCCGGCAATTACTTCGGCGAGGTGGCGCGGCGTTATCGCTATGCCGATGGCGAGGGCGAAATCGGCTTGATCAGCTCGGTGACACAGCCATTCTGCGGCGCCTGCACGCGGATGCGCCTTTCGCCAGAAGGGCGAATCTTCACCTGTCTCTTTGCCATTGAAGGCACCAGCTTGCGCGATCCGCTGCGCGCAGGCGCTACCGATGATGAGCTTGAGGCGATGATTCGCGCGACCTGGCGCGAGCGCATCGACCGCTACTCGGAGATACGCAGCTCGCTGACGCAAGCGGTACGCGACCGCCGCAAAAAAGTCGAGATGTACCACATCGGCGGCTAGCGCGGTCCGGAATTCCCAAGTCAATACATCTTCATCTCCGCGCGGATGTTGGGAGTGGTAAATATCGGGGATATGGCAATCCATAATCCTATCTCAGGAAATGATAGATGTAGGGGCGACTCTTGAGTCTCCTGCATTCATAGTCTATTGGTTCGGACGATCCAAGGATTGCCCCTACAAACTTGGGACGCCGAGGATTATATCCTCGCAATTCACCACTCCCTGGATGTTCATAATCTTGTCAGCGGCCTAATGGCTGTGGTATTGTCGCTGCCATTACAGGGATTGATGCATTAATTGAGGCTGATCATGAGCGATACCGACTTTGATCTCAGCGGGAAAACGGCGCTGATCACCGGCGCGGGCCGGGGCATTGGCTTGGCTACCGCGCGCCGAATGGCAGCCGCCGGCGCCGATGTCATCATCGCGGAATACATCGTGGAAAACGGCGAGAAAGCCGCGGCGGAAATCGAGAGCATGGGGCGCAAGTCCATGTTCATTGAGGTCGATGTCCGTAGCTCGGAGAGCGTCAATCGAATGGTGGCGCAGGCGCTGGACGCTTTCCCCAATATTGACATTCTGGTATGCAACGCGGGCATCGCGCAGGGCGTGCCAGCGGAAGAATGCAGCGATGAAGATTGGCTCAACATGATAGCGGTCAACCTCAACGGGGTGTTCTGGTGCTGCCGCGCCCTTGGGCGTCACATGCTGGAGCGGGGAAGCGGCGTCATCGTCAATGTGGCATCCATGTCGGGGATGATTTCAAACACACCCCAGCCACAGGCGCATTATAATGCGGCGAAGGCTGGCGTCATCATGCTGACCAAGTCGCTGGCCGGAGAATGGGCTGATCGCGGCCTGCGCGTCAATTGCGTCTCGCCCGGCTACATCGGCACTGACATGACATTGGAAGGCTTCAGCAATGATGATTGGCGGCCCACCTGGCTGGCGATGACACCCCAGGGACGGATCGGCAAACCTGAAGAGATCGCCCAGGCAATTTTCTATTTGGCGTCGCCAGGCGCCAGTTTCACAACTGGAACTAACCTGGTCGTCGACGGCGGTTATACAGCTTGGTAATTCGCTGAGGCAGTAGATCTAGATTACAAATGCGCCGGTCTCAATGACATCAATGGACGCGCCATCCAATTCGCGCGGCAGAATGGCCTCCGCCGCCAATTCAGTTCGTTCACATTTTTGACTGACCATAACAACCAGGCACAGTTCATCGCTGGGCTGCCCAGCGCGCTGCCGATAACCGATTCCCGTTCCTACGACGTTGGGCAATCCCATTAGGTAGGCATCATATCGCCTTTGGATTGCTGCGATTTCCGCCGTCCTTTGTATTGTGTCCATGAGTGCGCCCGAAGGAAATAGGAGCAGAAGCCTAGGGCGATTCAGGACATTCGCTGCCTATCACATTGCTGACGATATCGCTGCGAATCCAGCCATCAAGATTGGCGTCATCGACATTGACCCGTATAAAGTACCAGATCGGACCCGTGGGGTTCCGTTCTTCTCGCTGCAACTTCAAGACGGAGGCCACGGTGCCCGTGCCCAACCAGCCCACGATCGGCGTCCCGGCTCGGTTTGTCGGCCGTGAACGCACCCTGATCGAATTGGTATTGAGCACCACAACCTGACACAATATTACCGGTGTGGACGTAGGCGTTGGCGTTCCGGTAGCGGTGGGCGTGTCCGATGGCGTTGCCGTATAGGTTGGCGTGCTGGTTTGTGTCGGCGTATCGGACGGCGTGAAGGTCGCGGTAGGCGTAAACGTATTGGTTGCCGTTGGCGTATTGGTGGCCGTACTCGTAGCGGTTGGTGTATCAGATGGCGTAAAGGTAATGGTTGGCGTAGACGTCGTGGTCGGCGTCAGCGTCGGTGTTGGCGTCAGCGTCGACGTCGGAAAGAAAATCGCCCCAAGCGTGTTTTGAATAGGCGCGCGATTCATATAGCCCACCACACTCCCGACGCCACCAATTATGATCAGAACAAAGAGGATGACCATGCGGCCACGATTGCGGCGGCGGCGGAGTATGCTGTCAATGCGCGAGATATCGGCGCGGCGTCCAAGGATCCGGAAGGGGTCATCGCGCATGGCATCGAGCCAGGTCCGCGCTTCGCGGTTGTTGCCTTCCTGGAGCGCTTCTTCGGCCCGCTCGAGATAACGGTTGAACAGGTCGTTTACCGTAGCGCGGAACCGCTCATCCTGGGCATAATCGGCGGCCATTTCCGCCAGCATCTGACGCGCTTGCGCCAGCTCGGCATCGAAGTTCTGCGAGACTAGCGCTTGCGCCCGTCTTATCGCTTGTTGAGCGCGCGAAATATCCGCTTGCAAATTGCGCGACCGCATCAACATTTCGGAAAAAGTGCCGTCAGTGGGGTCTAGCTCCAAGCCCAGCTCCAGCAGCTTTATGGCGGCGTTCATCAGCAGCATGCGTTCGTCTAGGGTCGTTGAGTTATTGGCGTGGTTGAGCGACATCTGTGCCTGGTCATTGACCTGGCTGCGAATGCTGGCGAGCTTGTTGTCCATCTCCTGCTGCATCTGCGCCAGACGCTGACTGTTCGGCAGCAGCTGACGGGTGTGTGAGAGCAGGCTGCGCACGCTGGCGACTTGAGCGACTTGCTCTTCCAACGTGCCGCCGATCGTGTTCATATTGACTGCGATCTGGTCGTAATCCCGTTGGATCCGCCGGATCATTTCCAGGCGCTCTTCCGCCTGTGGGTCATTTGGCACGACGCGCAAGGCGCCTTCGTATTTGCGCAAAGCCTCCGACCAATTGTCGTTCGCCATCAGCCGGTCGCCATCGGTGAGCAGCTCGCGGGCCAGCGCCAGATCCTGAATGTCGAGCAGCGCCTGTTCGACGTCCTTCCAGGTCAGTATACCATCGCGCTCCGCCAGTTCCCGCGCTTCGCGGTACAGCCCCGACGCCTGCTCATAGTTTCCGGCGCGAACCAGTGAATTGGCGCGGTTGTAGGCGACGCGCGCCTCGAAGGGAATGCGGTGATCGGGGACGATGCCGCGAATCAGGTTGTCTTCGGATTTCTCACGATATTCGAGGGCCGTGGGGTTATTGGCTTGCAGCGCCAATATCCGGTTGGCGACATCGATCGTTTGCTGGTATTCGCCGGAGTAATAACTCTCGGTGAGACGGGACAGCAGCTCATCTAGTGGAGAAGATGACTGAACGGAACGCTCTTCTCCCGCGGGCTCGGCCGCTTCGCTCATGCTGCGCTCCGGCGGATCGTAGTCGGCAGGCCCACTGTATGGCGCAGGTGCTTCGCCAGTTGGCTCATATGTGGGGGCGGGCCGCCGCGGCTCGGCACTGGGCGCGCTGGAGGTCGAGGTCGGCGCTGAGCTGACGTTATGGCGATTAAACAGCTCTTGCACGCGCTGCTTCGCCTGGGCGCTGTGGGCGCCGGCCTGCTGCAACAGGCTGATGACATCGCTGTTGCTGCTGTCCATGCGCAGGGCGTCCGCCAGAATATCGATCGCTTCGTCGATATCGTCGTCATCACCGGCGATTTCGATGCGGATTCTGGCGCGCCGAACCAGGCCGCGCAGGGCGGCGGAATTCGGTCTGGGGCTGCTAGTCCTTTGGCTGCCTGCTATTTCGGCGAAGAGCTCCTGCGCCTCGTTTTCCAGCGGCGTATTCTTCGCTTCCATCAAGAGGTCGCGAGCTTCCTGCTCCAGCTCGCTCAATGCCTGGGCATCAGTTGTTCGTTGCGCGCGCTGGCGCAAATCCTCAATAGCCCTTTGCAGTTCCTGCATGCATGGCATTCCTGTAACAGCGGTCACGTTTCCGCCTGAGAATGACAGGAAGCGCGTGACCGACGGCTATCGTTTAGAAGAGCCTTACCACTTCGAGGAATTCTGTGATAGAGTAAAGCGCTACCAATATCCGACTACGATCAACCAATTATGGCATCATTTCAGCATATCAGGCCACGATACAAACTCATCTTATTCTATAAC
>JAAXID010000193.1 GCA_012270545.1 Anaerolineae bacterium | reverse complement strand
GCCAACGCCGCCCTCGATACCATCCGCAGCCTGATCAATCCCACGCCGGCTGGCGACTGGTTCAGCGCCGCCATACCCAGCGAGGGCAATCCCTATGGCGCCGCCGACGGTTTGATCTACTCTTTCCCCTTGCGTAGGGACGGGAATGGGAAGATATCAATTGTCGAAGGTCTTGAACTCAGCGAATACGCCATGGACAAGATCAAAGACTCGGAAACTGAGCTATTCTCGGAGCGCGAGGCGATTCAGGAGCTGCTTTGAGGCAGCGCCGAAATAGCGGAATCAAATGGTTGGCCTGCAATGCGCTGTATTACCGAATGGCGGGAGTAGTGAATTGCGTGGATATAATCCTCGGCTGCCCCAAGTTTGTAGGGGCGATCCTTGGATCGTCCGAACCAGTAGACTATGAATGCGGCCGACTCAAGAGTCGCCCCCTACGTCTATCATTTCCTTAGATAGGATTATGAATTGCCATATCCTCGATATGTGCCACTCCCGACCTGGCATTAGACGAAGGCCTCATTCTTGGCTTTCTCCGCCCTGGCCTGCACGAACTCAGATTCTTCCGGAACGATTGCCGCCATAATCACATAGAGCAGCACGCCGGGACCGCCAGCTAGGGCGAAAATCACCCATAGCAAGCGCACAAGCGTCGGATCAACTCCGAGATAATCGGCGACCCCGCCGCATACACCGGCCAACTGTCGTTCTTTGCGCGAGCGGTAAAGTCGTTTGTTGACCTTGATATTCATTGGGATTCTGTTGCTCCCCTGGCCTGTGGCGCCGGCATCCGCTGCATTCCGAGTTGCACCTGCAGGCATCGCTTTGATGTATTCTCCTGCTAACATATACGTGCGGTCGGTTAGCCGGTTGCGGCGGCGGTGGGCCCGCTAGCTGGCCGCGCCCTTGCGAACGCTTCCGAGGCGAAACGGACTGTCCCCGATGCCAGGGTACAGACGCGCCACGCCCCAGAAGGCCCTGACAGCAATCCACAGCGCCGTCATCAGCCAGACAGCACTGAAGGCGTCCGCTGAATCGCTCGCGATCAATTGCAAGCCAATCAGGCCGCAAGCTGTTGCCATCATCATCGCATTCCGCAGGAAGCGATAATCGCTGGCACCCCAATGTATGCCGTCAGTGATAAAAGCCAGCGCATTTAGCGGCTGCGAGAGCGACGCGATGCCCCAGGCGGCGTAAAAGACGGCGGCGGCGCTCCCCGGCACAAATGTCGCAAGCACGATCGGCGTCCCCGCCAACATGATGACCAGCATTGCGAAGCCGGTCGCCAGGCTCCAGAGCGTCGTCGATATCGCCACGCGTCTGGCGTATTCCCGGCGATCCAACCCGAAGAAATAGCCGACCAGGCTCTGAGCGGTGGTGGCGAGCGCCTCCGTCACCAATGCCGTGAAGAACCAGACCTGTCGAATCACCTGATGCGCCGCGCCCGCCTCGGCGCCCATCTGCGTCGCGACGCGCGTGGCGAAGAGAACAAAGATCGTCAGTGAGGCCGAGCGAATGAAGAGATCCCGTCCGACGCGCATCAGCTTGATACTGTCATGCAAGCTAACTTCACTGCTCAAACCAATTCGCCTTCGTAATTCCCGCAGCATCCAGATAGCGCCGAGCCACTGCCCCGCTGAACTTGCCAACCCAGCGCCCGCCACACCCAGCGCCGGAAACGCGCCCCAGCCAAATATGAAGATATAATCCAGCAAGATGTTTGCCAGGTTGATGCCCAGCGCGATCCAGAGCGGCGTCTTCATATCTTGCAGGCCCCGCAGCGCGCCGAAGCCGACAATGACGACGATGACGGCCGGCGCGCCGAGCAGCCGCAGCCGGATATACTCAGTCGCCAGTTCATGAATGGCGCCCTGCGCCCCTAAGGCCGCCGCCACGATCGCCGCGCCCGCAAAGAGCAGACCACTGAGCAGCAGGCTAATCGCAATGCCGGTCAATAGCGCCAGGCTCACGGCGCCTTTTGCGCCAGCAAGATCACCGCGGCCGTAGGTCTGCGCCACCTCGGTTTGGGTTGCGATCGCGAGAAAATTGAAGATCCAGAAAACGGAAGACAAGGCGCCCGTGCCGACGCCGAGGGCTGCCAGTGGCGCGGCGCCCAGGCGCGAAACGAATCCGGTATCGACCAGGCCCGTTAATGGCTCGGCGATGAGAGACAGGAGAATCGGCAGCGAGAGGTAAATGATCGTTCGATTGGGATGGCGCAAAAAAGGGTGACGGTCCGATTCGAGCTTCACCGCATTCATTGATGACATTTATGGCCGTTTGCTGGCGTGGCATTGGCTGTAATTCGAATTGACGCGGGCATCGAGTATCGCCACTGTCGGCTCAGGCGCCAAGCCGCGCGCCAGCAAAGTCATTGTAGCCGTTCACGAAATCAGTGATGTGCAATTGTCTCTTGCCGGCCATTTGCAACATCGTCGGGAAATAGAGGCCGTCTCCCGTACCGATTGCGATAGCGCCGTCTTGTACAATCACCCGCCCCGATTCAGCGCTGCCCTCGTCCCAATTGCCTCCCAGAATCCTTAGCTGCGCGCCCGCCCAGCAAGTGTAGGTTCCCGGCCAGGGACTGAAGGCGCGCACTAAACGCTCGATCGACGCGCCGGAGCAAGTCCAGTCTATTCTGCCTTCTTCTTTCTTGATTTGCGGCGCATACGTGGCGAGCGAGTCATCCTGCGCCTGTGGTTCGATCTCGCGAGCAAGGTAACGCGGCAAGGTCTGGGCCAGCAGCTCGGCGCCGAGCAGGGACAATTTGTCGTGCAAGCTTTGCCCGGTTTCATCTGGCGCAAGAGGCAGCGCGCGCTTCGTCAGCAGCGGACCCGTGTCCAGCCCAGCGTCTAGCAGCATGATGGTGACGCCGCTCTCGCAATCCCCCGCCCTTATCGCCGCTTGTATCGGCGCGGCGCCGCGCCAGCGAGGCAGCAGCGAAGCATGCACGTTAACCGTGCCATGCCGTGGCAAGTCCAGAAGCGCTTGCGGGAGTATCTGCCCATAAGCGACGACGACATAAACATCCGCATCCCATGAACGCAGCGCCTCCAGCGCCGACCCCTCGCGGATGCGTGGCGGTTGGATTATCGGAATGCCAGCTGCGCGCGCGAGACCTTTGACCGGCGACTCGCGAAGGCGCTTATTGCGACCGGCCGGGCGATCAGGCTGGGTGACCACGCCGACCACTTGATGCGATGCCATGAGCGCGCTCAGGCTTGGCGCGGCGAAGTCCGGCGTACCCATGAAGACTATCTTAGCCATAGCCCCTCTAAAGGCGAGATGATAGTATCGGCTTATCATTCTATGGGATTATCCGAGCGCAGTCTATGATGCAAAAGGAATGGGTGCTGGCGCAGCGCCCGCCCGCCGAGCACCTGGAGCGCTATCACGGATTCGGCCCAATCCTCGCCCAAGTGCTGTTCAACCGCGGCTTTGAAGACCCGCAAGCCGCCCAGGAATTCGTCACGGGTCAAGCCCTCAGCGAAGATCCTTTTCAACTCAAAGATATGGATCCCGCTGTGGCCCGGATAAACGACGCCATTGCCGAGCGAGACTCTATTGCCGTCTACGGCGATTTTGATGCCGACGGCGTATGCGCGACGGCGCTGATGACGCAGACGCTGCGGGCACTGGGCGGCGATGTCATGCCCTACATACCCAAGCGCGCCGACGAAGGCTACGGGCTGAATACTCCGGCGCTGGAGAATCTGGCGCGGCGCGGCGTCAAGCTGGTCCTCACGGTCGATTGCGGCATACGATCAATTGTGGAAGTCGACGCGGGCATGCGCGCGGGCCTCGACATTATCGTCACCGATCACCACTCCATTGGACCGGAATTGCCCCCCGCGCTGGCGGTGATTAATCCGCGGCAAGACGGCTGCGCCGGCGAAGCGCGATTGGCTGGCGTGGGCGTCGCTTTCATGCTCGCCAAAGCGCTGCTGCTTCACCGCTGGGCGACCAATCGGGATGACTACCCCGCGGGGTTTCGACAATCAGACCTGCTGGATCTGGTGGCGCTGGGTACAGTCGCCGATGTGATGCCACTAAATGTCGGCTTGAATCGGCGGCTGGTCAAGCACGGTTTGGAGACAATCAACGAATTACGGCGGCCGGGAATAGCCGCGCTGGCCAAGGTCGCGGGCTTGAAACCGGGCAGCATCAGAGCGAGCCACCTCGGCTTCGGCTTAGGTCCGCGCATTAACGCGGCCGGACGCCTAAGTTCCGCGATGGCGGCCTACGAGTTGCTCGCCGCGGACTCCCTCGAAGAAGCGATGCCGCGCGCCATCGAACTGCAGTCGCTAAACGCGCAGCGTCAGCAGCTGACGCGCCGCGCCCAAGCCGCGATTAGCGATCAGGTCGGGGAAACAGGAGTCCGGCCGCTTATCTTCGCTGGCGATGAAAACATCCAGCCGGGCATTGTCGGCCTGGTTGCCGGACGGCTCACCGAAGCCTTCTATCGACCAGCCGTGATTCTGGAGATAGGCGAAAACGAGAGCCGCGCCTCCTGCCGCAGCATCCCGGAATTCAACATCACGCGTGCCTTGGATGAATGCGCCGACCTGCTGGTGCGGCACGGTGGGCACGCTATGGCGGCCGGATTCACTGTGCAGAACAGCAACCTTGACATATTAAAGGAAGCCTTGGAGCAAAAGGCCGAGGACTCTCTGCGCGGGCGAGAGCTTGCGCCTCGACTACGGATTGACAGCAAAATCCAGCTCGACGACCTGACCGAGAACTTGCTGCGGGAGCTCGACAGGCTTGAACCAACGGGCCACGAAAACGAAAAGGGCACCTTCTTGACGAACGACTTGCGGATCCTGCACTGCCGCCGCGTGGGCGAGGATGGGCGTCATCTCAAACTTAGGGTCGCGAATGACAGCAGCGCGCAAGTGGATGCGATTGGATTCGGCCTGGGCGACTGGGCGAAACAGATGCCGCGCAGAATCGATGCCGCTTATCATACCGAAATCAACGAGTGGGGTGGGCGGCGCAGTCTGCAATTGCACCTGCTGGACATCCGTCCCGCTGCAGGCGCGCAAAAATCCCTTCCAACTTGACCGACGCGAGCCCGCCACGTATATTGAGCGGGTTCAATTGCCCTAGGGGGTAAGTTTGCAGGGGAAAAAGAAACGAGACGCAGGCGAGCTGAAATTCTCTTACGGTGGCCAAGCCGTTATCGAAGGTGTGATGATGCGCGGGGCGCACTCGATGGCGGTCGCCGTCCGCAATCCCAAAGGGGAAATCGTCATCCACGAGCAGCCGCTAAGCGCGCGACTCTACCGAGGACGCATCGCCAAAACGCCATTCCTGCGTGGACTCATCGGCTTGTGGGACGCTTTGGGCCTCGGCATCCGCGCCTTGATGTGGTCGGCCGATGTTGCGCTGGATGAAGAAGAGGACATCAGCTTCAATGGTCCCATCGGCTGGGCGACTATCGCCGTCTCCCTCCTGATCGGCGTCGGCATCTTCTTTCTCCTTCCCACTGCCGCCGCCACCGGCATCGGCAACCTGCTTGGCTTGAGCACCGCCGCGCATGAAATCGTCGTGGACGCCGACGGCAAGGAAATCGCCGTGGAATCTGAACGCAGCAACTTCTTGGCTTACGAGGCGCTGCCAATCGGTCTGGACGCCTTTCTCATTAACTTGATTGAAGGCGTCGTGCAGCTATCGATTCTGGTCGTGTACATCTGGTTCGTCGGTCGGACGAAAGATGGCCGGCGCATCTTCGCCTATCATGGCGCCGAGCACAAAACGATCAACGCCTACGAAGCCGGCGACGAGCTGCTGCCGGAGGTCGTAAGCAGCCACGCGATTGAGCATCCACGCTGTGGAACCGCCTTCCTGTTGACGGTCGTGTTCGTGAGCGTCATGCTCTTTTCGCTGATCGGGCGCCCGCCCTTCGCGCTGCTGATTCTCTCACGAGTGCTCTTCATTCCCGTAATCGCCGGCGTCGCCTACGAGTTCTTGAAATACACCGCAGCCAATCTCGACAAGCCCTGGATCCGCTTCATGATCCAGCCCAATCTGGCTTTGCAGCATCTGACTACCAACGAGCCGAGCCTCGACATGATCGAAGTGGCGATCGTTTCGTTTAAGCGCGTGCTGCTTTCCGAAGGCATCATGCGGGAGGATGAAGCGGAGATACCCGAGCCGCTGCTCGACCTGCCAAGTTCACGTGACCACGAATAGCTCGCCTGCTACCGCTCGCGCGGCAAAAATACTTCTTATCTTGGCGGGCGTCGGTGTTTCGCTTGCGCTTTACCTTCACATTGCAGAGACGCAACGTGGCCTAAACCTGCATATGGGCAAATCTGATCAAGGCGCGTACATGAACTTTGCCAAGAAAGCCTATGCATCGAGCTTTACATTCACAGGCGGTCGCAACCGCATGCCTCTTTTCCCTTGGATTCAGGCTTTGTTTTATTCGCCCGACATGAGCGATGAGGAGTTTTTCGAACAAGGGAAACAGCTAAACGTGCTTATCTCAATCGCTTGTCTCACAGCGCTTGGCGCGGCATTCTTTGCGAAGTTCTCCAAATCTTATTCCGTTTACGCCATAGCGGTCATCGCTTTCCTGTGTTTTGCCATAAAGGCGCCCTGGTTTCAGGCGGAGATTCTCTTCTATACTATATTTGCCTTCGCGTTCATGCTTTCGATAGAATCGATTAGATGTCCCAAGTGGTATAAGTCCGTCGGCCTGGGTTTACTATTCGCCCTGGCGCATTTTTCCAAGGCCAGCGTCCTGCCCGCCTTAGCGATTTACTCCTGCATTTTTGCTGTTCCTCTTCTTTTCGATCTATTCAGCCGTCGCCTTAGCCGACAGCGAATGTACAAAATTGCATTTCACGCAATCGCGCCGCTTTTCGTGTTCCTGGTGGCGCTTTTTCCGTACTTCAACGAAAGCAAAGATCGTTATGGACATTATCTTTACAACGTCAATTCAACCTTTTATATCTGGTATGACTCCTGGGAAGAAGCCAAGTCAGGTACGAGGGCGGCGGGCGACCGCGAGGGCTGGCCAGATATGCCAGCTGAAGAGATCCCGAGCTTGACGAAGTATCTCAATGAACATTCAACTGCCGACATTGTGCGGCGGTTTTACCGAGGCGCTATGCGAATACATGAAAACGCCTGCAGTGGACCGGATAGTCCGAGCCAGTTCGGTCTCTGCATTCATACTGGTATAAGCGTTCTGGTCATGTTTTCCTGTCTCTTTGCGAAAGTGTCAGGCGACCGCGGCCGGCTAACAAAAAAGGACATCCAGATAGGGCTGTTTGCAGCGTCGGTCTTTTTCGCGTACAGTCTCCTGTTTGCATGGTACGCGGCAATAGCGTCTGGACCTCGATTCATCCTTATGCTGTTGATCCCGCTGTTTTGGACCGTTGGCCTTTCACTTCGCTCTGCGCCCAGCATCAATCTGCCGGGGTCGGCGATAAGCGCATACAGCGTTGTCATCCTGGTAATGCTGTTAGTTCTTGTGTCTCAAACTTACGAATTAGTGACAGTACGCGCTGCTATGCTCTTTGGCGGCTAATAGGCGCGTTTAACGCTGATAGCCCAACTGACGCATCATCTCACCCGCTTCCTGCATGAAGAATTCGCGATCGCGCCTGTCGAACAGCTTCCGCCAGTCGCCACTTTTGCCGACGCGCGCTTGATCGGGATATCCGCCTCGCCGCCGCCTCAAGCCCAGCTTCTCCAGCAAAGCGCCAAGAATTGGCTCGTCCTCCGGCGGACCGGGCATGGTGAGCGGCCGCAAGTCGTCATTAAGGCTGACTTCCAAGAACGCGGCCAGTTTCCGCACAGTTGACTCGTAGTTGGCCTCGAGATCGCTGTAGGAAATCGTCAGCAAGTTGTCTCGCTTTAACCAAGACTCAACATGAAAAGCCCAATATCCCGGGCGGCTCAACGCAGATTCTTCGCCATCGAGCGCCGCTTCACCGCGCAGAAACTGCGCGAATGATTGATTGCGCACACTCTCGCTAAAGGACTGCATATAGTAGTAAAGCGACACCATAACATCGCGTCCATCCCGATGCGCGTAAATCGTCGGCGAATGCTGCAATACGGCGCGCGCGAAAAGGCGCTCGTCCAAGCCTTTCCAGGAATCGGCGGCGGGCAGATCGTGTACATTGATCAGCACGCGTCCGTCCATATTGAGCAGTTGCCGGCGAAACTTTGACAAGGGAATAGCGCCGTCGTGGTCCGCTCCCATTTGTTCCAGCGACATGTAAGAATCGTTGATGTCCGGGCTGTTGTTGCGCAGCGCGTCAATCGTCCACCGCATGCCTGACCGACGGTGACTGGCGACCACGATTGTATTGGCGAAAAACACCTAAGCCTCCAGCACCATCCGCTTGAGTTCATACAGTTTAGTTAAAGCTTCTAACGGGCTCAGCCCATCCACTTCCAGCGAGCGCAAAGCGCCCAGCGCCGGGTTTTCGGGCGTGTCAAAGAAACTGAGCTGCTGATGCTGTGGCGCTGGTTTCAGAAGCGAGAAATCGCTTCCGCCTTCTTCCAATTGGTAGAGCAGTTCTCGTGCCCGCTCCACCACCGAGCGTGGCATGCCGGCCAGCTGCGCCACATGGACGCCATAACTCTGGTCGGCGCCGCCTGGCAAGACACGATGCAGAAAGACGATATCATCGCCCTGCTCCGCTACCGCCACATTGAAGTTTGTACTGCGAGGCAGGATATCGGGCAGTTCGGTCAATTCGTGATAATGCGTCGCGAACAGCGTTCGGCAATTTAGCCGCGGGTTATTATGAATATATTCGATGACGGAGCGCGCAATCGCCAGGCCATCGTAGGTTGAGGTGCCACGGCCAATCTCATCCAGGATGAGCAAGCTGCGCGGACTGCTGCCGGAGAGCAAGCGCGCCGTTTCGACCATCTCGACCATGAAGGTGCTCTGACCGGCGTGGATTTCATCCTGAGCGCCGATACGCGCAAATATGCGATCAACCAGGCCGATCGTCGCCGAGTCCGCCGGGACAAAGCTGCCGATCTGCGCCATCAGCGTGATGATCGCCACCTGCCGAATATAGGTTGATTTGCCCGACATGTTTGGTCCGGTGACGATATGAATCCGCGATGCCAAGTCGAGATGGCTGTCATTTGGCACATAACGTGTCGCGCTCTCCAAGAGCTTTTCGACCACTGGATGCCGGCCCGCCTGAATATCGAGGACGGTATCTTCGGTCAATTGAGGCCGCGTATAGCCTTCTCTGACCGCTACCGTCGCCAGCGACAAAAAGGCGTCCAAATGGGCGATAGCGCGCGCGGTTTTGAGCAAGCTTTCCTGCCGCGTCCCGATCTGACGACAGATATCCGCGAACAGCTCGCGCTCAGTCGCCAGGATTTCTTCCTCGGCGTTGAGCACGCGCGATTCGTATTCTTTGAGTTCAGGTGTGATATAGCGCTCGGCGTTAACCAGCGTCTGCTTGCGTACATAGTCCTCCGGCACTTTGTCGGCCTGCGCGTTCGTCACTTCGATGTAATAGCCAAAGACCTTGTTGTAGCTCACTTTGATGCTTGCAATACCTGTGCGCCGTCTTTCATGCGACTCGAGGTTCGCGATCCAGTCACGCGCGTCTTGCGATGCCGTGAGTATGTCGTCCAATTCCGCTGAGTAACCGGCGCGAATCGTACCGACTGTATTCAATGTCGCCGGCGGGTCATCATTGATGGCGGTCCTAATCAGTTTGAAGATGTCCTCACAAGGATCGAGACGTTCCACGATCGCGGCCAGGCTGGCCAACTCGGCGATCAATTCGCGCAGTCGCGGCACGACAGCCAAGGCCTGCTTCAAGCCGATCAAATCGCGCGGGCCAACCCTGCCCATTGCTATGCGTTGGGTCAGCCGCTCGATATCGCCTACCTGCTTGAGTTCCGCCATCAGCCCCTCACGGAGGATGTCGCTGCCCACGAACGCTTCGACCGCGTCCAGCCGAGCGTTCAAGCGGCCAATTTCAAGCAGTGGTTGGCTGAGCCAGTTGCGCAGCAGCCGCGCCCCCATCGGCGTCACCGTTCGATCGAGAACGCCGAGCAAGCTGCCCTTGGTCTCACCCTGACGGATGGACGACGACAGTTCGAGGTTGCGCCGCGTGAATTGATCCAACACCATGAAGGCGTCCGTTGAGTAAGAACGAATGGCCGACAGTTGTTCCAGCGATTGTTTCTGGGTCGTTCGCAAATACTGAAGAACGCCGCCGGCGGCCGACACGGCAGCATGGCTGTCTTTCAAGCCGAAGCCGTCCAGTGTCCCGACCCGAAAATGATCGCAGAGAAGCTGCTCGGCGCCGGCGTATTCGAAGGTCCAGTCCTGAGCGGAACTGAGGTGGATGCCGTCGGGCAAGGTTACACCGCGCTCCACCCAACTCTCAGGCATGATGACTTCGCGCGGTTCCACTCTTGAGAGCTCTTCGAAGACTCGCATACCGACAGTGTCGCCGCTGAATTGCGTCGCGCTGAATTCACCCGTGGATATGTCGGCGAAGGCAATGCCGGCCCGATCCCACTCACCCGTCTCCGCATCGCCGACCGGCAATATGCCCATCAGATAATTGGCTACACCCTCCTCCAGCAAAGCCGGCTCGACGACAGTGCCCGGCGTCATGACACGTGTCACTTCGCGCTCGACGATGCCACGGCCGGTCGGCTCGGTCACCTGATCGCAAACGGCGACATGGAAACCCTTTTCAATCAATTTCGCGATATAGCCATCCACCGAGTGGTAAGGCACGCCCGCCATCGGGATCTTCTCGCCGCCCTTGCGATGCGTGCGCGATGTCAGCGTGATATCCAGCTCGCGCGCGGCCACTTCGGCATCGTCGTCGAACATCTCGTAGAAGTCGCCCATGCGAAACATCAGGATGCAATCAGGATACTGACTCTTGATTTCCAGGTATTGCCGCCGCATGGGCGTTACACGAGCCATAAGAAGACGCCGCCGCTATCAACCAACTTAATTCCTGAGCGAATTCATGTTATTCTATCAGCGTCAATTATCGCCTACAAGCCGCCTGACCTGGACCTGCGGAGGGGCGCTATTTGCCCCGCTGCGAATCCGACCCAGGCTTCTGAAGCCAGCTAGGATGTCGCTCGAAAAAGGAGTGGACGCGGTGGGAAATCAGATCATCGCTGTGGATCTGGGCGGAACCCAGATACGTACCGCTCGCTACGACCTGGATCTCAATCTGCTGCAGCGCGAAAACACCTTGACGCAGGCTAAGCTGGGCGCGCAGCCCACCATTGAGCGCATGAAAGCCTACATCCGCAAGGTCATGCCCGCCGGCCGAGACGACATTCTGGGCATCGGCATCTCGTCGCCGGGTCCGCTGAATCCTTTCACTGGCGTCATCATCGCGCCGCCCAATCTGCACGGCTGGCTTGATGTGCCGCTGCGAGACATTATGGAGGCGGAATTCAATTTGCCAGTGCATATCGGGAATGACGCCAACGTGGCCGCGCTCGCCGAAGCCTCCAAGGGCGCCGCTCAAGGCTGCCGTCATGTGGTTTATATCACCGTCAGCACAGGCATTGGCGCGGGCATCATCTGCGATGGAAAACTGCTGCTGGGACGCGAGGGCTTAGCGGCCGAGTTCGGGCATATTCCCATCGTCCTCGAAAACGGAACGATCTCCTCAGTCGAGCTGGAAGCGGCCGGCCCCGCCATTGCGCGCCGGGTCAAGCGCGCGATACAAAACGGCGCCAAGTCCAAAGTGAGAGACATCATCAATGGCGACCTGAACGGGATTGACGCCAAAGCGGTCGGCATCGCGGCCGCAGATGGCGACCAGCTGGCGATTGATCAGCTCGCCTATGCCGGCCGAATTATCGGCTTAGGCATCGTCTCTATCTTGCACCTGTTCAATCCCGAGGTCATCATCGTCGGGGGCGGCGTCACCAAGACCGGCGAATTGCTCTTCGCGCCGATGCGAGACACCGCGCAGAAGCATGTGCTGGACGACTCCTACACAGCGAACTTGAGAATCGAGCAATCGGCGCTGGGCGATGACGTGGCGCTCGTCGGCGCGGCCGCGCTGGTGGCGACCGACGGCGGCAACCTGGACATCAGCGAACTGGACCAGCGCTTCTAAGCCGCATGTTGAAACAGAGCCACCCCGCCTGAACCATAAGACCTCGCTAGCGTGATACAATCAAGCTATGTTGATGCGACCGGACCTGCGAACGCAGCAGCGGGATTTTCTGCTGGAAATCACCCGCGCCATTACCGCTCAGCTGGACCTGAGCGAGGTATTGCGCCGTGTGCTTCACGCCTCGCTTGTCATGTTGGCCGGTCGCGTCGGCATCGTCGCCCTAAGCGACAAACATGACGGCAGTTTCGCGGTGCGCGCCTACAGTGGCATCGCCGCCGACGATGTGCCACAGCTCAACGGCAAGCTGCAAGAATTAATGACCCCGCAAGACGAAGGCGGCTTCAGTCGCGAGTTTCTCAATAAGAAATTGCGCGAAATGGCCGATGTCATCGACCCGCGCCTGGCGCAATCAATCGCGATGCCGCTCGTCTTCGCGCATAATCCGCTTGGCTTGCTGATCGTCTTTCGTTCGTACCAGACCGCGATCACACCAGAGGACCTCAGTACGCTGCAGAGCTTCGCCGATCAAGCCGCCATTGCCGTCAATAACGCGCAGCTCTATGGCGAACTCAACCAGGAACATCAGCGGCTGGAAGCGATTCTGAACCACAGCGGCGACGGCGTCTTCATTCTGAATCCCGATCTCACATTCCAGCGAGCGAACCTCGCCTTTGAGCGGATGACCGGCTGGCGCCCGCAGGAAGTCATCGGCCGCCTCAAAAGCGACAAGATCGTCTGGGACAGCTTGGAGAGCGCCGATATTGAAGATGCGCTGACCGCCGGTTGGGCGCAGACAGAATCAAGCGACGGGCGCGCCGATACCATCTACGTCGAAGGCGACCTATTGCGCCGCGATGGTATGAAGATCAGCATTGGGATCACCTATGCCCCGATGTTCACCGCCGACGGTCGATTGGAAAGCATCATCGCCAACGTCCGCGATGTCACTAATTTCCGCAAGGCGCAGGAGATGCAATCCATCTTTATTTCGAGCGTGCATCACGAGCTGCGCACGCCGATCGCCATCATCAAAGGTTACGCCAGTACGCTCGGCCGCGATGATGTGGAATGGAACAGCGACGTCATCCGCGAGAACATGGCGATCATTGAGGACGAAGCCGACCGGCTGACCAATTTAGTAGAAGATCTGCTGACTGCCAGCAAGATACAAGCGGCGCGCGAACTGCAACTGAATATGGCCGAAACCGATCTCCGGGGGGTAGCGGAACGCACGGCCGCCCGACTGGAGAGCCAAACCAATCACCCAATCGCACTCAGCTTTTCAGACAACTTCCCTGTGATACCAGGTGACGAAATGCGCTTGCGGCAAGTCATCGAAAATCTATTGACCAACGCCATCAAGTATTCACCGGAGGACAAAACGATTACGGTTGGCGGGCGCTTCACCGAAAAGAGCGTTACTGTCTTCGTGCGCGATCAAGGCGCCGGCATCCCGAAAGAGCAAATCGAGAAAGTGTTTGAGCGCTTCTATCGCGTCGACGACAAGCTGACG
Organism: Anaerolineae bacterium; assembly: GCA_012270545.1. Classification (GTDB taxonomy): domain Bacteria; phylum Chloroflexota; class Anaerolineae; order Aggregatilineales; family Phototrophicaceae; genus UBA6055. The sequence goes on along the minus strand of JAAXID010000193.1, from coordinate 16,215 downwards.
AGCCGGACGCATGGCACCGGTCTCGGTCTTTACCTGGTCAAAGCAATCGTGGAGGCGCATGGGGGTGAAATCTCCGTGAAGAGCCAGGTCGGCAGTGGCTCGACATTTTTTTTCACGCTGCCACGCGATTAAGCTTCTGATTCCAATGCTATGCGTCACAACATCCCTAGCTGACGGCTGACCGACGCTGAGAAACATGCTATGGCAATCTTGAGGAATTTCGTTATGCTTTCGGCAAAGGGTTAAATTTAGTTAGAAGAGGAAACGTATGCGGCTGAAAGACGCTGGCGCGAATACCTTCCGCCTGTTGGCAGTATTTCTAGTGGCGCTGGCCATGCTGTTAATCAGCTCATCGGCGCTGACACAAGACGACGCCGAAGCAGACGAGCCCGCGAGCGATCCGATTATGCTCGGTCTGGCTGTCGCCAAAGAAATCGTCGAAGAAGAGCGTGACGCGCCGCTGAGGCTCCTTCGCTGGCGCTTCTATGAAGACAATTGGAGCAGCGAGGCAAGCCGGCAATTGTACGGATCATTCGGCATCGACAACTGCGTCGCCGAGATACCGATTGTACTCAAGCGCGCGGAAATACTTTTCGGCTGGACCTTCAGCCTGTTGGATGTCTCCGGCAAGGAATATCAGGTGCGCGTCAGCTATGACCTGGCGGAGTCAGTGCTTTGCGACGAAGTCCACGTGCCGCCACAATTTGCGCCGGCACCGGCGCCGGAAGCGGCGGCCGCGCCTGCTGATGCCGGCGATAGTCCGCCAACTGGTCCCGCCCTGCCGAGCGCTGCAAATGTCGGCGGCTTCGCCCTGGGCGGCCATGTCGCTGGTTTCGACGGCGGGGTAGCCTCGCTGATGAAACGGGCTGGAATGACCTGGGTCAAGAAGCAAGTGACACACGGTGTTTCGGATGGCAGAGGCACAATAGCCGCAGCCCACGGCCAAGGCTTCAAGGTCTTGCTCGGCGCCCTTGGCAACAAGCAGCGGCTGGCGGAAAACTTTGATGGCTATGTCGCTGAATTTGCGCAGTACGTGGGCTTTTTGGCAAGCAACGGCGCCGATGCCATTGAAGTTTGGAACGAACCGAACATTGAACGAGAATGGCCCAAGGGACAAATCAATGGCGCAAGTTATGTCAGGCTGCTGGCAGCGGCATATCAAGCGATAAAGGCGGCCAACCCGTCAACCATCGTCATAAGCGGCGCGCCGTCTCCGACTGGCTTCTTTGCCACTGGATGCGCTGCCGAAGGCTGCAACGATAACGTCTTCGTGCAGCAGATGGCGGCTGCGGGCGCGGCGAATTATCTGGATTGCGTCGGCGTCCACTATAACGCCGGCATCACGCCACCCAATGCGACCAGCGGGGCGCCAGTAGGCAGTTCCGGGCACTATTCCTGGTATTTGCCGAGCATGATGCAGGTGTACCGCGGCGCCTTCCCAAGCAAACCGCTTTGCTTTACTGAGCTGGGCTATCTCACCGGTGAAGGTATCGGCCAGCTACCGGGAGGGTTCTCTTGGGCTTCTGGCAATTCGCTGGCGGAACAAGCTCAATGGCTGGCGGGCGCAGTCAATGTAACCCGCGGTTCGGGCTATGTCAGCATGTTGATCGTTTGGAATGTCAATTTCACGACAGGGGGCGCCGATCCGCAAGCCGGCTACGCGATGCTGCGTCCGGGTGGCGGTTGCCCCGCTTGCGATACGCTCGGCGCTGCCATGCGCGTCTAACGCAGATCTTGATACAGCAAATGAAGAGAGCCTCACGCTATCGCGAGGCTCTTTTTGTTGTATCGGCTTGAATTCGTCTTCCCTCATTCCTCCAAACTCAACAGCCAGAGATCGTCAAACGCGCAGCCGGTTTCTATTTCGTTGTAGTTCACCGTCGCGATGCCGACGCTGCCGATTCGCGGAATGCTGGCGAGACTGCCGACATAATGCTCGTCAAGGTAATAGTGAATAACTTCCTCCGAAGCGATGACCAACAGGTAATGCGGCGCCCCGTCTGACGAGGCGCGCTTCCCGTAAAGGCCCGCTTCGAATCCGGCGGCGGTTCGGCGCGATATGCCATAGTCGCCATGGCTGGTCACATAAGCCAATGTGTAATTCTCATCATCGTTGTAATGGAAAAACAATCCGCAGCCCCCGTTCCCTTCCGAACGCGCATCAAGCGTCAGAGACGCGCCAAAAGCAAATTGCGCGAAGCTGAAGTTGGAGGCGATTGGCAAACGCGTTACGCCGGAGCGCAGGCGCCTGACCGAACTCTCCGGCACCGCCAGCTTCACTTCGCCGCCGACCGGAACGAGCTGTTGCCGGGCCAGCGCATCGGCCATGGCGTAGTAGCGCCGCGTCACTAGACGCTGGGGAAAAAGTGGGCGATCATTGACTCGGGTCGGCACTGTCACCAATGTCTCCGCTATGACCAATGACAGCGGTCCGCCGGCGCGTTCATCCGTCATCAGGGCAAGGCCTAGGCTGCCCGGCGTCAGTGGCGCCCGGTCCCAAGCCGAGCCCACCACCTGGCCATTGTAGACCACATCATAGTGCTGGCCGCTCACCAAAACGCCAAGACGGAAGACGCTTTCACCCGGAGGAATGGCCGGATGACCGCTCCAACCCCGCAGCTGCGTTACCTCGTCACCGTCTACACGATCCACCCGCCAGAATCCGCGTTTGCTCAGCAGAAGGCGGTGGTATTTCGTCGGGGACAGATAGCGAAACAGTAGACCTACCTGCCAGGCAACCGGCGAGCTTACCTGGTCAAATGCAGCTTCGAAATACAAGTCGCGTTCTATGGGAAGATGCAGCCCGACGAGACCGGCCGATCGCGCCAGTCCGCGCATTTCCAAGGCGAAAACGCTGGAATCAGACACGTTGACAGTCGAATCACTGTACACAACTTCCCAGTTGGCGCTGTCAACCGGATTTTCGCGCAGGGCCAAGCGATCATAACCGGGAAGCACGTGCAAGCGATATGATCCTCCGCTCTCGCCAAACGCGCCTACCGCGACCGTATAGGTCGATGTTCTCGGAATGACAAATGCTTGAATCGCCGCATCAAGCTCGTCAGGATAGTCGTAGTCATCATTCGAGACCACAAGCTTGCCCGTGTGGTCAAGGATCTCCAGCGTTGGGTCGAGCTCCTCGCTAAGCGCTTCGACCCGGAACGAAAGCAGGGTCAATTCGAGCGCTGTCAATGAATAGCGGTGGGTTTCGCCAGCAGCCAATTCGCCATCGACAACGCCCCCAACCCTTAAGGCATGGTCTTGCGCGATTATTGTGGAGGCGGCCACAAGCAGGCAGGCGATGCAGAAAAAGATTCTGCCCGGCGCGGTCATTTGTCTTTCGGCATCCAGGAGGTATAGGTATCGGCCAGATAATCCAGATAGGCGTAGTAGTCTTCTTGCGACATCTCCGCGCCGAGTTCGCCACGATGGAACTCCGCCTGGGCGATGCGGCGGTAGTTGCCGGCCTCGCGCAGGTCGCGCCCGTCTTCGTTCTTGCGTTTCTTCTTGCGCTGATACTTGACCGAAAGGCGCGAGAGCGGCAATGCTTCGAAGTCGGTCGGCGAGACGATACTATAGGTGACGATGTATTCGCCATCCTGCTCCAGCGCGTTCGCCACCACGTACCATCCCTTGGGCACGCGCGGGTGCCGCTTCGCCTCGAAATGCCACATGAGCAAATTGACATTGTGTTCGGCGTCGATGGCACCTTGAACCTTGCTGCCGCTGACCAGCTTGATGATGTCGCCCACGAACTGAATATAGCGGTTGCTGGGCCAATAGCGCTTGGTCAGGTAATCGGCGCCGTAGGTCAGCCCGACCGCGATGATCAAAGAGGCGCCGATCGTGATCAGACCGCCCTGCGGTAAGACGCTGCTGATGATCAAGTAGCTGACGAGCGCGCCAATGACGAAGGTGACGCAGCCAACCATGCGGACGCCGGAATGCTCCCTGTCCACCTCGAATTCAATATTGGGAAGTTCATTTGGCGCGTTTAGCATGGGTGCTCTGGGTCTCTATGAGTCAGTTTCCACAAGAGGCTACGGCGGACATTGCCCAAACATCATAACCCAATTCGGTCATGTTTCAATAGTGCCACAAGCCGCCACTGCGCTAAAATGCCTTTGTCGTCAGCACGCCGTGAATCTAGATATTGCGCTGGTTCCGCGCGCCGCAACCGTTGCATTTAGGTCAATGGCAGGGACTCAACATGTTAGCGGCGATTTGCTTCGGTTCCATTTTTGGTCTACCTTTCATCGTCTGGGGTGTCATTCTAATCGTCGACCGCGACCGAAGCTGGCAGCGAAACCTGCAGCGCAGCCACGGCGACTCGCCCCCGCGGCGTACACCCGCTTGGGATCGGCGTCAAATCATTTATGGAACGCTGCTCGTGGTATTCGGCGCGACAATCTTGCTGCTCTTCAGCGCTTTCAATTATCTGGCGCAGGCTGTTTCGCCACCGGCGCCCTTCTGACAAAATCGCAAGAGCCCTTAACCGGCGATATGTTTCCACCAGATGCCGGTGCACTCGGGCACAATCACCGTCTCCCTAGCCAAGCAGGCCTCCGCCATTTCATCACCGAAGAAAAAGCGCATCAGCTCATCCGCTTCTTGCGGCGAGGCAAATTGGAAATCGGTGCGGATCCAACGGTAGGAGAATCCACACTCGCTCCCCCAATAGTCATACAATTGCGCCAGCTTTGTCGACGGCGCTTGTGGCTGACGCCTGCCGGTACCCATCGTCTCTATAAGAATAGCGGTGCCGCCCGGCTTGAGAATGCGCTCCATCTCGGCCAGCATCGCGTCGGTTCGCGCAAGCCAATCCTGCGGATACCAGCCGATGACATGAGCGAAACTCCAGCCTTCAAGGACCAGATCGGCACAGCCTGAAGCGACCGGCATTTGGCCGTTGTCGCCAAGCGAAAGATGCCAATTGGTCATGCCACTAGCACGCATGGCGCTAGCCGCCCGACTCACCATCGACGGCTCAATGTCAAAAGCATAGACGCTGTCAACGATCACCGAGAGCTGCCTGGTAACCCGTCCGCTGCCGGCGCCGAATTCCACCGCCTTCAATCCGTGCAGTGGGCGGATCTCATTTAGCGCGGCAAAGAGATTGCCGTGTCTGTCTTCACGCGCTACCAAACGATCAAACTGCTGGGCTCGATTCCGGTAGATGTCCTGGAAGAAATTACGCCGCAATGACACAGTCTGAAATGTGAACCTTGAATGGACTCAGGCGCTGAACTCGACCAGAAGCTCATCGAATCGGCTCCGGTCGATTTGAGGATATTTGACTAATTGCGCCTTGAAGACGCGCATATAGTGGACGATCTGTTCGCGCGTATAAGCCTCGAATCGGAGCGTGACAGCCGGCTGTGTATTGCTCGCCCGCACCAGTCCCCAACCGTCGTCAAAGTTCACACGCGCGCCGTCGACCGTCACCACTTCATAGTCGTTTTGCAGGCTCGCCGTCATCGCGTCAATCATCTTGAACTTCAGATCGTCCGGCGCGGACAGCACGATCTCCGGCGTCGCCACCAGCTTGGGTATCTCATCAAAGATTTCGGCGATGGTTGAATCCGATTTGCTGATAATCTCCAGTGTTTTGAGCGCGACGAGAGGCGCGTCATCGAATCCGTAATAGTCTTCGCCGATGAAAAGATGGCCGCTGACTTCGCCGCCCAGCAAAGAGCCGATTTCGTTCATCTTCTGCTTCATCAAGCTGTGGCCCGACTTCCACATGACCGGCTGGCCGCCGAATTTCGTAATCTCATCGGGCAAAGCCTGCGACGCCTTGACATCGAAGACGACCGGCGTGTTGGGATGGCGGCTGAGCAGATCACGCGCCAAGAGCGCCAGCAGCCGATCGGCTGCGATATGATGCCCCTGATTGTCGATGAAGCCACAGCGATCGCTATCGCCATCGAAAGCCAGCCCCAGATCAGCGCCCAGCTCAAGGACTTTGGCTTCCAGGTCGCGCGTCATCTCCGGATCTTCCGGATTGGGCAGATGGTTGGGAAAGGTGCCGTCCGGCTCGCAATAGAGGCATTCCACATCCAAACCCAGCGCGGTCAACACCGGCGGCAGATAAGTGCCGGACAAGCCATTGCCGGCGTCCAAAACAACCTTCATCCGCTTGGCCATCCTCACCTTGCCCTGTATTGCCGCCATATGACGCTGGATCATATCGAAGTCTTCAGTAATATCCGGCTGCCCCACCGCAAAAGCTTCATCATCGATGACTCCGAGCAGAGCCCGAATCTGCTCGCCGGCGAGCGCCAACTTGCCGTAAGCCATCTTGATTCCGTTATAGCGCGTGTCGAGATGACTTCCTGTGATCATGACGCCAGCGCCAATACCGTCATACGACGCTGAGGCGAAATAAACAGTCGGCGTAAGCACCTCGCCAATATCGGCGACTGGCAGGCCGGTGGAGGCCAGACCTTCAATGACGGCTGCCTTAAGCGGTCCGGAGGTCACACGATTGTCGGAGCCGACGAATACGCGCTCTGACTGAAAGTGACGCGGCAAGTATGTGCCAAGCGCCTTGCCTACCAGCAAAGCGACAGCCGGCGTGAGTTGCGGCGCGCTGCCAGCCGCGGTTCCGCGGATATCATATTTTCGGAAAATCGAACGATCGATTGCTGTCATCTTTCCCTCTCAGAAAGGGGCCTGCGGATGCCGCCTTTATGTACCCTTCTAAAGTTGCTTAGCGTCACAGCAGCTTCAGGCTCCAAAAGCAAGGCAGACCACTCATTGGCACTGCCTCTCGCAATAGTGCACACGGTCTTGTCACCCGTCATGCGTCAAGCTCGAAGTCTTCACCATCGACTTCCGCCGAAAACTTCAAACCGCCACCACGCCTGCGGCTAGAACTGATTCGAACTTCAGTGCCCTCCGGCGGATTCGCTCGCAGCAGAAAGTCGGCCAAGGGTTCGCGCAGGTTACGGCGCAGGATCCGCCGCAGCGGACGCGCGCCAAATTCCGGTTCGTCGTTCTGCGCGAGCAGCCAGTTCTTGGCACCCTGCGTAAAGGTCAGGGTTAGACCGCGCTCCTTAGCCAGCTTGTTCTCCTTCTCGATTAACAGGTCCAGGATGAGCACGAAGTCATCATCGCTCAGCGCATTGAAGAGAATCACCTCATCGAGCCGATTGATGAACTCGGGCCGCAGGAATTCCAGCACTTCCTCCATGATCATCTCGCGCAGGTCTTCCGTGATGTGCCGAACCATCAGATGCTCGGAGCCGATGTTGCTGGTCAATATCACGACCGCCTCGCTGAAACGCGCGATGTTGCCGCGGCCATCGGTAAGGCGGCCCTCTTCCATCACCTGTAGCAGCACATCCATGATGCGCGGGTGCGCCTTTTCGATTTCGTCCAGCAGGACAATCGTGTACGGCTGCTGTCGTATTCGCTCGGTAAGCTGACCACCTTCATCGCTGCCGACATAGCCGACAGCCGATCCAATTAAGCGGTTGATGCTGCTCTCGTCTTTGTATTCGCTCATATCAAGCGGAAATAGATTCTCTTCGCTGCCAAACATGAAATCGGCCAAGACGCGCGCCAGTTCCGTCTTGCCTATGCCAGTTGGACCGAGAAAGAGAAAGGCGCCGATGGGACGCCGCGGATCCTTCAGCCCGACGCGAGCAGTTTTGATCGCGCGGCTGACGGATTGCACTGCCTCCTCCTGCCCGATCAAGCGCTTGCGGAGATGATCTTCCATATTGGCATAGCGCAGCCGCTCGTCGGCGCCCAGCTTAGTCACCGGGATGCCGGTCATTTGACTCGTCACCAGAGCGACATCTTCCACATCGAGCGAAGCGTCATTGTTTTCCGGCTTAAAAGCCAAGTCATCCTGCTTGCCCATATTCACCATCGCGGCGGTGCGATGCAGCAATTGCTCGGCGCTCAGCGGCAGCGGGCTTATCGTCAAAAAACGCTGGGCCATGCGCGCCGCCATCTTCAACGCATCGTGATCGACCGCGATTTCATAATCCGATTCCAAATGTGGCGCGATCGTTTCCAGGATGCAAACGGTCTCGTCGAGCGCTGGCTCGTCCACGCGAATGACCTGACTGTTTTCCATGATGGCGCTGACGCCTTGAATACGTTCCTCAAACTCCTGTACACTCGTTGTACAGATGATCACGGGGTCATCGCTCAGGAAGGCCTTCTGCACCAGCGAAGTCGCCTTGTTGAAGTCGGCTTTTATGGGACCGCCAAAGAAGCGATGAATCAGCGGCAGGAACAGGATGCCGCGCCGCGCCGCGCTCATGCCCGCGCGAAAGGCTTCCTGGTCGCCATCCAGCAGCGCCGTCTCACTGATCTGCACCAGGTTCGCTAAACCGGCCGGCCCCTTTTCTTCCGCCATCAGCAGCGCCAGGCTGTAAGCCAGCGTGCGCTTGCCGACGCCATCGGGACCGACCAGCACAATATGGCGATTAACTGATTGCGTCAGCACATTGATCATGTTGCGCAGCAAATCTTCGCGAAAGTGCACCGCGCGCAGCAAACCGCGTTTCGCCCGCTTGACGAAATCCACCGTCGTACTATCTTCGCGCGCCGGGATGATCTTGCTGGCGTCACTGTAGGCGTCCTGTATCGCCTTTGGCGTGATGCTGAATTGACGCAGAACGCCGCCGGTGCTCACTGATGATTCCGCCAGAACCGCCAACGCGTGATCGGTATCGATTTTCTGCTCGTTCATGGAGTTGGCGATCGTAAGTCCGTCATCCAGCAAAACGATTGCTTGGCGGCTAAGCGATACCTTGCGGTTGCCGATGGCGACAAAGTCAAGGCTGCCATCCGGATCCCGCCTAGATTGCGTCGCGACTTTGACTTGTCGCTCCAAACGATCGAGATCGACGCCGCGTGATGTTTCGAACATCTTTAGCATGCGCCAAGCTGCCGTATTCTCTCGCCGAAGCAGAGAGAGTAAAACCATCTCCGGCATGATCGACGACTTGCGGAATTCTTTCAGCATCGGCACCGCGTCATTCAGAACGGCGTCCATATCCTTTGAAATCAGATCGGGATTAAGCGTAGACATCTACCGGCCACATCCTCTGCGTTTCTCGTGCCGCACACAGCGCCAAGCCGCAGTGTCATTATAGCTTAGGCCGCCGCGCCGCGACTAGATTATCTCGCATCTGCCGTATGAATAGCGTCAGAATTTCAGCCACTTTGGGAATGCGGCAGGCAGATGCGCACACGCAACGATTCAGGCTATATAAGTATCAGCGATTCAACTGCTCGCGCGCTCGTTTGAGAGTTAGAACTCGTTTTTCTCTACGAACATAAAGTGCAGAAAGTTGTACAAATCTTCGCCCGTAAGCAGCCGCGGGCGGGCGCGGTCTTCGCTGATGCCCGGGAACAGCTCCACAGTGAGAAGATTCCCGTCATAGATATACAGCGTGCCGAGGAAAACCGCCGATTGCCCCAAGGCAGCTGATCGAAAAACAGATTGCCCAAACCATAATGATGCTCGAATGACGTGGGGAAGGATAGCAAATGGCGGCAGGAATGGGAGAGGCGGATCAGTCCCCTTCCGAGATTTCGCCGAGCCGATAACCAATGCCGCGCACATTGACGATGATGTCAATATCGCCCAGGCTCTTCAGCTTGCGGCGCAGGTTGCTGACGTGCGGACGAATGACTTCACGCGCTTCCGGTTCTTCCACATGATATCCCCGCACTTCGCGCACCAGCTCGTGACAGGATATGACGCGACTGCGATGCGCAGCCAGATAGAGCAGCAGGTCGAACTCCGTTGGCGTCAATCCGACCGACTGTGTATCTGCTTCAATCTGATATTTGCCGGGCAAGACTGATAGCGGACCCAAGCTGATGGTATTGCCGCGCGGAGGCATTTTTTCGCGAATCTTTGTCGCGTGCGGTTCTGTATCATGGTCGGCAGCATCTCGCTTATCCGACGCTTCCCGCGCCAATTCCACGACATGCCGCTCAATCGTATCCAGCAGCCGGCGGCGGCGCATCAGACTGCGGGCGTTTTCGATGCCACGCTCCACACTCTCGCGGATATCTTCGCTGGAGCAAGGCTTGATCAAGTAATCCTGCGCGCCGAATCGCAAGGCTTGAATCGCCGTCTCGACCTTCGCCTGCTCAGTCATCAGCACGACCATGGCGTCCGGAGACTGCTTCTTGATGCCCTGCAATACTTCAATGCCGTCGATATCAGGCAGGTCGATTTCGCAAAGGACGAGGTCGAAATCACTTTTGTCGTAACGCTCAAGCGCCGCCTCGCCGCTGTTCACCTCAGAAACAAGGTAGCCAACCCGCTGCAACGCTTTGCTCACGGTATAGCGATTGACGCCATCGTCGTCAACAAGCAGAAGTCGCATGAGCTGTCTCTCTGCCATTGTGGCCACCCGGCCCGATACGGAAGCTTAATTCAAATTATATAGGAATACGGGACGGCGTGAAAACGTAATGGCCATCATTTCCGGCGCCGAGATCGGCTGTTATGCCAGCACAAGCGTCATGCTGTCGGAGTCGGGCAGGTCAATAGGAGCGATATCCGCCAGATGCCATGTATCACCCAAGCAGATCGCGATGATCTCGCCATCGGCGCAGATCAATGGGATTCGATCACGGATCTCGCGTGGAATTTTGCGATCAATCATCCAGTGCTTGACTTTGCGTGAATGCCCGCCCATTCCCTTCGGCTTAAAGCGGTCGCCCGGTCGCCGAGTGCGAAGCCACAGCTTTGTATTCGCCGGCAGCGCCAGCCTGACTTCGCCGTTTCTCGCCGGTCGATCAGGCGAAAGGCAGATGTTCAAACGCTGAAGCGCCAAGGGGGAATCCGCCACGATCCGCCGGTCTGTGTCGACCGGGATCAATCGATATCGATCATCTTCAACGGCAATATCTTTACGTTCAATGCAGAGCGCGTCGTAATCCATGCGCATCTGTAATGTCGCGCTCAGGTCACGCCGATCACCCGCAGCGGCCACTTGTGCCCAGGCTATCAGGTCAAGGGTCAGCCAATGGGACAGAGCGGACGACGCGCCGGACAGTTGACGAAACGCGCCTTGGAGCGTACGCCGCTGCAAAGCCGGATGCAGTGTATCGAAGTCGTCCTTCCTGATGCGCCAGCGATCTTCCGAATCCTTCACCAAGGGCATCACGGCCCCCTCAAACTGCGATGTAATGAAGTCTTCATCCACTCCTGCTGACTCTGACAAACGGTTAAAGGCGCTCAGCACTTCGGGATTCAGGCGCTGCAGTCGGCTGATCACCTCGTGGCGGACGAAGTTCCGACTATAGCCGATATCGGCATTGCTCTCATCAACCCGATACGGCAAATTATGCTCGTGGCAATATGTCTCCAGCTCGCGCTTCGTGAGGCGAAGAAGCGGTCGCACCAGGCGAATTCCTTGATGATTTGGCATGTCAGCCACGACTTGCATGCCCCGCAATCCGCGCGTGCCACTGCCGCGGGCGATGTTCATCAGCATGGTCTCGGCCTGATCAAGCGCATGGTGACCGACGGCGACGCAGCGGCTGCCCTGTTCACGCGCCACCTGCGCAAGAAAGGCGTACCTTGCGCGCCGCGCCGCCTCCTCAATGCCGATTCCCCACTCCTCGGACAGCCGCGGGACCTCCGCATGCTCGACGGTATACGGAAGCTGCCAGCGCGACGCCAGGCCAGCCACAAATTCCAGATCTCGCTGCCCCGCCTCGGCTCGAATGCCATGATTGAGCGAGGCGACATGCAAGTCGATGCCAAGGGTTTCTTTCGAGCGATTCAGTAGATGGAGCAGAGCCACCGAGTCACTGCCGCCCGAAACCGCGACGATCACCAAAGCCCCGACGGCGAACGCGTCGTGCTGCCTTATCGTACTCAGTACCGTGTCCAGTCGCGTAAAGGGTTGCGAATCGCCTTGGCTCGGTTTCATGATCCAATCATAACCTCGTAGGGGCATCTTGTGAACGATGCGCGATTCGGTGCTATATTCAATTTAAGCGAATAGGCTAATTGCTAGCGCTGGCGGAACGCTGAGCGCGGTTAATATTTGTTAATGTTGAACTATGATATAATGCGCGGACTACGCGTTTCGTCGAGGAATCATTAGTGCTAAGTCCCCTGGATTTCCTGTTCGGGCTGTTCTCGCTCGACATCGGCATTGACCTGGGTACAGCCTATACCTTGGTTTATGTACGCGGAAAGGGAATAGTAATCAACGAACCGTCCTTCGTAGCGATCGACCGCAAGACCAGAACCCCAATAGAAGTTGGCGCGCGCGCCAAAGAAATGTGGAGCAAAAACCCGAAAGACATCCTGATCGTGCGTCCGCTGCGCGACGGCGTTATCAGCGAGTATGAAATCACCGCCCGCATGCTGGATTATCTGATTAAGAAAGCGCACGAGCAGAGCTGGGTGCCAGTGCCCCGCCCGCGTGTCGTGGTGGGCATACCGAGTGGCGTCACCGAGGTCGAAAAGCGCGCTGTCATCGAAGCGACGCTGGACGCCGGCGCCCGCGAAGCTCACCTCATTGAAGAGCCGGTGGCGGCGGCGATCGGCGCCAACCTGCCGGTGCTGGAGACCCGCGGCAGCATGGTGGTGGACATCGGCGGCGGCACGACCGAAGTCGCACTCTTTTCCCTCGGCGGCATTGTAATCAGCCGCTCGATACGAGTAGCCGGCGATGAAATGGACGAAGACATCGTGCAGCACCTGCGCAACAAGCATAATCTGTTGATCGGCGAACCAACCGCCGAAAAGGCGAAGATTGATATCGGCTCCGCCTATCCCTTGCCGCAAGAGCGCACTTACATGGTCAAGGGCAGAAACCTGACCACCGGTCTGCCCGATTCGGTCGAGGTCAGTTCTATCGAAATCCGCGAAGCGATTGGCGGCTCCGTTAACATCATCATCGATACGGTCAAAGACGCGCTTGACGATACGCCGCCGGAACTGGTCGCCGATCTAATGGAAAGTGGCATCACGATTGCCGGTGGCGGCGGTCAATTGCGCGGTCTGGGCGAGCGATTGCGGGAAGAAGTGAATATCCGATCCTGGCTCGCCGATGACGCCATGACTTGCGTCGCCCGCGGCGCCGGCCGAATGCTGGAAGACTACAACAACCTGCGGCGCCTGCTTACTGGACCCGAGCGCGGCAGCACACGGCACTAGCGCGGTTCTCAAGCTCATTCAGGGCGCCAGCGCGTCATCTATGCCACCGTACAGACGCCAAACCCTCTCAGCCTAAGCGGCAATAGTTCGGGCGCAATCTGTGATAGTATAAGGCGAACCGCGCTTGTGAGAGGTCAGTAGATTGCGCCGTCTGCGCCAACCCAGCCGAATACTGCCCCTGATACTAATGCTCTGCCTGTGCGGCGGCTTGGTTCTGTTAAGCCTCGCCGGCCTATTGACACCGGTCGAAGGCGTGGTTGCCGCGCCGCTGAACGGCCTGTCGGGACTATTCAATCGACTGTCGCTTTCGTTAAACGCGGCTTTTGATGAACTCAATAATCTGGGGCAGTTGCGCGAGCGGATCGCCGCATTGGAGGAGCAGCTCGCCCGCCGTCAAGTCGAGTCGATCGAATTGCGCGAAGCGGCCAGCGATTACGTTCGGCTGAGGGATATGCTCGCCTATACAGCGCCACTGGAAGACCAGGAATTCCTGCCCGCGGACGTAATCGCGATCGAACAGACCGGGATCGCGCGAAGCATCATCATCAACCGCGGAACGCGTGATGGCATTGCTGTTGGCATGCCGGTCACCACTGAATTGGGATTGGTGGGCAGGATCATTCAGGTCAGCGCCAACGCCGCGCAGGTGCAGCTGATCAACGACGAGAACAGCGCCGTCAGCTCCCGCCTGCAAACCACACGCGCGCAGGGCAGCATCATCGGCCAAGCCTCGGGTGTGCTGCGCCTAACGATGGTCGACCTGGACGAAGTGATCGAGCAAGGCGACCTGGTCATTACCTCCGGTCTCGGTGGCAATTTCCCGCCGGATATTGTGGTCGGCCAGGTGACGAGCGTGCGCCAATTCGAATTCGAGCTGTTTCAGGAAGCGGAAGTTCGCAGCCTGTTCGACTTTGACACGCTTGAGCTGGTGCTAGTCATCACCAGTTTTGAGCCGATCGACCTGACGATTTTCGAGGCGACGGACGAGAGCTGATATGGGGCGCTATCTATCCATAGGAATCCTGGGCTTGGCAGCGGCGCTGTCCGCCAGTTTCATCCCGCAATTCATCGCTTTCGTCGTCGCCCTGCTCAGCAACTTCACGGCCATTCTGAACAACACGCGCGGCCAGCCGAGCCTGGTCATGCTATTGGTGATCTGCTGGTCCGTCCGTTCGAGCCTAGCTGAGGGATTCGTCTGGGCACTGGTCGGTGGCATTATGCTGGACCTGTTGTCGATCCTGCCAATCGGTACATCGTCGGCTGGACTTGTCTTGATCGTCTTCGCCGTCAATGGGGTCGCGCAGCAGCTGCTGCGTTTCCGTATCCTCTTTCTGTTGGCGTTTACGGCGCTCGCGACAGTTTTCATGACGGCCTACACCATCGCCGCGCTATTTTTACTGGGCCATTCCTACGATATCGCTTCGCTGATACGTCTCATGCTCTTACCGACGATGATCTACAATCTCATCGCTGTATTACCTTTATACGCCTCCATACGTTTGCTGCAACGCCGGCTCGAAGGCGGCCTGCAAATCGCAGCTCAGGTTTGACGACGGGTACGGAAATGGGTACCAACGAGTGAAATCCAACCGGCTTATTCCTTTTCAGACCTGGCGCCTGACGTTCTTTCAAGCCGTTATCTTTGCCGTTTTCCTGATTTTCGGCATCCGCATGTACGAATTGCAGGTGATTAAACATGACGAGTTTCAGGATTTCGCCGATGAGAATCGCTTCAGCCGCCTGCCTATTCCGGCGAGACGAGGCGCGATTTTTGACCGCAACGACCAGCGCCTGGCCTTCAACGTACCCGCCTACAACGTGACCATAATTCCCGCTCAGCTGCCCAGCGACGAAGAAGCCGAACTCGATGTCTTCAACCGCTTGTCGGCATTGGTCGGCGTGCCGCCCACACGCGAAATCGCGGAACAGTCGGGCCAATTCCTGCGCAGCATTCAAGACCTGGTCGAAGAAGGCGAAGGCATTGAGCCCTTCAGACCGGTCATCGTCGCGCTCGATGTGCCGCAACTTGTCGCGATGCAAATCCTGGAAGAACGAATCTATATGCCGGGCGTTGATGTGGAGCCGGTCGCAGTGCGGGAATATCCAACCGGTGCCCTGACGACGCATATCGTTGGCTACATGGGACCGATCTCGGCTGAAGAAGCGACGGAATTGCAGGCACTGGGCTATAATCCTGCCTTTGACCGCATCGGCTACGAAGGCATTGAGCGTTACCTGGAAGCGCGTCTGGCCGGCCGGCGAGGCTCCATCCTTCGCGAGGTCGATGTCGCGGGCGAAGTGGTCAAGGTCGTTGATCAGGTCGACCCCGCACCGGGCCAGAACGTCAGGCTGACTATCGATACGGACTTGCAGGCATTTGCCCGTCAGGCGCTGATCGATCAGTTGGAGGAGCTCAATACGACAGCCGGGCGTACCGTCTCGCAGCAGGGCGTCGTCATTGCCATGGATCCGCGTAGTGGCGAGGTGCTGGCTCTGGTCAGCTATCCCAGCTACGACAATTCGCGCTTCGCCCGCGCTATCGATGTCGAGTATTTTTTGGAGATCGCCGCCGATCCGCTATTCCCCTTGTTGGATAAGACGATCAAGGGCCA
Organism: Anaerolineae bacterium; assembly: GCA_012270545.1. GTDB lineage: Bacteria > Chloroflexota > Anaerolineae > Aggregatilineales > Phototrophicaceae > UBA6055. The sequence goes on along the minus strand of JAAXID010000193.1, from coordinate 444 downwards.
GTATCCGCCGGGCTCCGTCTGGAAAGTGATCACCGCCGCCGCTGTATTGGAGGAGAAGGTCATCGATCCCAATACATTGCTGCTTGACGAGGGGCAGCTATTGGTGGAGAACCGCTACGCGCCTCTCGACCGCGCGGCCGCGCAGCGCTTCGTCTGCTGGCTGCGCAGCGGACATGGCCGGGTAGACATGATCCGCGGCATCGCCTGGAGCTGCGATGTTTATTTCTACCAGATCGGAGGCGGAAATCCGAACCTTTCTTCTCTGACCATTCGTCCAGGTGGTCTGGGAATTGATGATCTCTTCCGATATGGCACCGCTTTTGGCATCGGCAGCGAACTGGGCATCGAACTCCCATTTGAGAATCCCAATCGGATGCCCGATCCGGACTGGAAGCGCCGCAATCAGGGCGAGAGCTGGTCGACCGGCGATACCTACAACGCGGC
>JAAXID010000178.1 GCA_012270545.1 Anaerolineae bacterium | reverse complement strand
CCCACCAATCATCCGGGGTGGCATCGTCGATCGCCTGAAGAATCGTCGCCGCCGACGGGATTGTCCCAACCTGGCTAGCTTCAACCGTGACTCCATTGACCCTCAGAGTCGGGGTTGTGGAAACCTCTTCATTGGCGGCAGCGTCAAGCGCCCGCGTGATGTCGGCCGAGTTGAAGCAGTTGGTGAAACTGCTGCCGCTTAAGCCGAGTTTCTCGACACCGGTCAACAAACGATTCTGGGAGAAGGCCGTATTGCCGTAACGGGTCTGCCAGTCGAAGAGCAGATCGTGCATTTCCCAGAACATGCCCTGCCGCCCGGCACAAAGCGCTGCTCGTGAAGCACCTGGCGCATTTGGAATTGACCCAGTATTGAGCGGCACATACGTGAATAAGACTTGCCCGTCTTTCACGCGCTTGAGCACGGCGTCAAAGCTGTCGCTATGAAAAGCCTCGCATCCGGGACAAGCGAAGCTGGCGTACTCTTCCATCGTCACCGGCGAATCGGTGTTGCCCAATCGAGGGTATCCTTTTGGTGAACTGCTTCGATTAATGCCGTCGTAGCGGGCGGACAGCTCTTCCGGAATAAAAGCCTCCACCGGCTGGTTAGAGACGATGACGACGGCGATGCCGACGACCGCCACCGCCACAATAAATACGAGGACAATTAGTCGCTGATTCTGGCGACGCTGCTTCTGACGACGCTGGCGAGCTTCGCGTGTGCGGCTCTTCTTGGCCATGCTCTCATTACCTGTTGGATAGCGTGTACCTGATGGTCTGTGAATGCGGGAAGTCTACTTGACAGGGTCGGCATTGTACAATATGAAGTTGTGTCACCGGCGAGGCCGAAAGCCCGCTTGACTGAAAGCGGCATGGCGGTCGCCGCGCGAATCACGCTGACATCCGCCGGCATTGTCTGGTAGAATGCGGCCTGTTCAATTCCTGTATTCCAACAAACCATCAGCGGGCGTCGGCCATATAGTTGCGCTCGGCGGACGCTGCAAAAGGAAAGGATTTATGGGCGACAATTTCGGGACGCGCGATTCAATCGGCGTTGGCGACAATAAAGCAACTATCTATCGCTTGAGCAAACTCAGCGACCAAGGCATCGGCCACATCGAAAAGCTGCCATTCAGCATCAAAATCCTGCTGGAGAACGCCTTGCGCAATCAGGATGATCATCACTTCCAGCCCGAGGATGTGCAGAATCTGGCGGCGTGGGACGCGCAAAATCATCGCGCTGTGGAAATCCCGTTCAGCCCAGCACGCGTGATCTTGCAAGACTTCACCGGTGTACCCTCGCTGGTCGATCTGGCCGCGCTGCGCAGCGCGATGGCGCGCATGGGCGGTGATCCGCAGAAGATCAACCCACAAGTGCCAGTGGATCTTGTTATCGACCATTCGGTACAAGTTGATGTCTTTGGCCGCTCGGACGCGATCGCGCGCAATGCCGAGATGGAATTTGTGCGCAATCGCGAGCGATACGAATTTCTGCACTGGGGGCAGAAAGCCTTCGAGAACCTCAAAGTCGTGCCGCCGGCGACTGGCATCGTGCACCAGGTCAATCTCGAATATCTGGCCAAAGTTGTTCAGCTCCACGACGATCCACAAGGCGATGGCCTAGTCGCGCTGCCCGATACGCTTGTCGGGACGGACAGCCACACCACGATGATTAACGGTCTGGGTGTGCTCGGCTGGGGCGTTGGCGGCATCGAAGCGGAAGCGGCTATGTTGGGTCAGCCGATCTATATGCTGATGCCGGAAGTAGTCGGCTTCAAGCTCATGGGGCGGTTGCCTGAGGGCGCCACCGCCACCGATCTCGTCCTCGTCGTCACCCAGATGCTGCGCGAAAAGGGTGTTGTCGGCAAATTCGTTGAATTTTACGGGCCGGGTTTAAGCAGCATGACCTTGCCTGACCGCGCCACCATCGCCAATATGGCGCCGGAGTATGGCGCGACAGTCGGCTTCTTCCCGGTGGATGACGAAGCGCTAAGTTACCTGCGCCGCACCGGACGGGCTGATGACCTCGTCAACCTGGTGGAAGCCTATTGCAAGGAACAAGGCTTGTTCCGCAGCGATAACACTGAAGAGCCTGAATTCAACGATTCGCTTGAGCTGGACTTGAGCGCGGTCGAGCCGAGCGTCGCCGGCCCCTTGCGGCCGCAGGACCGCATCCTGGTGCGCGAGCTAAAGCCGACATTCCATCAAGTCCTGACCGCGCCACTGGGTCCGCAGGGCTTCGCGCTTTCCGACGATCAACTGGGCGCGAGCGGAAACGTCCACGCCAATGGCGACAGCGCGGAGATCAAACACGGATCGGTGGTCATCGCCGCCATCACGTCCTGCACCAACACCAGCAATCCGTCGGTCATGGTCGCCGCTGGTCTGCTGGCAAAGAAAGCCAATGAACGCGGCCTGAGGCGCAAACCCTATGTCAAAACGAGCATGGCGCCCGGCTCCAAGGTGGTGACGGAGTATCTCGACCGAGCGGGCTTGATGCCGCATTTGGAGGCGCTCGGATTCCACACGGTCGGCTATGGCTGCACCACTTGCATCGGCAATAGCGGTCCCCTGCCCGAACCGGTGCGCGAGGCGATACATGAAGCCGATATCGTCGCCGCCTCAGTGTTAAGCGGCAATCGCAATTTTGGCGGCCGCATCGGGCCTGACGTACGGGCGAATTTCCTGGCGTCGCCGCCGCTGGTTGTGGCCTACGCACTGGCGGGCACTGTCGACATTGACCTCGACCGGGAACCTATCGCGACGGACGCTGCGGGCGCGGGCGTTTACCTGCGCGATATCTGGCCCAGCCAGCAGGAGATCGTCGAGACGATACAGAACAGTCTCGACGCCGATATGTATCGCGAACAGTACGGAAACGTATACGACGGGAATCCCCAGTGGAACGAGATCCCCAGCACAGATGAGCCGGTCTACGAATGGAGCGCGCAAAGCACCTATATTCAGGAGCCGCCTTTCTTCATCGACCTGCCACCAAACGCTCAGCCAATTGCGCCGATAATGGGCGCGCGCGTTATGGTGAAAGGTGGCGACTCGGTAACGACCGATCACATATCGCCCGCCGGCGCCATCGCAATCAACGGACCGGCGGGGCAATATTTGCTGGAGCGCGATGTCAGCCCGCCGTATTTCAACAGCTTTGGCTCGCGCCGCGGCAATGACCGGGTCATGACGCGTGGCACCTTCGCCAATGTGCGCCTGCGGAATCTGCTGGTGCCCGGCAGCGAAGGCGGCGTCACCTACTACCTGCCGACCATGGAAGAGATGCCGATTTACGAGGCGGCGCTGAAATATCAGGCGGATGGCAGGCCCCTGATTGTCCTGGCCGGCAAAGACTACGGCATGGGATCATCGCGCGATTGGGCGGCGAAAGGCACGCTACTGCTCGGCATAAAAGCGGTCATCGCCGAGAGCATTGAGCGGATTCACCGCAGCAATCTGGTCATGATGGGTGTGCTGCCTTTGACCTTCGCTGACGGCGAGTCTTACAGCTCGCTGGGTTTAAGCGGGCATGAAACCTTCGACATCCCGATCAATGATGAGGTCCAGCCAATGGACACCTTGATTGTGACGGCAACTGACGAGGCTGGCAAGGTGACTCAATTCGATGTGACCGTGCGCCTCGATACGCCGGTTGAGGTCGATTACTATCGTAATGGCGGCATCCTGCATACTGTCTTGCGCAACTTCCTGGCGGAATAGCCGGCATGCAGGCGCATAACTACGGGCGCGTCCACGCGGGCGCGCTTTGTCCTTTGCGGTAGAATGACGGATTAGATTCGCAACGAGTTCATATCCTCAGGTCGGAGCGGCTTCCTTGTACCCATTGCGCGTCAGTCATCGTCTTCTGGTCACCATGTTCGTATCCCAGAGCCTGTTCTCGGCGGCGCAGATTTCCATCATCACGCTGCATTCGATAGCGGCGGGCATCCTCGGCGGGTCGGACGCGGCCGCCGGCCTGCCAACCACGATGGTGACATTCGCGCATTCCATCATGGCCTATTTCATGGGCATCATCATGGGGCGATATGGGCGGCGCATGGGTTTGTGCACCGCCTATGCGTTGGGCTTCGCCGGGGCCGTCCTGGGGCTGATCGCCGTCCTGAACGGCATCTTTCCCCTGCTGCTAATCAGCTCGGTTGGGATGGGCATGGCGCGCGCCGGTACGCAGATGAGCCGTTTTGTCGTCGGCGAGATCTTCCCGATCGAGAAGCGCGCGCAGATGATCGGGCGCATCGTCTTCGCCGGCACGATAGGCGCGATATTCGGGCCCGGTCTCGTTGAGCCCAGCGGGCAGCTGGCGAAGTTTCTGTCGCTGGATATCGTGACAGGCCCAGCACTTATTCATTCGCCATTGGCGCGGATATTGCAGCCAGGGACCGTTTCAGCCCAAGAATTGACCACTGGACCATGGGTTATCGCTTGTTTCCTGTCTGGCATATCGTTCTTGATAACCTTCTTCCTGCTCCGTCCCGAGCCGGCGATCGTCGCGCAGCAATACTCGGAGCCGCACATCGAGGACGCCAAACCGAAAGTGGATCATAGATTGGGCGAACTGCTGCGCCTGCCAAATGTGCAGCTGGCGATCCTCTCCATGGTGATCTGCCAAACTGTGATGAGCACACTGATGACGATCACGCCCTGGCACATGCATCTGGCCGATCACTCCAATGCGCTGGTGTCCCTGGTGATCGCCGCCCACGTCCTGGGCATGTTCGGCTTGTCGCCGCTGACTGGCTATCTGATCGACCGCTACGGGCGCGTCACCATGATGATCATCGCCGCGCTGGTCCTGGTTGCGTCGACCATCATTTCGCCGCTATCGACGCAGATACCATATTTAGTGGCGGGGCTATTCCTGCTTGGATTGGGCTGGAACTTCGGCTATGTGGCCGGGTCGTCCATGCTGGCGGACGCGCTAAGCGGCGCCGAACGCACGCGCGTAGCCGGCTTCAATGATATGCTGGTCGCCTTCTGCGCCGGCCTGGGGACGCTAAGTTCTGGCGCGCTCTTTGGCTTGGGCGGCTTCGTCTTCGTCAGCGCCGGCGGCGGCGTATTGGCGCTCTTGCTGCTAGCGTTGATACGGACGCTCACACTAAGGCAGCTTGCGATGAAGCCGGCTTAGGTCTCGTCAGCGTTCCGCGCGAAGTAGCTCTGTTCGACGATCGCCAGCCAAGCCAGCCCGATAACGAATGTGGAGCTGCCGAAAGCGATGCCGCTGATGATCGAATTGGCGATCGGTATCCGCTCCAGAATCTCGCTGAGCAGCGCCTGCGCCAAGCGGATGCCGACGTAACCGGTGAGCCCGCCACCCAGAATAACGACAGCCGACATCCGCAGCATTTTGCTAAGTTCTTGCTTTGATAGATCCTTTTCAAAATAGGTCTTGTAGATATCAAAGCACATCCAGGCGTCGGCAATGGAGATGCCTAGCTGCTTGGCTAATTCCAAGGTCGGCGTCGGCACGGCGCCGGTTAGCGCTGCGCCACCCATCGTCCGCGTGATCTTCAGCAGCGAATCGTAGCGCATCTTTTCCAGGTCGTGTTCTTCAGCCATGAGGCGCCATCCTCACTCAGTAGCCCTAAGCCCATCTTCAGCGACTTCGCAACGGGCTAGCTAGACACCCGCTCACTATGCCTATTCTTACGCAGACTTCGACATCATCGTTGCGCATCACTTCCAAGAAGCCCCAATTTGGTGAAAGGCCTGGACTTGTCATCTTACGCGAGCCCGACAGAGTCTTTTCGCTGCCGCCGAGCGGCTGTGCTAGAATGCCTGCCAATCTTAGGCGATGTGGCGGAAGCAATGCAAATCACGATTTACACTGACGGCGCCTGCGATATACATGCTGAGAATCAGCCAGGCGGCTGGGCGGCGATTCTGCAGGCTGTGGGCGGCGACGGCGACGTCAAAAGGGAGAGGGTAATCAGCGGTGGCGCTGAGAAAACTACCAACAACCAGATGGAACTCACCGCTGTAATCGAAGGTCTAAAGCTGCTCACTCGCGCTAGCGGGCTCACCATTGTGTCAGACTCGCGCTATGTCATTGATATCGCCACAAGGCAGAAAAAAGTCGTCAAGAATAAATCGTTATGGAACGACTTCTTTGACGTTGCTGACGGCCACTATATCGAATGGAAATACGTGGCGGGCCACTCCGGAAACAAACTGAACGAGCGCTGCGATCGCCTGGCGGTAGCGGAGAAAAATAAGCGAGCAAAGCGCAGGCTTGAGTCGCCCAGCGAGCCAGCCGTCCTGCAGGAAAACATGGTGGGGATTTATCTCTCTACCCGCCACTCAGCAAAAGACAAGACGACTTCATGGGCGGCCATTATTGTCAAGGACGGAGAAGAGCGGGAACTTAGCGGACGCCTGGAAAAGACGAACGAACTCGAAGGCACGCTGATCGGCGCGCTAAAGAGCCTGAAGAGCTTAGCGCCCGATCAGGATGTCATCCTCTTTACAGCGCAGGAATACTTATCCAAAGGCATGAATCAGTGGCTGGCTGGCTGGCTGGCCAAGGGCTGGAAGACAAGAGGCGGCGAGCGCGTGAAGTATCGGCGTCATTGGGAGAAGTTGCAGCGATTGACCAATAGACAGCAGGTGAGTTTCCGTTTCGTCAAATCGCGAGAAGAAATCCCCTACTTTCAGCGAGGCAAAGAACTAACGGCTGAAATCTTGAGCCGCGCCTGATCAGGGCGCTTGTGCTATATTAGTCCGATGATGCGCGAACCTAGAGCAGGAAACGCTTTATGCCTACTTATGCAAAACGTGTAGCGCCGTTTGGCACGACCATCTTCACCGAGATCAATCAGCTGGCGGCCCAGCATAATGCCGTCAATCTCGGGCAGGGACGCCCCGATTTTGACGGACCGCAAGAGATTGTCGACGCGGCAATTGAGGCTCTCAATATCGACGGCGCCAATCAATACGCGCCGAGCCCGGGGCTGCCCGCTTTGCGCGAGGGCGTCGCTCGGCATGCTGGCATTTTCTACGGACTCGATGTCGATCCGGAAGCGGGCGTCATCGTCACCGCCGGCGCCACCCAGGGCGTCTACAGCGCAATTATGGGCTTGGTCGATCCCGGCGATGAAGTCATCATCATCGAACCTTATTACGACAGTTATGTGCCTGGTGTGCAGATGGCGGGCGGGAAGCCGGTATATGTCCCGATGCACCCACCCAACTGGACATTTGACGAGGATGAACTGCGCGCCGCCTTCAGCGACCAGACGCGCGCCGTGATTCTCAATACGCCAAATAATCCGTCGGGACGCGTCTATACGCGCGAAGAGTTGCAGCGCTTCGCCGATCTCTGCATCAAACACGATGTCATCGTCATCTCCGATGAAGTCTATGAGCATCTCTTCTTTGAAGGGCATCAGCACGTCGCCATCGCCTCGCTGGACGGCATGTTCGAGCGCACGGTGACCATCGGCAGCGCCGGCAAAACCTTCGGCATGACCGGCTGGAAGATCGGCTGGGTTTACGGTCCGCCCGAACTGATCACCGGCGTATGGCGCTCGCATCAATTCATCACCTTCGCCACCAACCACCCGACGCAGGTGGCGACCGCCTACGCCTTCACGCTCGGCAGCAGATATTACGAGGAATATCAGGCGCTGTATTCGCACAAACGCGATCTGGTGATGCAAGTGATTGACGCCGCTGGCATGTCTGCGCTTCAGCCCGAAGGCACCTATTTCATCATGGGCGACTTTTCGCAGGTCTTCGACGGAAATGATGTGGCGTTCTGCAAGCATCTAATCGAGGAAATCGGCGTCGCGACGATTCCGCCGTCAGCCTTCTTCAGCGCCAAGCATCGGCATCACGCCGAGAATCATGTGCGCTTCGCCTTCTGCAAGAGCGACGAAACCCTCGAACGAGCGGCCGAGCGAATGCGGAGACTGCGCACTTAGGCGTATGTGGAATTTCAGAAATACTTTGTATACAGTTCAAATTTGTATCGCTTAAAGAGGGGGATAGAATGTGCATTCAACTCATAGTTTGGGTAGTGCTAGCGGTAGTTGTTGGGGGCGTCATTGGCATGGTGGTTCCTGTATTTGGTGCAGTTGCCTTCTTGGCGATACTCGGATTCGGACTTATAAAAAGTAATTCTACGGAAACGCAAAAGACGACGAAGAGCAGTGAATTGGAAAAAGCACTTTGGCTTGCAAACGACGCCGGAGCTATTGAGACCGGCCCCAAGCAATCTTTTCGAATTGTGGATTCCGACGCTTACAGCGAACTACCAGCCGAAGTACGCATGACTTTGGAATTGAGCGGTAAGCAAAAGGAGAAAAAGAAGCAACAGGTCTGGTAGCGAACTTCCACTCCAAGTTTGACGGGCAGCAACAAATCACCCTTCAAATTCACAATTAAGTATTGATTCGCATTATATTAACTGATATAATTGATTATATCAGTTGGTTTATGTAATTCATCTGATGAATCATGGACATCAATCTCGGCTCAGACTTCCTCAATTACATCATTCGCCAGGGCTATCAGCCCGGTGATCGTCTGCCATCGATCCAAGAATTGACAGCCGATACTCACCTGGATATGAGCGCCAACAAGGTGCGTGAACAGCTCGAAGTGGCGCGGCAAATGGGCTGGGTGGAAGTGCGTTCGAAGCGCGGCACGCGTATCAAAGACTACGCCTTCACGCCCGCGGTTCGCTTGAGCGCGCTGTATGCGATGGCCTGTGGCGAACGCTTTGAAGACTTCGCTTCGCTGCGCAATCATGTTGAATCGGCTTATTGGCAGGAAGCCTGCGCGCTGCTCACCGACGAAGATCTCTCGGTCATGCAGCAGTGCATCGACAGCGCCAATCAAAAGCTCGATTCGCCGCCGATACATATACCCAATCCAGAACATCGCCTCTTTCATTTGACAGTCTTTAAGAATCTCGACAATCTCTTTGTCTTGGGAATCCTTGAAGCCTATTGGGATCTATACGAAGAAGTCGGTGTCAATCGCTACATGGATTACCGCTATCTGCGCGAGGTTTGGGATTATCATTCGCGGATATTGGAGCTGATCCGCGACGGCCTATTCGATGAGGCTCAGCGCGCATTCGTGGAGCATACACGGCTACTTCGTCACGAGCCAAACAACGCCTCCTGGGAATTGGAGCGGGGCTAAAACATGATTCTTCGAGCGGCAATCTGACTCACTAAATGTGAAAGGAGTGATACGCGAAACACCGCGTACTTCTCATGGCAATCAATGCGCAAACTCAACCCAAGCTAGACACCCGCGAGCCAGTCATCAACGACTTCGCCTTTTCGGTGGCGACCAAGAACGGCTCCGGCAGCCAGACATCCAACAATGTGCTGGTGATGTCGCTTTTTCAAATGGGCATCCCGGTCAATGGCAAGAACCTCTTCCCGTCTAATATCAAGAGCCTGCCAACCTGGTACACCATTCGCGCCAGCAAAGACGGCTACACGGCGCGCAAGGCGCTGACCGAGATTGTGGTCGCTTATAACGACAGCACGGCCAGCGAGGATGTCGCAAACCTGCCACCGGGCGGCGTCTGCATCACCACGGACAAGATCGCGCGGGTGATTAATCAGCGCGATGATATTTCGTATTATGAGATGCCCGTCGCCAAATTGATGCGTCAGACCGAGGTGCCATCGGCATTTCGCAAGCAAGTAGAAAACATGACCTACGTTGGCGCCGTCGCCCAGCTCTTCGATATTCCGCTTGATCTCATCTACGACGTGCTGCTGGCCAACTTCAAAGGCAAGGCGAAGGTGGCGCAGATGAATCACAATGTCGTCAGGCTGGCTTATGACTGGACGGCGGAGAATATCGTCAAGACCGATCCTTACCGCTTTGAGCACATGGACGGCACACGCGGCAAAATCATGATGACGGGCAATGATGCCGGCGCGCTGGGCGCGGTCTTCGGCGGCGTCAACGTTGTCGCCTGGTATCCGATTACGCCGTCGACCAGTTTTGTCGATGGCCTCATCGGCTTCCGCCATTTGCGCCAGAATGAAGACAAGGAAAACACGATCGCCATCGTACAGGCGGAGGATGAATTGGCGGCCGCCGGCATCGTGGTCGGCGCCGGCTGGGCAGGGGCGCGCTCGCTGACCTCAACCAGCGGACCTGGCATCAGCTTGATGGCGGAGTTCGCGGGCCTCGCCTATTTCGCCGAGATTCCCGCGGTGTTCTGGAACATTACACGTATGGGACCGAGCACCGGTCTGCCGACGCGCACAAGTCAAGGCGATCTGCTCTTTACCCATTTCCTCGGTCACGGCGACAGCCGGCAGATCTGCCTCCTGCCCGGCAATCTTAAGGAAGCATTCGAATTCGGCTGGAAGTCCTTCGATATCTCGGAAGATTTGCAGGCGCCCGTCTTCGTCCTTAGCGACCTCGATCTAGGCATGAACAATTGGCTGTCCGAGCCCTTCGATTATCCTGATCAGCCGATAACGCGCGGCAAGATCCTCGATGCGCAGTCGCTGCAAGACTTCATTGATCAGCATGGCAAGTGGGGCCGATATATGGATGTCGACGGCGATGGCATCGCGTATCGTACGCTCCCCGGCACCGATCATCGTTTCGCTGCATACTTCACGCGCGGCACTGGTCACGATGAGATGGCGGTCTACAGCGAGCGCAGCGATGACTGGGTGGAGAATATGACGCGACTGCGGCTGAAGATGGATACGGCGCGCGCTATGCTGCCGCAGCCGATCATCGACGACGCCAGCGACGCCGACATCGGCATCATAACCTTCGGCACCAACGAGGACGCAATTCGTGAAGCGCGCGATTGGCTGGCGAATGACGGCATCAAGACCAATTATCTTCGCGTGCTCGCGCTGCCGCTGGCTTCATCAGTCAGCGACTTCATTGATGCGCACAAGAGCGTCTTCGTCATCGAAAACAATTTTGACGGACAGTTGACGCAGTTGATTCGCCTTGAGCATCCGGAGAATATTTCGCACGTGAGACCGCTGGCGCTCGGTGATGGCCTGCCGATGACGCCGGACTGGATCTACGACAGCCTGAAAGAACAGGAAGGTTAATCATGCCACCACGTACAAATCACCTTGGACTGGCGCGTAACGAATACAAGGGACGACCGAGCACGCTATGTCCCGGCTGTGGTCATGATTCGATCTCCAATCAGATCATCAGCATGGCTTACGAGCTGGGCTTGGAGCAGTACAAGATCATCAAGATGAGCGGCATCGGCTGCTCCAGTAAAACGCCGGCCTATTTCCTTGGGGGTTCTCACGGCTTCAACGCTCTGCACGGTCGCATGCCGTCGGTGGCGACCGGCGCGCTCCTGGCGAACAAGGAGCTATCATGCATCGCTGTCAGCGGAGATGGCGATACCGGCTCGATTGGCATGGGTCAATTCAAGCATGTCATCCGCCGCAACGTGCCCCTCGTCTATATCATCGAGAACAACGGTGTGGACGGCTTGACCAAGGGGCAGTTTTCAGCAACGGCAGATGAGGGACAATTCCTGAAGTACTACGGCACCAATCACATGCCGCCTATCGATCTGGCGCTGGAAGCGGTGATCGCCGGCTGTACTTTCGTCGCGCGCAGCTTCAGCGGCGACGCCAAACAAGTGCAGGCGCTTCTGCAAGCGGCCGTGCGCCACCCGGGCACATCCGTGCTCGATATCATCAGCCCCTGCGTCACCTTCAACAACGCTGCGTCTTCGACCAAGAGCTATCCCTACGGCAAGGATCACGAGATCCCCTTGCACGAAATCCAGATCCTGGCGCCCGATTATGTCGAAGCCAAAGAAGAGATCACCATCGACGATTACGAAGAAGGCGATATCATCGATGTCGAAATGCACGATGGCAGCTTCATCCGCTTGAAGAAGCTCGACAACGATCATGACCCCCGCAACCGGCGCCTGGCGATGAATGTATTGGAACGGTCGATGCGCGAGCAGATCTTCTCAACCGGCTTGATTTACTACGAAGAGCCGCGCCCGACGCTGGCGGATACGGAAGAGCTCGTTGATAGGCCACTCGCTTATCTGGATGACGCCGGCCTGCGGCCGCCGAAGCAGGCGCTCGACAAGGTCATGCAGAGTCTGATGAGCGGCTAGCCCTCAAGCCAAAAGCTCACCAAAACGAGAGCGGGACAATTTATCCACGTAAGAAAGAGGGCGATTCACAGAGTCGCCCCTTCTTCGAATTACAGCACCGGACATGGCGGTCGCGTCAATACTTCGGCATCTCGGGATCGATTTCATCCGCCCAAGCCAAGATGCCACCCTCGACGTTGTACATCTTTTCCAGGTCATAACCGACTTCAGACAAGAAGGCGATGCTATCGGCGCTCCGCACTCCCGAGCGGCAGTGCAAGTACAAAGTCTTATCCTTGGGGATATCCTTTAGTACGGTCTCTTCCCACAGTCGGCGCCCCGCCTGAATTCCGTTCTTCGCCAGCTGAATATCCGGTTTGGGGATCTTCACCGTGCCGTCGATGACACTGATGTCCCACTCGTGGGGATCGCGCACATCAATCACCAGCACATCGTCGCCGTTATCCAGCGCCGCTTTGACATCATGGACGCTAACCGCCTTGATGTCGATACCTTCAGTCTCATCCACCGAACTGAACTCGCTGTGATCGTGCGCCGGCATGCCACAGAATTGCTCGTAGTCAATCAGCTCAATCGCATCAGCAGCAATGCCACAAACAGGACAATTCGGATCCACCCGCACTTTGATCGTCTGGAAACTCATCTCCAGCGCATCGTAAAGCATCATACGCCCGATCATGGGATCGCCGATGCCGAGAAGCAATTTGATCGCCTCGGTCGCTTGCATCGTGCCGATCGTGCCCGGCAAGATGCCCAGTACGCCACCTTCCGCACAGCTCGGCACCAAGCCCGGTGGCGGCGGCTCGGGGAACATGCAGCGGTAGCAAGGTCCTTCGTCAGCGTAAAAGACACTGAGCTGTCCCTCGAAGCGGAAGATGCTGCCGTAGACGTTTGGAATGCCCAGTTTGACGCAAGCGTCATTGACCAGGTAGCGCGTGGGGAAGTTGTCTGTGCCATCGATCACGACGTCCCAGTCATCACTGAAGATGCGCAGGGCGTTTTCCGATGTCAATGGCTCGTTGTACTTGACGACATTGATATCGGGGTTCAGATCCAGCATGCGGGCTTCCGCGCTTTCCAGCTTGGATACGCCGACGGTGCTGACCCCGTGGATGACCTGACGCTGCAAGTTGGTGAAGTCGACCACGTCGTAATCGACCAGACCAATACGCCCGACACCAGCCGCAGCCAAATAGAGCGCGAGCGGGCTGCCCAAGCCGCCGGTGCCGATGAGCAATACGCTGGAGGCTTTCAAGCGACGCTGCCCTTCCATGCCGACTTCTGGCATGATCACGTGGCGGCTGTAGCGCTTGACCTCGTCATTGCTTAAATCAGCGTAACGCTGATGAAGAGATGACATACTTCTTTTCTCCTCTCGCGATTAAGCGCGCCCACTTCCGCCAGCGATGCTCGGAATGATGCGCAGGCTGTCATCGGCATTGATCTCGGTGTCAAGGCCCTGCATGAAGCGGATATCTTCATCGCCGATGAAGATGTTGACGAAGCTGCGCAGCTCATCATCCTGGAACAAGTGAACGCGCAAATCCGGATGCTGATCAACCAGATTGCCAAGCGCTTCACCCACGGTATCGCCCCTCACATCAATATCGGGCGCGCCGTCGGTGTAAGCGCGCAGTGGCGTTGGAATGCGGATTTTCGCCATATTCGTCCCTCTTCTGGTCTACTCAAGACTCCTTATTTGAACGAGATGTAATGCCCTATTCTTACGCCTGAAGTTTTTCCCAACGGGTCGGCCGCCTACAGACAAATACCCACATCAGGTTACCGCAAGCTGACCACTGTCGAACGCGCTACGGTCGGGCCGCAATCGCCAGACTTGCATGTCAATCGCCCTCGCCATTATGACGGACGTGATGACGTAGACGAAGTTTGGCAGCGCATGCTCACGGTCGTACTCCGATGGAATCGCAGGCGAATCCGGATGACTGTGATAGTAGCCGACAAGGCTCAACCCGCGCTCATCCGCCTCGTCTTCCAGGCGCATCCAATCCTGCGGCGTCATCGCATATCGATGATACTGCTCCTCTTCGGCGAAGGTGTTTTCCACTTGCATGATGTCCTGGATCGTGATGGCGCCGGCCTGCGCCTGTCCGAGCAGGAATCCACCACCCTCATTAGGATATGAGGCTTCCATCTGATCGAAGATTTCGCGTTGCAGATCAATGCTGAGACTGACCTTCATGAATTCGTTCCCGAATCAACGACCTATATCAAAAAGAGCCAACCGCTTGGGCTGGCTCCTGTCTCTTTCCTCTTCGCCTCTCAGGCGCGGGCTTCAAACAGCGCTGACCCCGACGCGGCATGCCACCGAATCGACTGTACACGTACAGCAACAGCGTTTCTGTTCTCTTATCTTCGTTGCGCCCGTCCGTAACATGTGCAGCAGACTAGCACATCGACATGATTCACGCAACGGCAAGTTTCTGTTCGGCCTCTGCCGCTTTCCCGACAGACTGCCCCACAACAGGCTCCCCTGCGATTTATCAACATTGTGGCCAGTCATAGCGAGTGCTATACTAGCGCCGTTATCAATGAGGGCGTCTAACCAAGCGTCGCGCTTATTTTGACCGTCTCGTACACTTGGCGCATCATACCGGGACGGCCTCGGTCTTCAAGAAGGAGAAAGACTTCATGGCGGATAAAGGTGGGCTCGAGGAGGCCGTCGTTGCCGATATCAACACGAGTTACATTGATGGCAGTATCGGCGAGCTGATCTACAGCGGTTACGCCATCGAAGACCTGGCCGAGAACGCCACATTTGAAGAAGTCTTGTTTTTGCTCTTCAACACCCGTCTGCCAAATCGTAGGGAATACGAAGACCTGCGCAGCGCGATCGCGCAGAATGCCGCGATTCCTGTCGAAGTCATCGCTATGCTCAAGTCGCTGCCCAAAGACACGGCGGCGATGGCGGCGCTGCGGACCGCCATCTCCATGCTGTCCGCCTTTGACAGCGAGGCCGAGAATCTCACCGACAAAGAAGCGGCCAAGGCAAAGGCCATTCGTTTGACCGGCCAGATCACCACCACCTGCGCAGCCTGGATGCGCATCGTCAAAGGCGAAGAACCGATTACTCCACGGACCGACCTGAGCGTGGCGGAGAATTTCGTTTATATGATATCCGGCGATGAACCGGAGGCGACCGCTTGCGCCGCGCTCAATGTTTACCTGGTGCTGCTCGCTGAGCACGGCATGAACGCCAGCACATTTACCACACGCGTCGTCACCGCAACCGGATCGGATATGCACAGCGCCATCGTCGCCGGCATCGGCGCGTTGAAGGGTCCATCGCATGGCGGCGCCAATTCGGCCGCGATGAATATGTTTCTGGAAATCGGCGATGTCAACAATGTTGCACCCTGGTTTGAAAAGTACATTAAGTCGGGTCAGCGCCGCATTATGGGCATCGGGCACCGCGTCTATAAATCCAATGATCCGCGCGCGGGCATTCTCCGCCGCCATGCGGAAGCGCTGGCGGAGAGCTCGGGCAAGCGCAAATGGTACGATATCGCCGTCAAGCTGGCGGAGACCGCGCGCGCTGACGAATACTTCATTCAGCGAAATTTGTATCCCAATGTCGATTATTACAGCGCTATCGTTCTATATACGCTGGACCTCGATGTCGATATGTTCACGCCGCTCTTTGCCATGTCGCGGATCGCCGGCTGGTCGGCGCACGTGGTCGCCCAGATGGGCGGTCGTCTGATTCGGCCCAAAGCCAATTATGTCGGTCCCCGCGATTGCAAGTGGGTGCCGATCGACGAACGCTAACCCTCCCGCTTCCGGCGTCCTCAAAGCCTATCCCATGCGCAGACGCTTTACCCTTAGTTGAGACAATTTGCCTTCCGTCTGCATCGTATGCTAATCTGAACGTGCAGATTGGCGCGGAACGTGCAGCGTGATCCCTTACAAAATAGTCGGCACATCGAATTATCGACCTTATGTCGCTTTCTTCGTCACGGTCGTCAACGTGCTGGCCTTCTCATACATCCTTATTTATGCCTTCCTCGGCGGGCTCTCGCTTGAGGAAGTCTATGGGCAATACGCGCTCGATGTTTGCGCAGTCCACAGCCAGCCGTTGAACGAGACGCTGATAGATGGACTACGCAGCATCTTCCTGCACATGAGCTTTGTGCACTTGACCTCAAACATCATCATCTTCTACGTGTTTGGGGCGCGGATAGAGGAGCATCTCGGGCATCTGCGTTTTCTCGCCTTTTATCTGCTCGTTGGCTTTGGCGGGCATCTGGGGCATCTCCTCTTCGATGGCGCGCTCTGCAGCGAGCCGCAGTTTATGGTTGGATCCAGCGGCGCCATCTCCGGCATCATTGGCGCTTTCCTCTTTCTGTTCCCGACCGCGCGCATCAAGTCAAAGATCGTCATACTGAAAGTATTCGGCTACGACGTCAATGTGCCGGCCTGGGTCTATCTCATTTACTGGTTCTTCCTGCAATTCTTCAATCAGGTGGGGTCGGTCGCGCCACGGATCAATGTGCACTGGGGCCACGTTGGTGGCTTCATCACCGGGCTGGCGCTGATATTTCTCTTTTCGTTTTTCATCAAACCGCCGCGCGTGAATTGAGGATGTCCCGGACCAAGCTAATCTGGGGAGGCTTGCGCGAAACCAAAACACTGTGATAACGTATTAATAGTAAGCTAGGTTGAGGGATGCGATATGTTTCCATTGACGGTAGTCGGGCGAGACAAGAAGATTCCAAAGGCAGCCGTTGTTATCATCGCCATCAACCTGCTGGTTTTCCTCTGGGAGCTTTCGATTGACGCCAAAGGTGACGGTTTCCTGAAAGCGGCGCTGCAGAATTATGGTCTCGAAGTCTGCAAGATTGGCGAGCAATCCATCGCCACGACTGGTCTGGACGCGTTCCGCAGCATGTTCTTGCATGCGAGCGTCGCCCATCTGCTGGGCAATATGTGGTTCCTCTTCCTGTTTGGCGGCCTGGTAGAGCGCTACCTCGGCAGCGTCAAGTTCGTCCTCGCCTTTTTAGGATTCGGCGCAGTGGCGACTCTGGCGCATGTCGCCTTTGGCAACACGGTTTGCACCGTGACGGATACCGGCGTGGTCATAGGCGCGAGCGGCGCCATCGCCGGCGTCATGGGCGGATTCCTCGTTTTGAAGCCCAATGCCAAAGTCAAAACCTTGCTGGGTTTCTTCCGCCCATTCGTCTGGTCGCTGAATGTGCCTGCGTTTCTCTTCCTGGGCTACTGGCTGCTGATGGATGTGCTGCAGCAAGTAGGCTGGATCGGCGTAGAAACGGATGTGGCGCATTGGGCGCATATTGGCGGCTTCCTCGCCGGGTTGGCATTTATATTCTTCGCTGGCTTCATCAAGCCGCTGCCGAAGCCCGATCCGCTGGAGCATTTGGCAGAGTAAGCTGCTACAAGTTTAGATTCGCTCAGAAGGCCGCGGACGAGCAGCCGCGGTTTTTCTATTGGAGCCCGTCCCTGTTAGGCGCCTTACAGCGAGGGGACATATAGTATGATCAGGTTGCATACGATCTGACAGATCCAGGCTGCTGCCAGTCCGTTGCGTTCGCGTACGTAAACGTAGAGCAAGTTCGTCATCAACAGAAGAATGACGATGACTAGCGCGACCGCCTGATGATCGGTAATCGATTGCCACATTACGGGAAAGAAAAGCACGATATTCCATAACGTCGCCAGCAGTCCCACAATCCAGGACATGAGCTGGCTCTGCAGCAGTCCGCGGAAAAACAGCGTCTCGGCGAGAGGCATAACAAAAACCAGAAAGGCGAGCAGGCTGCCGGCCGACATTTCAGGAAACAAGCGGTCGGTGGCAGGCGCCAATACGTGCTGGCTCAAAAAGACCAGAAACGGGATCCCCAAGAGCACCCCGTAGAGAAGGCCCCAACCAAGATTGTCCGGACGTTCCTGATCGATCCGTTCCATGTTGCCGAGCAACCAAGACAGGACGCTGACGCCGGCCAAGACGCCCCAGGCGAGCGTATAGCGCAATTCGACGCTTTCCGGCAACAGTGGCGTCAACCCAACGCTCAGCGCCGCCGCGATGATGAAACCGAAGAGCGGATCGCTGGCGCCGCGATAATTGGCGCGCGCGCTTACGCTGGTTCTCTCGTTCCGCGCTTCGGAAACCGCAGCAGTGTCAGCACCGACTGACAACTCGGGCTCAGCATCCGCCCGATCCTTCTCGTCCGCCAGAGGATCAAATGGCGCCTTAGGCATCATGTGAGTAGAGCTCTCACCGCCGACAGGATCTTCGCGATTGCCGGCTGGTCAATCCAATAATGTGTACGCAGACGAATTAAGCCATTCTCCCCAGCATAAGGAGACATACGGATATTATATTCCCCCCACAAAGCGCGGACAAACTCATCGAACGTCAACTCGGTATCGAGCGCGAGCGAGAAGAAGATGAAATTGGTGTTCTGGCTGTGAATTCGCACTGCGGGTATCTCGCTCAAGCCTTCGGCGAGCAACTGCGCATTCTGGTGATCCTCTCGGAGGCGATCGGTCATCTCGTGAAGGGCAATCAGACCGGCCGCGGCCAAGACGCCGGCTTGACGCAGGCTGCCGCCCAATGCTTTCCGCGCCCGGCGCGCCCGCCGTATGAAGTCATGGTTTCCAACCAGCACTGAGCCGACCGGCGCGCAAAGCCCTTTGGACAGACAGAATGTCACAGAATCGGCCGCCGCAACTAACTCCTTCACAGCGACGGAATAGGCAGCCGCGGCATTAAAGATACGCGCGCCATCAATGTGCAGGATCAATCCATTGCGGCGCGCAAACGCTCCGACCTCCGCGGTATAGTCAGCGGAAATCGGCAGGCCCCCTGCCATGTTGTGCGTGTTTTCCAGCGCGACCAAGCGCGTGACCGGTTTGTGCTCGTCATCTGGATTGATCGCGTTTTCCAGATCGCTAATCCGCATGGTGGCGTCCGCCTGAACCGGAACCGTATGAGGAATGAGGCCACCGAACTGCGCCATGCCACCTTGCTCGTAACGAAATATGTGTGATGTGTCGCCGACGATGATGGATTCGCCCCGCTGGCAATGCGCGAGCAGGGCACAGAGATTGCCTTGCGTTCCGCTCGTAACGAAGACCGCCGCCTCTTTGCCCAACATGGCGGCCGCGTCGGCTTCCAATTGGTTGACGGTCGGATCATCGTGATAGACATCATCGCCAACTGCCGCCTTGGCCATCGCTTCTCGCATCGCCGGCGTCGGATGCGAAACCGTATCGCTTCTCAAGTCAATATAGTTCATCGGCTTAGATCAGCTCCATGCTGGTCAGTCGTATGACTTGATACTAGACAGGTTATAGGCTATAGGCAATGGCGAAAGCCAATGTTGAATCCGCACTCGGCCAGCAGGAAACCTTCAAGACGCCAAAGTAGATTAGTACGCAGCAATAATGCGACTAGCCGTTTTAAGGTACAATCCAGCGTGGATTGCTCGGAACATGCTCGCAGAATTGGCGTATTGTGGCAGTGCCGATCAATTCGACTTGAAGAGAGAAACTCAACGCGGAAAAGGTCCAGTGCCTAGAGGAGAGGCCATGGCCGAAGCGCATCATCAGGATGTTCAATCAACCTTGTCCGAGCTGGGCGTTGACAGGACATTGGGCTTGGACGATGTCGAGATTCAAGCGCGGCTGGAGAAATTCGGCAAGAACGCGCTTCCGACCGACCAAGGCGTCAATTGGGTGCAGCTAATTCTCGGGCAATTCACCGATGTCATGGTCATCATCCTCATTGTGGCCGCTTTTATCTCCGCTCTCCTGGGTGAAGCGACCGATGTCATCGTCATTTTAGCCATCGTCGCGCTCAATGCGATGCTCGGCATCTATCAGGAGTATCAGGCGGAGCAGGCTCTCGCCGCCTTGAGTCGACTGCAAGTGCCGCAGGTACGCGTACGGCGCGGCGGGCAGATTCATGAAATCAGCGCGGAAGACCTTGTACCCGGCGATATCGTTTTGATCGGCGAGGGCGATCGTATCCCGGCCGATGGACGCCTGACAGAGTCAATAAATCTGCAGGTGGAAGAAGCCGCTCTAACCGGCGAGTCGGTTCCAGTGGAGAAAGAGACCGCTGCCATTGAAGCGCAGGACGCGATCGCGCTGGGCGACCGAAAAAACATGGCTTACATGGGGACGACGGTGAATTATGGCCGCGGCGAGATGGTGGTGATTAACACCGGGCTTCGCACTGAAATCGGCAATATCGCAACCATGCTGATGCAAGTGGAAGAAGGCACGACGCCGCTGCAGCGCCGCCTCAATCATCTTGGGCGTATCCTTGCAAGCGCCGCAATAATTGTTGTCGCTATTGTCTTCATTGTCGGCTTCTGGGTGCAGGGTATTCCGGCGGAGCAGATGTTCTTGATCGCCATCAGCTTGGCCGTCGCCGCCGTGCCGGAAGGGTTGCCGGCGCTCGTCACCATTGGCTTGTCCCTGGGCGCCAACCGCATGGTCAAGCGAAACGCGCTGATTCGCCGGCTGCCCGCGGTCGAGACGTTGGGCTCGGTCAATGTCATCTGCTCCGACAAGACCGGCACCTTGACAAAGAACGAGATGACGGCGACCTATCTCGTTTTGCCACGCCATGATGACATCAAGGTCGAAGGCACCGGTTACCTGCCCAAAGGCAATCTCGTCTCGCTCGGTACGCACGATCCGGCCAATCTGGGCAAGCCGGTTGATGCGGAGAATGACGAAGCGGCGCAGCGCATGTTGAAGGCGATGGCGCTCTCCACCAACGTTTACCTCGAAACAATGGACAGCGCCGATCAGGTCAAAGTGGTCGGTGACAGCACGGAAGCGGCGCTGCTGGTCGCCGCCCA
>JAAXID010000032.1 GCA_012270545.1 Anaerolineae bacterium | reverse complement strand
AAGTTCGAACTGTCAAGTAGAAGCGCCGGACGTGGCGCGCCATGCTAAAAAGCCGTCGCCGCCTGAATGTAATATTGTGATGTGGCTTTCGCTATTACCGGCGTCCACGCCAATTTAGTGTCGCTTATGCTATAATCTGCCTTATTCCAATTGACAAGGTAGGTTAGAAGGCGCTATGAAGCTCAATCAGAATGCGAAGAGTATGTTGGCGGTGATGGCGCTGGTCGGCGCGGTGATTGTGGCTTTGAATGCCGTGATCCTGCCAGCGGGCGGGCGTGATATGTTCCCCTTGTCGCTCGGTCTGTTGGCGGTGGCGATTCTGTTTTGGATCTGGATACGCCGCGATGCCATGTCGGAGGAGTCCGACGATGCGGTCAAGGCGGCCGAGGACGCCGCTGCCGAAGCGGAAGCGCTGGCGAAGCGTCGTGAAGTTAGACGGGACGTGCAGCCGGCCGCGAGCGTCGAGCCGGAGGACCTGACCAAGCTCAAGGGAATCGCGGCGGGATATCAGCGGATTCTGAACGACGCGGGCATACGCACCTATGCGGCGCTGGCCGGTACATCCGCCGACGAGCTGCGGGCGATCTTCAGCGCGGCGAGCAGGGCGGCGCCGGTCGGCCTGGAAACGCTGCCCAGGCAGGCTGAGCTCGCGGCAAAGGGCGATTGGGAAGGCTTGCAGGCTTTTCAGGATTCCATATAAGACGCGCGGTGCTTGGCGTAGAGGCGGCTGACGCAGATTTGCGCGGGCCGCTTTTTCTTGCCTGTCTGCGCTAAATCGCGATTGCGATAAGGGGATCGGGCGAGACTGAGCAATGACGTGGTCGCGGCCTCAGGGAAAACAAGTACACTTGACCCTGTAGCCTTCACGATCTATTAGGCCGAGCCATGCCCGCTGTCGCGCACATCATCCGCCGCCGACACAGCCGAAAACGCCGGCGCGCTCGAGAGACGAAGCGTTCTGCGTTTTGGTTCGCGCTCCTTGTCGGCATTCCGCTCGCGCTGGCTTTGACGCCGCTGCTGGGCGCGCTGGGAATATCGCTCTGGCTATATGCCTCCGCCGTAAGTTATATGCCCACACCACAGGAGACTGTAATTCTTGGTGACGAGCGGGGCGAAACGCGCTTTTATGATGAGAGTGGCGCCAGGCTGATCTATTCTGTCGCGGATCCGCTGGGCGAGAATCGTCGCTGGCTGAAGCTAGAGGACTTGCCGCCGCATCTCATCAGCGCCACCTTAATGGCTGAAGACGGCGACCTGTCGCCAGGCGCCGACGCCTTCGATCCCACACATGCCATGCTGCAAGTTTGGCGTTATGTTATCGGTTTTCCTTTGACGCCGGAGAGCGGGATCAGCCGGAATCTTGTGCGCGATGCGCTGTTGCCGCTGGCGATGTCGAGCGGGCTGGATGCGAGCCTGCTGGAGATCGTACTTGTCGCCGAGAGCAAGCGCACCCATTCGCCAGAGGACCTGCTTGAATGGCGGCTGAACAGCAGCTATTACGGGCGCGACGCCTTCGGGATAGAGGCGGCTGCGCAAGTATACCTGGGTAAATCGGCGGCCTCTCTGTCTCTGGCCGAGTCGGCTCTGCTGGCTGCCATCGTCGAAGCGCCCGCCCTCAATCCGATCGACGCGACTGTGAAGGCGCGCGAGCGGGGCGCCGATTTGCTATTCCGGATGCTCGACGCCGAGTTGATCGATCAGGCGCAATTCGATGAGGCTTCAACCACCGACCTCAACTTGCGCAAGGCTGAAGTACGACGGGCACAGATCGCCCCCGCATTCAGCGATTATGCGCGGCGGCAGGCGGAAGATATTCTGAATCGTCGAGGATATGACGGCGCCAGACTGATGGCGCGCGGCGCGCTGCGCATCACCACGTCTCTCGACATGGCTCTGCAGCTGCAGTCGGAATGTGTCATGCGCGCGCATTTGGAGCGTTCTGGCCAAGTCAGCGCTCTGGATGGCTCCCCCTGCGCCGCGGCGGAGCAGCTTACAACCCCTGAGACAGAAAGGACCGCACTCCCCGATGTTGGCGCGTTGGCGCTTCTTGAGGTCAGCAGCGGAAGGATACTCAGCATGGTAGGGGATGCGCTGGCCGCCAGCCATCAGCCCGCAATTGTGCTGCAGCCATTCGTTTACATGAATGCTTTTCTGCGTCGCGAGTTTACGCCGGCCTCGATGGTGTACGATCTGCCGCAATCTTTCCCCGGGCGGTCTGCCGAGCTGATATATGCGCCGCTGAATCCCGATGACGCCTATCGCGGCCCGCTGAATCTGCGCGATGCGATGGCGGGGGGCCTGCTGCCGCCGGCCGTTCAGGTGGCGAGCAAGACCGGCCTGGAGGCGGCGCTGCGGACGGCGCAGGCGCTTGGCTTCAATAGCCTGGACGCGAGCAGACATGAGCTGGATCTGCTGGAGCGGGGTGACGCTGTCTCGGTCATAGATGCCGCGTATGCCTATAGTGTTCTGGCAGCCACGGGCGCGATGAGGGGCCTGCCGATCACGCCGATTGAGGCGGGGTTTCGCAGCCGCGATCCGGTCGCGATATTGGCGATAGAAGATGCGGACGGGACTGTGCTTTGGTCCTACGGCGACGGGCCACGGGCGAATGAGTCCATCATCATTGAGCCGAGCGCCGCTTATATGGTGAATGACATTCTGGCCGATGCTGAAGCGCGGGATAAAGTATTGCCGGGGAAGGAAACCCACTTGCGGATCTCCCGCCCGGCCGCCGTCGTCGACGGCTTGAGCGCCGACAATCGCGACAGCTGGACCGTGGGTTATACGCCTGATCTAGCGCTGGCGGTGCATGCCGGTCGCGCGGATGGAGCGCCACTCAGCCTCGATGTGTATGAACGCGCTGGCACGGCGCCGGCCTGGCGAGCGCTGATGGAATACGCCCACGAGCATCGTCAGCTGCCGGCCCGGGATTGGACTGTGCCCGCTGATATCGAGGAGTTTTTGGTTTGCGAAATCTCCGGTCTTTTGCCGGCGAGGACGTCTCACTGCCCGACGCGGCGGGAGATCGTGCCGACTGGTTCACAGCTGCAGCGCGATCACTTTTGGCAGACCTTCGAAGTCAATCGCGTGAACGGACAACTGGCGACGGTGAACACGCCCGGCGAGCTGCGCGAATCGGTAGCTTACTTCATTCCGCCGGAGGAAATAATGGACTGGTGGCTGGAAAACGGCAAGCCACTGCCACCCAGCAGCTATAGCACGGATAGTGGCCTACAGAGCGCCAAACCGGTTCGATTCATATCGCCGGCGGATTATGCCTACGCCGGGGCGACAGTTGAGATCGCCGCTATTGTGAACAAAGCGGGCGCCCAGAGCTGGCTGCTGGAATATGGCGCCGAGGTCAATCCCGACCGCTGGCTCAGTATCGGCGAGCGGCAGATCCTCGACGCCAGCGGCGAGCTTGCCACGACCTGGGAGACGGCCTTGTTCAGCGGCATCTATACCTTGCGCCTGTCGGTGACTTTCGCCGACGGCAGCGTGGAGACCGATACCCGATTGCTGACCTTCGACAACAGTCCCCCGGCGGTGAAGCTGCGAACCCGCGAGGCGACTAACGGGATACGATATCCAGCTCAGCGCGTTGTGTCGCTACTGGCCGATGTCAGGGATAACCTCACGATCTCACGGGTCGAGTTTTTCCGCGATGGGGAGTTGCTGGGCGAAGATCGCGACTGGCCCTATCAGTACGAAGCTGAGCTGGATGGCGTCGGCGAGATTGTCTTCAGCGCGATCGCCTACGATCAAGTGGGCAACAGGGCGGCGTCGGAGTTAACCATTTCGGATTTTGCTGGTTAGTTGGATCGTACCGCCAAACATGAGGGCAAGATTTCGCAGCCATTATAGAATGCTGGCCAAATGGCTGGTGGCGCTGCTGGCGTCCCTGCCAATTCTGCTCTTCGCGTACCTCGGTCAATTCAGCCGAATGATGGGCGATGACTATGCCCGCTTTGCTACCGCAATGCAGCTTGGCGGGCGGATCAACTTCTTGTATTGGTGGAACACTTGGGATGGCAGTTTCAGTGGCATCCTATTTCATGATGTGATTGTACCCTTGGGAGCGCCGCCCCATATCCCGCGCGTTTTCCCTTCAGTCGTTATGGCATTGTGGTGGGTCGGTCTTTTCTGGTTGATCTGGCTGGCGCTTGCCGAGCTGCGAATCCGCCGCAACCGAATTCTAATCAGCGTCGTCTTGGCTTCGCTAACAGCGGGCGCGGCGGTCAACGCCTTCTATACCTGGGAATCGATCTACTGGTATACAGCCTGCGTCGACAATACGCTTCCAGTGGGCGGCCTGCTGATTTATCTCGCATGTGTTTTCGTGATTGCAAGACGACCGCGCGCGAGAAGATTCGATGCGCTGGCGGCCGCGGCAGGCTCGCTGGGCTGCCTTGTTATTGGCGGCTTTTCAGAAATGTACGTCGCACTCCAGTTTGTCTATCTGTCGCTGCTTCTGGCTGGAATCTACGTTTTTGACCTCGGTTCACAGCGCAAGAGCATAATAGTTTTTTTGGCGGCGGGTTGGTGTGGCAGCCTGGCCGCTCTGCTCTTGCAGCTGTCAGCGCCCGGCGTGTCTTACCGCATTAGCAGCGCGGCGAGCGGGAGCGTTTTTCAGCCGATTCGGACTGCCGGCCATCTCGTCCTCAAGACCTTCGAAACATCGCTCGAATACATCGGGCATCCGGGCGGCATCGTCGGTTTCGCGCTCATGCTGGCGGCTGGTTTGGCATTGGCATTGACTGTTTGCCGAACGCAAGTGAGGCGGCCAAGGGGTCGGAATCTGTCAATGGCGAGAGGTCCGCTTGCGCTTGGGCTACTGATGCAGGTCGGATACATTCCATTTTTGTGGCACAGCTTACGTGATAACGCGGCGCTTGGCGAGACGATTTTGTTTGCTAGCGCTGTGGCCTTGACTAGCGCCATTCTCTCATTCGCCATGTTTCTGCTGATGATTTTGCGGCGCCAACAGATAGAGGCTTGGCTCGGCGAGTATGGCTGGCGTCTGGTGCGCTTGGCTGCTGGCATCTTGTGCTTTGTGCTTGCGCTGGCGGCCTTTGCGCAGTTGCCGCGTGAAAACTGGACGATATCGGGCTATCTGTTTGCAACAGCATTGGTCTGGCTCGGCGGCCTTTTGGCTTTGCTGTTGTCATGCGAGGATGAGGAGTGGACAAAGCTGGTTGGGCGAGCCGCAATCTTGGCAATTGCACTGAATCTGGTCTCTATCGTGGTTCCGATCGTCACCGGGCTTTACTTCAATGGCGTCGTATATGCCCGCGTTATGTCTTCCACCGCGCTGATAC
Organism: Anaerolineae bacterium; assembly: GCA_012270545.1. Classification (GTDB taxonomy): domain Bacteria; phylum Chloroflexota; class Anaerolineae; order Aggregatilineales; family Phototrophicaceae; genus UBA6055. Next base: position 4,505 of record JAAXID010000032.1, on the reverse strand, counting down.
AAGCGCTGGCGGGGTTGGTCTGGGGGCTGTGCATAGGCGTCCAGATGCAGCGCGTCTTTCAATGGACACAGGTTGATTTGGCCTGGCTTAACGCATTCAAGGCAGCGAGCACAATTGTCGTTGTCGGTATAGCGCTTGGCGTCGTAGCTAATCAGGCGAGGCTGATCCCGGATTTCGCAACCTATGCCAGGGAGTGGGATGAGCGCCACCAGCACATCATTCAAGCGCGCGAAAGCGGCGAAAGAGAAATTGAAGTCGCGCCGCTGAGCTTTGATTTGTCCGGATTCATCGCCGCCGACGGGCATGCCTTTGACAGCGTGTCCCCCTATTTCTACCGAGTCGAATCGATCGTCATCGCTGAAGATTTGGCGCCTTGACCGGCACAACAACATAAGAAATTCATATTATTCTTGGCAATCCCCTCGAATCTCTGCCAAATCCGTTGACTATTGACCAGCGATATGATAAGTTATGCCAGATTTTCTGGCACTCATGCGTGCCGAGTGCCAATATTCGATCGGTAGAAGTTGTGTGTACCTAGGTAAGTTTAGTCAAGAAGGAGATGAAAATGCCTGTCTCGATTCGTCCGCTGGGTGACCGCGTCTTGGTTGAGCCGGTGGAATCCGAAGAAACATTCGCAGGTGGCGCTTTTGTATTGCCGGAAACGGCCAAGGAAAAGCCGCAGCAGGGTTTGGTCCGCGCAGCGGGCCCAGGCAAGTATGATGAAGAGGGCGAGAAACGCATTCCGATGGATGTCCAGGAAGGCGACCGCGTTCTGTTCGCCAAATACGCCGGCACCGAAGTCAAACTTGATGGCGTTAGCATGCTCATCATGAAAGAGTCCGACATCCTCGGCATTGTCGAAGCCTAAGACGGGTTTCGGCTGTCTTCGTTTCAATCGCTCTACAGAGAGACTATTCAGGAGGAATCCATGGCAAAGCAACTCGTATTCAAGGAAGATGCCCGCCGCAAGCTGCAATCCGGCGTTGACAAAGTCGCCAATGCGGTCAGCACGACCCTGGGTCCTAAGGGGCGCAATGTCGCGCTGGACAAGAAATTCGGCGCGCCGACCGTGACCCATGATGGCGTCACAGTCGCCAAAGAGATCGAATTGGAAGATCCCTACGAAAACATGGGCGCGCAGCTTCTGAAGGAAGCCGCCACCAAGACCAATGACATCGCCGGTGATGGCACCACTACCGCTACGGTTTTGGCGCAGGCGATCGTCAGCGAAGGTTTGAAAAATGTGGCGGCCGGCGCGAACCCGATGCTCTTGAAGCGTGGCATCATCCACGCCGCCGACATCGTCGCTGGCAATATTCTGGACCAGTCGACCCCAATTGAGACCAGGGATGAGATCGCCAATGTCGCCAGCGTTTCGGCGCAGGACAAGGAAATTGGCGATTTGATCGCCGAGGTGATGGACAAGGTCGGCAAGGACGGCGTCGTTACGGTCGAGGAGAGTCGCGGGCTCGAATTCGAGACCGAATACGTCGAAGGCATGCAATTTGATCGCGGTTACATCAGCCCCTATTTTGTCAGCAACAGCGAGACGATGGAATCCAGCATCGAAGAACCGTATATCTTGATCCACGACAAGAAGGTCAGCGCGGCACAGGATATCATCCCAATTCTGGAGAAGCTGCATCAGATCGGCAAGCGTGAACTGGTCATCATCGCTGAGGATGTGGACGGTGAAGCGCTGGCCACCATGGTCGTCAACAAGCTGCGCGGCGCGATCAATGTGCTGGCCGTCAAGGCGCCTGGCTTTGGCGACCGCCGCAAGGCTATGCTGCGCGATATCGCTGTTCTGACGGGCGGCACCGTCATCAGCGAAGAGACGGGCCGCAAGCTCGATAGCGTGTCCGTTCAGGATTTGGGGCGGGCGGCCAAGGTCGTCAGCACCAAGGACGATACGGTCATCGTCGATGGCGCCGGGGAAGAAGGCTCGATCGCCGGCCGCATCGAAGAGATTCGCCGCGAAATTGACGCCAGCACGAGCGACTACGATCGCGAAAAGCTGCAGGAACGCCTGGCCAAGCTGAGCGGTGGCGTCGCGGTCATCCGCGTTGGCGCCGCGACCGAAACCGAGCTGAAAGAGAAGAAGCACCGGGTTGAAGACGCATTGAGCGCGACCCGCGCCGCCGTAGAAGAAGGCATCGTGCCCGGCGGTGGCGTCGCCTTGATCAACGCGATGAGCTCGCTGGACGGCGTGAGCATGGAAATCGGCGACGAGAACACCGGCGTTACCATCATGCGCCGGGCGCTGGAAATGCCGATGCGCAAGATCGCCGCCAACGCCGGCGAAGATGGCGCGGTCATCATCCAGAACGTTCGCCGCGCCCAGGACGACAACAGCAACCATCGCGTCGGCTTCAACGTCATGAACGGCGAATATGGCGATATGATCGATGCTGGCATCCCTGATCCGGCTAAGGTGACCCGCGGCGCGATTGAAAACTCCGCCTCGATCGCCGCAATGATCCTGACCACGGAAGCGCTGATCACGGATGTGCCGGAAGAGGCGCCCCCGCCGATGCCCCCTGGCGGCATGGACGGCATGGGTGGCATGGGCGGCATGATGTAAGCCGGCTCCACGCCACAAAACGTAACGTTTATGGGGACTGTCGCAAGGCAGTCCTCTTTAATTGTAAAATGACGCAGCCCATGCTAATATTACATAAATCAGCGTCGTGGTTCAATTGGGGTGGAACTCATGGCACAAGAACAACTCGACGATCTCACGGAAATGCGCTTCCGCCAATTGGAGCGACTTACCAGCGCTTTGCTTGAAGGACAGCAGAATACGATGCAGATCTTACAGGAACATTCCAGGCGATTTGAGCGACTAGAAACGCGCATGGAGCGACTGGAAGAGCTTCTAACGCTGGCGCTGGATGATCTCGCATTCATCAAGAACAGTATGAAACCAGGAACGTGAGTTCGCGCTAGAATCTGATTCGGAGGACTGATGTAGGGCAGTTCGCTTTTGTTTTCATGTCGTGTGATAATCTGATTGTGAGCATTGGCAGGGACACTTGCGCAAAAGTTGTGTCTAACGCGCCAATCCATACGGTTGACAATAAATAAGCCGCCTCCATAGTACTTGGCGGCTTTTCATTTTCGTAATGAAACGGGTTGGGCTAAACCTGCGCTTCAATCTCGGGAGCGACTTCTTCTTCCTCGACCGTGTACATCGTCAGCGCGCCGTCATCGTCCATATCTATCCGCACGATGCTCGCCAAGCCGAACTCAGCCGACAGGATGCCATCGGAGAGGCGGTCTTCGACTTCGTTTTGGATCAATCGGCGCAGTGGACGCGCGCCAAACTCGGGGTTGTAGCCGTTTTCCGCCAGCCATTCGATGCCGCCATCAGCCGCTTCGAGGGTGATGGCGTGTTCAAGCAGACGCTCGCGCACCTTGTTCAATTCGAGATCGACGATCTGCTTGATCTCGTCGCGGCTCAGCGAGCGGAAGATGATGGTGGCGTCAACGCGGTTGAGGAATTCGGGCCGGAACATGCGCTGCAATTTGTCGGTCACGTTGCGGCTCATGTCTTCGTACTGTTCCTCGTCGAGCTTGTCGGCATCCAGCTGCGTGTTGAAACCCAAGCTCGAATTCGGTTTGATCAACTCAGCGCCGACATTGCTCGTCATGACTATCATCGCGTTTCGGAAGTCAACGCGGCGGCCGCGCGCGTCAGTTAGCGTGCCTTCCTCCATCACTTGCAACAGCATGTTGAAGGCTTCCGGATGCGCCTTCTCCACCTCGTCGAAGACGACGATGCTATAGGGACGGCGGCGTACGGCCTCGGTCAATTGGCCCGCGTCTTCGTAGCCGACGTAGCCGGGCGGCGCGCCAACAAGACGGGCGACCGAATGGCGCTCCATGAACTCGCTCATATCGAGTTGGATAAGCGCGTCTTCGCTACCAAATAGGAACTCGGCCAGCGCCTTGGTCAGTTCGGTTTTTCCCACGCCGGTTGGACCGAGGAACATGAAGGAGCCGATGGGCCGGCGGGGATCTTTCAACCCGGCGCGGGCGCGTCGGACTGCCTTGCTGATGGAGACGATGGCTTCATGCTGCCCGATAATACGCTCATGCAGCTTGTCTTCCATCTCCATCAGGCGCTCGCTCTCTTCGTTTGCAATGCGCGTGACGGGAATACCCGTCCACATCGCCGCTACCTCCGAGATATCCTCGCCAACCAAGCGCGGCTGCCCGGTCTCTTCGTTCCAATTGTCTCGGATATCCGCTAACTGGGCGTCCAGCGATTCGCGGCGCAAGCGAAGCGTCTCGGCTTCTTCCGGCTCACCGGTGTCTTCAGCCAATTCGATGTCTTCATGTACTTCTTCCAGCTCGTCCATGACGCGGCGGACAGAGGCCGCTTCCGGACTTTTGTACATGCGCAGGCGAGCGGCCGCCTCGTCGATCAGGTCGATGGCTTTGTCCGGCAGGAAGCGATCAGGAATGTAACGGGCGGACAGGTTTGCAGCGGTCTCGAT